>NZ_CP127247.1:4212686-4526205 GCF_030285785.1 Parasedimentitalea psychrophila | reverse complement strand
TGTGATCAGGACCGTCGAGTCACTGGAACAGCGACTGGCCCATATCCATACCCCGATGAGCCTGTCGATTATTGGCTGTGTGGTGAATGGTCCGGGCGAGGCGCTGATGACCGATGTCGGATTTACCGGTGGCGGGGCCGGGGCCGGAATGGTTTATCTGGCTGGCAAGGCCAGCCACAAGATGAGCAACGAGCAAATGGTCGATCACATTGTGCAAGAGGTTGAGAAAAAAGCCGCCGCACTGGATGCGGCAGCTGAAGCCGCGGAATAACGCTGTTTGGGCTGGGGTGGTGTAGGGTGCGTGCTTGCACGCACCGCGACCGCCGAAGGTGCGTGCAAGCACGCACCCTACAGCTACATCAACCGCGCTGGTCGCGTTTGATGGCAACAAGATCCGACATTTGACCCGCAGGTAAAAAACCACGCAACAATTCGTCCTCCATCACAAAGGTCGGAGTTCCCGAGATCTTTAGCCGCTGTGCAAGCGCATGGTTCTGGGCCAATTCCTGATTGACCTCTGGGCTGTCCATCAGAGCTAGGATGGCATCCGCATCCAGCCCCAGCCCTTCGGCCAAACGTCGCAGGACCACGTCGTTTGGCTCGCCCCTAAATTCGATCAGCGCGTCATGCACTTGTTTGTAGGCATTGGCCCCGGCGGCCAACCGGGTGGCAATGGCAAAGCGGGAGGACAGAACGGATGCCTCGCCAAGAATTGGGAATTCTTTGATGACCAATTTGATATTGCCATCCTTGGCAAGCAACTGGGCCACCTCGGTGGCCGCCTTTCGGCAATAGCCACAACGATAATCCATGAATTCAACCAGAGTTATATCGCCGTCAGGGTTTCCTCCGACCCAAGAATAGCCATCGTTTTGCAGCTCTTCAAGATTGGCGGCGACCAGCGCTTCATCCTGCATCGATTCGGCTTCGGCCTGACGCTGCTCCAGCAGATTCACCGCTTCGATGATCACTTCTGGATTCTGCAGCAGGTAGGCGCGCACTTCGGCGCCAAATATGGCACGTTCGGCATCGCTCATACTGGTCAGCTCCAGAGCCTGAACCGGGGCTGACAAAAGCACCAATGAGGTAGCGATACCCGCCGCAAGGGCACGGGGAAAACGGATCATTTATTCTTCCTTTTTTGGTATTGTTCTGCAGCGATAAGCACATCCTGTGCCCGTCGCCAAGTGGCAGAGCCTCGCGGCAGCAAAGCACTGGCACGTTTGGCGTGTCGGCCTGCGTCATCCATTCGGCCCTGTAGGGCGTATCTCTCGGCGGTGACCAGCGCCGCCATGCCGGTTCGGCCTGTCTTGGCATAGGCCAGCGACATGTCCCGCAGCAGCCGGGCATCGCGGAAATCGCGGGCACGGGCCTTCTCCATCGCTTGGATGGCCTGTTTTGGTTGACCGGCGGCCAGTAAGGCACGGCCATATCCGCCCAGGATCAGCGCTTCGGAGGGCGCCAGATCGACGGCCCGCCGGTAGGCTGTCAGGGCCTCGCTCCAGCGCCGGTTCTCCATCAGGATCTGGCCCTTCAGCTCATAATAATAGGCGTCATTGGGCCGCTGTGCCAGGGCGCCGTTCAGTGCCGTCAGTGACTTTTTCAGGTTGTTTTGCCGGTGAAAGGCCACCGCTTCGCGCATCAGGCGAATGTCTTTTGAGGTCTCTTCTTTGGCGCGACGTTTGGTCCACTTTGGCGACCGGTTGAAGGCGGACAGCTTGCCCCGGACCCGGGCAAACCAATAGTTGGCCTCGGCGTTGGGGGTGCTTTGATCGCCAAAGCTGGCAACATAGGCCTTGGCGGCGCGTAGCCGGTCGCGGCTGAGGGGGTGCGAGCGCATATAGGGGTCTTGATTGGCTGTGCTCAGCAGGTCCTGGCCGGAAAAAACCTGATGCAGGTCAACCAGCCCCTGTGGGCTGATGCCCGCGCGGGTCAGATAGCCGGCGGCAGAGCGATCAGCCGAGGATTCTTCGGCACGTGTATGGGCCAGAAAGCTGCGAAAGGCGGCACTTTGGGTGCCGACGGCGATGCCCGCCGCGGCCTCTCCGGCGCCGGCCGCTGCGGCCAGAACCGCCAGTGCGACACCAAGACCCGAGATTGAGCTGGCAGAGCGCATGTTCTGCATGCGCCGGGACAGGTGACCATTGGCAATATGCGCCGCCTCGTGGCCAATCACCGCCTGCAGCATCTCGGGACTGGTGACTTTCAGAATCAGGCCGTAGTTCACAAAGATGGTTTGGGAATCCACCACGAAGGCGTTGAACGAGGCGTCGTTGACCACCAAGACCCGCACCCGTTTGGCGTTCAGCCCGGCCGCAGTCAGGACCGGCGCCGCCAACTTGCTGAGCCCGTGTTCGATATCCGCATCGCGCAGCAACCCGAGCGCCGCTGATGGCAGCGCCGAGGCCACCAGGAACAATGTGCTCAACACCAGGGCCGGGATTGACGCCAGCCGATTTAAACGGTCAATAAACATGGCCGCACCATGGGAGATCAACATGCGAAACTCAACCCGATCAAATGTCGATCCCTTCATTGTGATGGATGTGATGGAGGCCGCGCGTCAGGCCGAAGACGCCGGTCGCCATATTATCCACATGGAGGTTGGTCAGCCATCGACCGGTGCCCCCCTGGGCGCACGGCGCGCAGTGGCCGCCGCACTGGATGGCGACGCGCTGGGGTATACCGTGGCTTTGGGGCTTCCGGCGCTGCGCCAACGTATCGCCCGGCTATATGGAGAGTGGTATAATGTTGATCTGAACCCGGACCGGGTGATCGTGACGCCGGGATCTTCTGGCGCCTTTCTGCTGGGCTTTACCGCACTGTTCGACAGTGGCGACCGGGTTGGTATCGGGGCGCCGGGCTATCCGTCGTACCGGCAGATCCTAAAGGCGCTGGGGTTGGTGCCGGTGGATATTCAGACAGCGGCGGAAAACCGCCTGCAGCCGGTGGCGACAGAACTGGCAGGGCTGAATCTGGCAGGGCTGATGGTTGCGTCGCCTGCAAATCCAACCGGAACCATGCTGAACCGCGATGCTTTGGAGGCGCTGATCGCTGCGACGCAGGAGCAAGGCGCCAGTTTTATCTCGGATGAGATTTATCACGGGCTGGAATATGAGGCCAAGGCCGTCACCGCGCTGGAGCTGACGGATGAGTGTTATGTGATCAACTCCTTCTCGAAGTTCTTTGCGATGACGGGCTGGCGGGTTGGCTGGATGGTGGTGCCCGAGGATCATGTGCGGGTGATCGAGCGGATTGCTCAGAACATGTTCATTTGCGCCCCCCATGCCAGCCAGGTGGCAGCACTGGCGGCGCTGGAGTGTCAGGATGAAATGCGGCAAAACCTGAGTGTTTATGCGCACAACCGCGCGCTGATGCTGCAGGGCCTGCCCAAGGCCGGATTCACCAAGTTCGCGCCGCCGGATGGGGCGTTTTACGTCTACGCGGATGTCTCGGATCTGACCCAGGACAGCCGTGCCTTTGCGGCGGAGATTCTGGAAAAAGCCGGGGTTGCGGTGACGCCGGGCCTGGATTTTGATCCGCTCCGCGGCGCCACCACCCTGCGATTTTCCTATGCGCGGTCAACCTCTGATATAATAGAGGGGCTGGCGCGCCTGGAGGCATTCATGGCAACCCGCCAGCAAGCAGGCTGACGGTTTGACGATGGCGGTACACGAGGCGAAAAAGGCGTGAGACAGATGAGCAGAGTTTTTACACTCATAGCATTTACCCTGGCCCTGAACTGGCCGGGGGGACCGGCCCATGCCCAGACTCAGGCCCAGACCCAGGGATTCAGCGGGCTGGCGCGCATTGATCCTGCCTCCAGCCGGATTGAGGACCGCGACAATGGCGGTGCCCATATCGCGCTAGGCCTGAGCCAGGGGGTGCCCTATCGGTTGTTCACTCTGAACGACCCGCCGCGTCTGGTGCTTGATTTTCAGGAGGTGGACTGGCGTGGGTTGAGGTCGGAGGCTTTGTTGCAGGGGCAGCAGGTCACTCGGGTACAGTTTGGCACCTATGTGCCGGGTTGGTCGCGGATGGTGCTGGAATTGGCTGGCCCGCTGAAGGTTGAAAGCGCGGCGCTGGATATCGATACGGTGACGGCACAGGCGAAATTGCAGCTGCAGCTAACCTCGACCAGTGCCGAGAGCTTTGCTTCCAGTGTAGGTGCCCCGACGGATGCGCGCTGGGATCTGCCACCGGCGGAAGGTCTGCCTGCGCCCATAACGCGGGGCTCGGATGCGCCGTTGCTGGTGGTGTTGGATCCTGGTCATGGCGGCATTGATCCGGGCGCTGAGGCTAAAGTAGATGGTTCTGCGGTGGTGGAAAAGGATCTGATCCTGGGATTTGCCATTGAACTGGGTGAAGAACTGGTGCGGTCGGGACGTTTTAAGGTGCAACTGACCCGCGACGGGGATTATTTTGTCTCGCTGGAGCGTCGCATTGCGCTGGCCCATCAGGCCGGAGCGGATCTGTTTGTCTCGCTCCATGCGGATTCCCTGTCGGAAGGCCTGGCCCATGGTGCGACGGTGCATGTGCTGTCGCCCGAAGCCTCGGATGTGGCGTCAGCCAAATTGGCGGAGCGACATGACCGCAGTGATCTTTTGGCTGGCGTGGATCTGAGTGATGCGGATGACCGTGTTACCGGTATCTTGCTGGACCTGGCACGGCAGGAGACCCAGCCACGCAGTGACGCCTTGGCCCAGGCCCTGGTTGAGGGAATGGCCAATCAGGGCGGCCCGATGAACCGCCGGCCGCTGCGCTCGGCGGGATTTTCGGTGCTGAAGGCGGCGGATATCCCCTCAGTGCTGATCGAGATCGGATTTCTGTCCAGCCCGCGTGATTTGAAAAACCTGCAAGATCCCGCGTGGCGGGCGACAATGACGCGCGGGATTTTGAATGGACTGGTGAGCTGGCGCGAGGAAGATGCTGCGCGCAGAGCCTTGGTTCGACAATAGATGCAATGATACAGGTGGGGCGCTGCCCCAAACCCCGGGATATTTAGCGCCAGATGAAGATCCAACTGGCTCGCGGGCGGGCAAATGGCGCATTACCGCCATCTGTTGTTTTGACCATTGGCGCTGGCGCCCTTATATAGGCGCCATGTGCACAGGAAGGCCGTATAGTGCTTAGGATTATTCTCTCATTCTTTGGCTCCATCTTTAGTACCATCACGCTGGGTATTGCGATGGTGGCGCTGACGGTTGGTGCCGTGTTCTGGATCTATGGGCGTGATTTGCCCAGCCACGAATCGCTGGCCCAGTATCAGCCTCCGACCATCAGCCGGATTTATTCAGGCGAGGGGCAACTGATTGATGAGTTTGCCAAGGAACGCCGTTTGTTTGCGCCGTCGGATGAGATCCCCGATTTGGTGAAACAGGCTTTCATTTCAGCTGAGGATAAGAATTTCTATAGCCATAAGGGCTATGACATGCGCGGGATTGCGGCCGCCGCCATTGAGGCGGTGCGCTCTCGAGGGTCCAATGTGCGGGGGGCCTCGACCATCACCCAGCAGGTGATGAAGAACTTCCTGTTGTCCGGCGATCGCAAGGCCGAGCGCAAGATCAAGGAAATCATCCTGGCGGCGCGGCTGGAGGAGACGCTGGATAAGGAGCAGATCCTTGAGCTCTATATGAATGAGATCTTTCTGGGGCAGAACTCTTACGGGGTGGCGGCAGCCTCGCAGACTTATTTCAACAAGACGCTGGAAGAACTGGCGCCGCATGAGGCGGCATTTCTCGCCTCCCTGCCCAAGGCGCCGGGCAAGTTTCATCCGGTGCGCGGCAAACAGCGGCTGACCGATCGGCGCGATTATGTGCTGCGGGAAATGTATCAGAACGGCTATATTTCGGAGGCGGTTTACCGGGTTGAAGTGCAGCAGCCGCTGCGCTCGGTGCAGAACGGTGATTTTGAGAGTTTCCGTACCGCGCTGCCACCACGGGACTATTTCACCGATGAAATTCGCCGCCAGCTGTCGGTCGATTTTGGCGAGGGTGAGTTTTTTACCGGCGGCTTTACCGTTCGCGCCACCATTGATGCGGAAATGCAGCGGGTGGCGGCGCTGTCGCTGCGCACGGGGTTAGAAAAATACGACCGCTCGCGCGGGATCTGGCGTGGCACTGAGCTGACGATTGCGGCGGATCTGCTGAAGGATGAGACCGCCTGGCGGGCTGCCTTGGCGGCGAGCGATGTGCCCAGAGATGTCACACTGGGGGGCGAGTGGCTGCCGGCGGTGGTCTTGGCGGTCGGCGATAGAGAGCTGACCGTGGGCGTCGAGGGGGCCGCAGCGATTGGCGCGGTGCCGCGCGCGGACATCAGTTGGATGAAGGGGAGTTTCAAGGATAACCTCACCCTCGGTGACGTGGTTCTGGTGCGGGCGCAGACCAAGGATGACGCCTTTCAGCATTGGTCATTGCGGCAAATTCCCGAAGTGCAGGGCGGCTTTGTGGCGATGGACGTGAACTCGGGCCGGGTGTTGGCGATGCAGGGCGGGTTTTCCTATCAGCATTCTGTGTTCAATCGCGCCACCCAGGCACAACGCCAGCCGGGATCCAGTTTCAAACCCTTTGTCTATGCTGCGGCACTGGACAGCGGCTATAGCCCGGCAACCATTGTTGTGGATGCGCCGATCGAGGTGAATACACCGCAAGGGCTGTGGCGGCCGCGCAATTCGTCGAATAAATTCTATGGGCCAACGCCACTGCGCACCGGCATTGAGCGCTCTCGGAACCTGATGACAATCCGTTTGGCCCAGGAAATTGGCATGCCGGTGGTTGCGGGCTATGCGGAACGCTTTGGTGTCTATGACGAGATGGGCCCCTATCTGGCCAACTCGCTGGGCTCGGAGGAGACCACGCTGTACAAAATGGTGACCGCCTATGCAATGTTTGCCAATGGCGGCGAGCGGCTGAAGCCAACCCTGGTTGACCGTATTCAGGATCGCGATGGGCTGACGATTTATCGCCATGATGACCGCGATTGTGTGGATTGCTCATCGACCATGCTGCCCGAGGGTGTGGCGCCCCGGATTATCACCGATCGTGATCAGGTGATGGACCCGATCACCGCCTATCAGCTGACCTCGATGATGCGCGGTGTGGTGGAACGTGGCACCGCCTCTGGCAATGTGCACCTGGGGGTGCCGACCGCGGGCAAGACCGGCACCACAAACGAGGCGCGGGACGTCTGGTTTGTGGGTTTTACCTCGAATATTGTGGCGGGCTGCTACATTGGTCATGATCGGCCACGGCCACTGGGGCGGGGTACCTATGGGGGCAATACCTGTGGCCCGGTGTTCCAGCAGTTCATGGAGAAGGCGACGGCCAAATACGGCGGCGGTCCCTTTGACGTGCCGCCGGGTGGCCATTTCATCAAGATCGACCGCTATACCGGGGCCCGTCTGCCGGATGAGGCCAGTGGCGAGTATGTTGTGGCTGAATATTTCCGCGATGGGGCTGAGCCGATCTTCGGGCTGAGCTATGATGGCGGATTTGCCATGGGATCAAACCTACCGTTGTTTGAAGAGATCAATGACTCAGGTCGACAGGTCACAACCTCAAGCGGCGGCACCGCGGTTCTGGGGCCCAAGGCGACGTTTGGCACGGTCAGCTCTGGGGGGCTTTATTGACCGGCCTGAGCCAGCAACAAGGCCAGCAAATCAGCTTCGTCGTCCTGGGACAGCATGCCCTTTGCCCGGTAAGCAATGGACAGGGCGCATTTGGCTGCGGCCCACTGCGCGAGCCGTAGCGGCGGCACCTTTAGCGCCTCAGCAAAACGCTTTGTCACCTCTGTGATGCGGTCTTGGTTGCGGACCAGCGCGGGCAGCCCCTTGGGGTGACGCAGGGCATTAGCCAGTTCAAAGGCAGGGTCGCCAATATATCCCTTTGCATCAAACGCTTGCGGGCCTGAGGAGGTCAGGATGATATTGTCATGGTGTAGATCGCCATGCAATGGCACAGGCGGCGGCTGATGGGCGAGCAATTGCCGTGCCAATTCAGTGGCGCGCAACATGTCTTGGCGCAGATTGGGATGGCAATCCAGGGCAATTCCAAGCACCAATAGAGGGACAAAAACCTCCTCTAGTGCGCATAGATCTGGCAAGGCGGATACTGGGTGGTGGTGTAGGCATCGGGCCGTATCACAGAGTAGCTGATCCGCCCGTGGCGCATCGCCTGCGCGTGCAATGTCACCCAGACTTGGTCCGTCTAGCCACTCCATCAACAGTGCCGATCGGCTGTCTTTGAATATTCGAACCGCCCCCTTTTTGGACCAGGCATTGAGCAGGGCGGCTCCTGCTGCCTCGTTGCCCCGACTGGCCTGCCTGTACACTTTAAGAACAGCCAGAGTGCCATTTGCCTGGCGCACGCGCCAAAGCTGGGCAATTGGTGTTTTAGACAGGTTTTCCGGACTGGTCAGCTGCCACCGGGCCATTATTGCCGCAAGACCATCAGTCATAACGCTTCCCATCATCTTGTGGTGTCCTTCAGGTCTTGGTATCACGCAGACCTTATAGATCAAGTTGGGACCAAACCATGCGCGCCGAGATCCAGAACTATGTGGCCGAGATTGAGAAATCTCTGGACCTGCTCGCCCAGCGAATGGACAAGGAAACCGCGCCGCATCGGCTCGAGGAATTCGACGCCCGCGTCGAAGATCCCAATCTGTGGGACAATCCAGAAGCCGCGCAAAAACTGATGCGCGAACGGCAGATGCTGGTCGATGCAATGGACACCTACACAGGCATCAAGCAGGACATGGCTGATAACGTCGAGCTTATCGAAATGGGCGAGATGGAAGATGACAAAGAGGTCATAGGTGAGGCCGAAGACGGGCTGAAGACGTTGGCTGCCAAAGCGGCAGAGAAAGAGCTGGAAGCGCTGCTGGACGGCGAGGCTGACAGCAACGACACCTTCCTTGAGATAAACTCAGGCGCGGGTGGCACGGAAAGCTGCGACTGGGCCTCGATGCTGGCGCGGATGTATGTCCGCTGGGCCGAGAAAAAAGGCTATAAGGTCGAGCTGCAGTCGGAGAGTGCCGGTGAAGAGGCCGGGATCAAGTCGGCGTCCTATAAGATTACTGGGCACAATGCCTATGGCTGGTTGAAATCCGAGAGCGGTGTGCATCGTTTGGTGCGGATTTCACCGTTTGACTCGGCGGCCAAGCGGCACACGTCATTCACCTCGGTGAAAGTGTACCCGGTGGTGGACGACAATATTGAGATTGAGGTCAATCCGGCCGACATCCGACTTGATACCTACCGCTCATCAGGGGCGGGTGGTCAGCACGTCAACACCACCGATTCGGCGGTGCGGATCACCCACCACCCCACCGGTATTGTTGTCACCAGCTCGGAAAAGTCACAGCACCAGAACCGCGACATCGCGATGAAGGCTCTGAAATCACGGCTCTATCAGATGGAGTTGGACAAGCGCAGTGCGCTGGTAAACGAGGTGCATGAAAACGCTGGCGATGCAGGCTGGGGCAACCAGATCCGCTCATACGTGCTGCAGCCCTACCAGATGGTCAAGGATCTGCGGACCAGTCACGAGACCTCGGACACCAAGGGGGTGCTGGACGGCGATCTGGATGGCTTTATGGCTGCCACTCTGGCGATGAATGTTGCCGGCAAAAGCCGCGCTGAGGCGCAGGCCTAGACCGCCACTAATCGGAGTTGGGTCAATGAAAGCCGGGGCAACCCGGCTTTTTGCATGCTGGCGCACAACAGGCGGCTGGTTGGTGACATTCCCCGAGACGCCCATTTGCGGGAAATATGCATTAATAAAAGATGTATGTGAGCTATCTATTTGATTGTGTGAATTCAGGCAGTAGGCTTGCTTTGAAACTTTCGTAAGCCACTCAAACTAATACCTTCAAGCTGCTGTTCTAAAACTGTTTTGCCTATCGGCCAATGCCGTGTCAATTGACCGACTGCGGGGCCTGCGATGGCACCAAAAGGCGGGTTGTTTGCATTTGAAACAGATCAACTGAGTGCAGATGGAGACCTATAATGAATGAACGCAATCGAATGTGACACTGGGGCAGACCGGGAGTTTCCAGCCCTTGGCAACACCAGCCAACAGGTCATTTTGTGACCAGAACAATACCTGTTGCCCCGGGAGGTCGGGGAGGGGGAGTCTTTGGGAGGAGACATTCATGATTACAGAGAAAGATTTTGGCGTGCCTCAGCTTCGGCCGATGACTTTGGCCATCTTACGTCAGGCGGTACGTCAGGGTTGGAAGGATTTCCGCACCAGACCCGAACTTGGATTGATATTTTCCGGGCTATATATCTTGGCCGGCTGGGTCATGGTCTGGATCACACAGGCGACAGGGACCACGTTTTGGCTGGTTCTGGCGGCCATTGGCTTTCCACTGGTCGGCCCCTTTGCTGCTGTGGGCCTGTATGAGGTTTCGCACCGGTTGGAACAGGGCAGGCCGAAGAACCTGAGAGACGTACTTCGGGCCGTGTTGCAGCAGGGCAGCCGCCAGCTTCCGTCGCTCTGTGCTATAATCGTGGTGGTTTTTCTGTTTTGGTTTTTCCTCGGCCATCTGACCTTTGCACTGTTTCTGGGCTTGTCTCCGATGACCAATGTGTCGTCATCGCTGGATGTGTTCCTATCCTCCAGCGGGCTGATGATGCTGGGCGTTGGAACCCTGATCGGCGCATTGATTGCACTGCTTTTATTCATGCTCACCGTGCTGTCTCTGCCGCTTTTGCTGGACCGCGAAATTGACTTTGTCACTGCGATGATCACAAGCTTTCAGTATGTTTTGCAGAATTTTCCACTGATGATCAGTTGGGCGGCGTTTATCGCAGTCACCACGTTTGTCGCGATGTTGCCTGGGTTTGTCGGACTATTGCTGGTTTTGCCGCTGCTGGGCCATTCAAGCTGGCATGTCTATCGGTTGATAGTGGTGGCCGAGCCATAATCCAGGGTGACGCCCTGTGCGGCGGAAATACAGCATGGGCTGCCCGGTTAGTGGAACGGCTCTGTGATCTGCAGCAAATGGTGATGAAATGGCATCAAACCCGCTTCTGGGACAAAACCTGTCCCCCGCGCGGCGCCAAGGATGTCACCGAATTTACCACCCAAATGCTCGTAGACCATTTTGGTGACCCGGATGCCGCTGCTGCCTTCGCGCACCGTGCGGCTGACGTAGCCAACCCAGAAATTATTCTCAAGCGAGGCCACCCGTGCAAGGTAGTTGAAGGAACAGGTCAAGGCCCCCCGCCGGGCGATGATCAGCGCAACGCCGTCATCCTGACGGGTCGCGTAACCGCGAAACTCACGCGAGTGTGAAAACGAGGGCAGCCCCTGATGACGCATTGCTTCTTTGGGCTCGAATCCTTTGACATAAGTGACTCCTTCAGAGCGAAAAATATACGACAGGCCAACCAGATAGTGGTTGTCCCTGATGAAGCTGCGTCTTGAAAAACGATAGATTCCAGATGGAAATGACTGTTCCGAAAGCGAACTGACGCCCGGCCCAAGAAAGTCTTTCAGGAATTGACCGTTGAGGACTTTCCCCTTGGTTTCAAGCTCGTTGACCGGCTCTAGCAGGATGCGCGCATCGACATTAAAAAACGAACAGATCCGGTCCAAAATATCCGGCCGCGGAAAACTCTCGCCAGATAAATAGCGATTGAACTGGGTCCTGTTGATGCTCAACTGACGCGTCAGTTCGGAAATGGACGGGTATTTTTTTGACAGATGGCGTAGATTGGCGCCAAACACGCTTCGCAAATCTGCCGGAGAAAGGGGTACCTTTGCCATTGGACTCTGACCTTAAAATTGTTCAATTCAATAGTAAGCTGCAATGCCCGAACTGGAATTTTTCAGGGCAGTTTCGTCTTATTGACGCCAAGTAGTGACAGATGTGACGCTGCGATAGGTCAACAAGCTATCCACTCAGACACAAAAAGCAATAGCCAGACGCCGAATTAACCATGTTTGAACGCTGCCAATTGGATCAGAATTGAGGGGTGTTCAGGAAGAGGTATGAGATGAATGGTGTGGTGCTCTGGAGCGATGCAGGTCAGAAAAGGGCTGTCATTTGGTGTGAAGATCAGGGCGACCTGGCATTTTACGCGCAGAAGACGGCTCTGGAAGTGGTGGATCTGCACGAAGGTGATCTGGTTTGTTTCGACCTGACCCTGCAGCAGAATAAGCGGAAGGCGGAAAACCCTCAGGTTTTGGCGGAAATGGCCTGTCTGGGATTAGCGCAGAGTTTGATAGCTGCACTGCCTGATGCGGTTCCAAAACCGGACCGCACTCAGAAAACCGCGCGGATTATTCCCTTTGCGGGGCATTTAAAGCAAAAGCAGCGCGAAAATGCATCGCGCCGCAAATGTGTTGGGTAGTATTGGATCGGCGGGGTGCCTAGTCGCCTCGCAACAATGCTGCCACACCGGTCCGGGCCACTTCGACCAGACCCAGCGGCCGCATCAGATCGGCAAAGGCGTCTATCTTGTCCGGCGCGCCGGTGATTTCAAACACAAAGCTGGTCAGGGTGCTGTCGACAACATTGGCGCGAAAAATGTCCGCCAGGCGCAGGGCCTCGACCCGTTTTTCGCCTTCCCCGGACACCTTGAAGATGGCCAGTTCCCGCTCCACTGTGGTGCCTTCTACGGTCAGGTCATGCACCTCACGCACCGTTACGATGCGGCCCAGCTGGGCCTTGATCTGCTCGATCACCTGGGGAGTACCCTTGGTGACAATGGTGATGCGGCTCAGGTGGCCGGTATGGTCCACTTCGGCGACGGTCAGGCTTTCGATGTTGTAACCACGGCCGGCGAACAAGCCGATGACACGGGCCAGGACACCGGGTTCGTTTTCGACCAAAACCGCAAGCGTGTGCCGTTCCTGCACGTCCGAAAACGTCGGGCGCAGGTTATAGGCGGAATGGCGGGTCGAGCCTTTTTTGATGTGTAGGGCAGACATGTATAGTCCCTTTCGGTTCCTCGTGACCCGGAAAATTCGAATTTTCCGGGCCGTTTTCTAAGTAGAAAACGGGTCTGGTTAAACCAGCACCGCACCGCCGGCCTGAATGGCGCCTTCGGTATCGGCCTCACCCAGTAGCATTTCATTATGCGCCTTGCCCGAAGGGATCATCGGGAAGCAGTTTTCGTGTTTGGTCACCAGGCAGTCAAAAATCACCGGGCCATCATACTCGAGCATCTCCATGATGGCGTCATCCAGATCAGCAGGGTCCGAGCAGCGGATGCCCTTGGCACCAAAGGCCTCGGCCAGTTTGACAAAGTCGGGCAGGGATTCGGACCAGGATTGCGAATAGCGCGATCCGTGCAGCAATTCCTGCCACTGGCGGACCATGCCCAAGCGTTCGTTATTTAGGATGAACTGTTTCACCGGTAGCTTATACTGCATAGCGGTGCCCATTTCCTGCATGTTCATCAGCCACGAGGCCTCGCCCGCGACGTTGATCACCAGCGCATCTGGATGCGCCACCTGCACCCCGATCGAGGCGGGGAAGCCATAGCCCATGGTGCCCAAGCCACCCGATGTCATCCAGCGATTGGGATCCTCAAAATTCAGGTACTGGGCGGCCCACATCTGGTGCTGGCCCACCTCGGTGGTGATGTAACGGTCGTATTTCTTGGTCAGGGCCTCTAACCGTTGCAAAGCGTATTGTGGCTTGATGATCTTCTCATCCTTGGCAAACTTCAGGCAATCCACCTTGCGCCATTCATCAATCTGACGATTCCACGACACCACCGCCTCGGTATTGGTCTTGCGGCCGCGTGATTTCCAGACCTTCAGGAGGTCTTCGAGCACATGGCCAACGTCGCCGACTATCGGTATATCAATGCGAACAATCTTGTTGATCGACGAGGGGTCGATGTCGATGTGGGCCTTGGTGGAGTTCGGCGAGAAGGAGCTCAGAACACCGGTGATACGGTCGTCAAAACGCGCCCCGATGTTGATCATCAGGTCGCAGTCGTGCATCGCCATGTTGGCCTCATACAGCCCGTGCATCCCCAGCATCCCCAGCCAATGTTTGCCTGAGGCCGGATAGGCGCCCAGCCCCATCAGGGTGGAGGTGATTGGAAAGCCGGTGGCGTCGACCAATTCGCGCAACAGCTGGCCAGCTGCCGGACCCGAGTTGATGACCCCGCCGCCGGTGTAGAACACCGGGCGTTTGGCTTTTTCCAGGGCGGCGACCAGTTCGGTAATCGAGGTCAGGTCGCCCTTGACCGATGGCTGGTAATGGGACGCCGAGGGTTTGGGGCCGCAGTAGGTGCCAGTGGCAAACTGCACGTCTTTGGGGATGTCGATCAGGACAGGTCCGGGGCGGCCAGAGGTGGCGACATGAAAGGCCTCGTGCAATACGCTCGCCAGTTTTTCGGTGTCCTTGACCAGCCAGTTATGCTTGGTGCAGGGGCGGGTGATGCCAATGGTGTCGGCCTCCTGAAAGGCATCGGATCCGATCATGAAACTTGGGACTTGCCCGGTGAGAACAATGATCGGGATCGAATCCAGCAGCGCATCGGTCAATCCGGTCACCGCGTTGGTGGCGCCGGGCCCCGAAGTCACCAGCGCAACACCAGGTTTTCCGGTGGAGCGGGCATAGCCCTCGGCTGCATGGACCGCGCCCTGTTCGTGGCGCACCAGAATGTGCTGGATGTCGTTTTGCTGAAAAATTTCGTCATAGATCGGTAGGACAGCACCGCCGGGGTATCCAAATACTGTGTCCACACCCTGATCCTTCAGGGCTTGAATCACCATTTTTGCACCGGTCATCTCACGTGTCATCTGCTTTGCTCCATTGACGTCGTCTGTGTCTTCAAATTCATTGCGCATAAAAAAAGCCCCCGATTTTTTGTCGGAGGCGCATGGGTTCGAAAATGGTTTACCGTTACCGGCCCATGCGCTTGGTTCCTACGATGACGACTAGGGTGATCATTGTCCCTGGCTCCTTTTGCGTTAAAGGCGACATTATGGAGGGTCGCCGGGGGCGTCAACAGGTAATTGGGTCGAATCTGGACTGAAATTTGACATTTTATTGCGTTGGCGGGTTGCTCTGTGAAATATTCGCGAAAATCAGCCCTGAGTCCCGGTTGAATGTGACTCGGGCGGCTATGCATTGGCACCGGCCGGTGCCAATGACAAAGTGCAATCGGCTCTGGGTGGCGTTTCAGCCAGATGATTTCGGCGATGTGAAAGCGGAGAGATCTGGGCCTAGAGTCCGGCGCCGGTTCCCTGCAGCACCCCATGCTCCAGCGCATAGCGGGTCAGACCGGCGGTGGAGCTGATGCCAAGTTTGCGCTTGATGTTTTTGCGGTGGGTCTCAACCGTGCGCACCGAGATATCAAGCACCAGAGCAACCTCTTTGTTGGACTTTCCCTGTGCCAGTTCCAGTAGAATGGTCTGTTCGCGGGTTGTCAGGGACTCGCGGGTGTTTCCGTCTTTTGGCTCCAGTGAGCCTTTGGCGCCTGTGCAGAGGTATTTCCTGCCCTGCATGACGGCGTCGATGGCCAGTTTGATCTCGTCAGTGGGCACATCCTTGAGAATATACCCCATGGCGCCATGGCTGAGAGCACTAGAG
Organism: Parasedimentitalea psychrophila; assembly: GCF_030285785.1. Lineage (NCBI taxonomy): Bacteria > Pseudomonadati > Pseudomonadota > Alphaproteobacteria > Rhodobacterales > Paracoccaceae > Parasedimentitalea > Parasedimentitalea psychrophila. The sequence continues at coordinate 4,510,641 of NZ_CP127247.1, read as the reverse complement.
ATGTATTCTGGGCTGTTATGCATTGTCAGGATCAGGATGCGCGTGGCCGGGGCCCGTTCCAGCAGGATCTCGGTGGCGCTGAGACCCCCAAGTTCGGGCATGTTCAGGTCCATCAGGATCACGTCCGGGGCCAGCTCCGCAGCGCGGTTGACGGCCTCGCGCCCGGTGTTCAATGTGGCGACAACTTCGATGTCGTCATATGTCTCTAGGATGGACTGAATTCCCTCGGCGACCATCGGGTGATCATCCACTATCAGCACGCGAATTGGTTTGGTCATCAGTTTCCCCACATTCATATGCGCGATTCAGGTCCCGGATTCTTGGCGCTATTGCACCTGGCTGGAGTCTGTGCCGCCGCCGGGCGGCAGCAAGTGACTTAATGGCAGACGGGCTTCGATCACCGTGCCGCCTTGGGTGCCACGTGATGACAGAATGCGCAGGGTGCCGTCAAGCTGTTCGATCCGTTCCTGCATATTGCGCAGCCCGATGCCTGAGCCGCTGCGGTCCTGTTGCGGGGGTAAACCGGTGCCGTTGTCGGTGATGCGCATGGTGGCCCCTTTGGTGTGGCCGCGCAGGTCCATAGTAACATGCGTGGCATTGGCATGGCGTTCGATATTTGTCAGCGCCTCCTGGGCGATGCGATACAGCGCGATCTTGCTGTTCTGGTCCAGCCGGTTGCTGAAAACCACTGTGCTGAATTCGGTTTCGATACCAGTGCGGGCTGCAAAATCACTGGTCAGGGCCTTCAGCGCAGGTCCAAGGCCCAGATCGTCGAGCACACCGGGGCGCAGATCGCGGCTGATCCTGCGGACTTCGGAGATTGCGGTGCCCAGATAGTCGAGCCCCTTGTCCAGCGGTGGCAGGACCCGGTCATGATCGCCGCGGGCCATGCGGCGGCGCGCATTGTCCAGCGCAAAGCGCACCCCGACCAGGATCTGGCTGATCCCGTCATGCAATTCCCGCGCAACCCGGCCGCGCTCTTCTTCCTGGGCGTCGAACACCCGCTGCGTCAGTTCTTTCAGTTTGGCATCCGCCAGCCGGCGTTCGCGGATGTTCAGCATCATACCTGAGGCAAACACCACGATCAGCGCCATCAGGGCAATGGCGCCAATGTAAACAAAGGTGCGCTGTACCCGCGTCTTGACCTCGGCGCGGGCGGCGGCCACCGAGGCCAGCACATCGTCGATGAAAACCCCGGTGCCAACCGCCCACTGCCAATCCTGCAGGCCAACCACATAGGCCACCATTTGGGCGGATTCTCCGGTCGAGGGTTTTTGCCACATGAAGCTGTGCCAGCCGGCCCCCTTGCGCGCCAGCCGGATGAATTCATCCACCACCGGCACCCCGTTGTCATCGGTCAGGCCGGTCCAGTTCTGATTGATGAACTCGGTTTGGCGCGGGCTGACCAGATTGGTGCCATCATAGTCATAAACAAAGAAAAACCCGTCGGTTCCGTAGATCATTGATGACAGGATCTGCGCCACTTGCGTTTTGGCGGCCGCGTCATCGGGCTGGGCGCGGCCATAGATAAAGGAAAATCCGTTGCGGGCCTGGGTGACATAGTTTCTCAGCTCCGCCTTCTTGGCCTCCAGTAACTGGTGTTCCAGCGCCTGTATTTCGCGCTCGGCCAGGGCACGTGACTGATAGGCCACCAGAACCGCGATCGCCGTCACCGCGATGATCAGAGGAATTGTCGCCAACAGGGACAGCTTCTGAGCGTAATTTGGACGAATGAGGGGACGTAGGAAGCGCATGAAGCGAATCGATACGCAATTGGTCGCCGGAAATCAAAGCCCGGATGTGCTTTTTTGTCCGAATAAGTACGAAAGCCGCACAGGTGGCGGCGGGCAGACATATAATTGCGTATGAATTGGATTTTTTGGTCAAAAAAGACCGGATCTACGCAGTAGTAGGTATTCACATCGAATGCGCCATGGCTAGGCTGGCCGAACTTGTATCGATCCGTCCGGCCTTTGGGTCAGGACAATCCGAATAATCTGGGAGGAATAACACTAATGGATCGTCGTTCATTTCTAAAAACTACTGCACTTGGCGGCTCCGCTGCAGCCGCCACCACTCTGGCTGCTCCGGCCTATGCCCAGGGTAAGCGTACCCTGACCATGGTGACCGCTTGGGGTCGTGGCCTGGCAGGCGTTTTTGACGCCGCTCAGCACGTCGCAGACAATATCACTGCCATGTCCGATGGCAACTTGACCATTGAGATCAAAGCCGCAGGCGAGCTGGTTGGCGCGTTTGAAGTGTTTGACGCCGTGACCTCGGGCCAGGCTGACATGTATCACGCCGCCGACTACTACTTTGTTGGTCAGCATCCGGCTTATGCCTTCTTCACCGCGGCTCCGTTTGGCATGACCGCGCAGGAGCTGCTGAACTGGTATCACCATGGCGAAGGCCAGGCGATGCATGACGAACTGGGCCAGATCTTTGGTCTGAAGCCGTTCCTGGCTGGTAACACTGGTGCTCAGGCCGGTGGCTGGTTCAAGAAAGAGATCAATGGTCCGGAAGACTTTAACGGTCTGAAGTTCCGTATGCCGGGTCTGGGCGGCAAGGCGCTGGGTAAACTGGGTGCATCCGTACAGAACATTCCGGGTTCCGAAGTGTATCAGGCGCTGTCCTCGGGAGCCATCGACGGCACCGAGTGGATCGGTCCTTGGGCGGATGAAAAGGCTGGTTTCCAGGAAATCACCAAGACCTATTACACCGCTGGCTTCCATGAGCCAGGTGCAGGTCTGACCCTGGCCACCAACCTCGACGTGTTCGAGAGCCTGTCGCCAGCCCACCAGAAGATCATCGAAGTTGCTGCTGGTGACACTCACCAGTGGAACCTGGCTCAGTTCCTGAACAACAACGGTGCGGCGCTGCAGCGTCTGCAGGCCGGTGGCGTTAAAGTTATGGAATTCCCTGACTCGGTCTGGGATGCCTTCGGCAAGGCTTCGGCTGAGGTGATGGCTGAGAACATGGACGACGATTTGTTCAAGAAAATCAGCGACAGCTACACGGCCTCGATGAAGGCATCTTCGTCCTGGTTGAAGCAGTCTTCGGGCACTTATACCGCGCAGCGCGACCGCGTTCTGGGCTAAATCGTCTGTCGACAACCACTTGGATCCTCCGCGCTCGCGGGGGATCTTTTATCAATTGCAGCAGGCAGGATCGCGTGACAGCCAGACCACTGCTGACAATCATCCGGGGGCAAAATGCAGGAAGATACTAGCATCTCCTTGTCAGGAATATTCGGGGGGCTCTTCGACGGGCTCTGGTGGCTGGTGCACAATATTGGCATTGCCTTTTACAACTTTGGCTATGCGATCAGCCATCCGCAGCTTTGGCTGGACTGGTCAGACAAGCAGGCGATTATGCGCTTTGTCTACTATGGCGCTTCGGTTGAGTTCTTTTTTGTGGTCTTCACCACCTTTCTGGTTCTGACCGCTATCGGGATGTATTACCGCAGCTTCATGTGGGGCATGGTGCGTGGGCTGGAAGGCTTCGCCAATACCCTGGGTCGGTTCTTTGCCTGGGCGGGTCTGCTGATGGTGGTTCAACAAATCATCATCGTGTTCATCCAGCGGGTGTTTGCGCGGCCTGACATGAGTTTTGGATTTGGCATTCCATTGCAGATGGACATCAGTTGGTTTGCGGAAGAGCTGAAACTATACAACGCCTTGGTGGTTTGTCTCTGCGCAACTTACACCTTTGTGCAGGGCGGTCACGTGCGCGTTGATCTGGTCTATGCCGGCGTGAGTTACCGCACCAAGAAGGTGATCGACATGACCGGCTCGCTGATCTTCATGATGCCGACGGCGGTGCTGATCTGGCTGTACGGCTGGTTCTTCCTGTGGCGGCACCTGATTGTGCCGAACCCCTCAGCCAGTGATACGCTGGAGCGGCTGCTGAACAAGTCACGCGCGTTGCGCTGGAACGTTGAGACCATCAGTTTCAGCCCGAACGGATTTAACGGCTACTTCCTGTTCAAAATCCTGCTGGTGTCATTTGCCGGAATGGTATTCCTGCATGCAATTGCCTTCTTCTACCGCTCGTTCCTTGAATGTGTGGAAGGTCAGGGCAGTGAAGGTAAATACCTCGACAAGGATAGCCTTGGCGAGGGTGAAGAAGCCTATGAAGGCGCTCATTAATCTAAAGGACAGCGGATATGATATTCGGTCTTGATGGCGTCGAAATCGGCTTGCTCATCGTGTTTTTCTGCCTCTTCGGAGGTATCCTCTCTGGTTTCCCGGTGGCCTTTGCCATCGCCGGTGCCGGTATTATCTCATTTGGTATCATTGCCTCACTGGATTCCGCAGGTCTGCTGATCCACCAGGCGATCGATACCTCAACCCAAGCCTACCGCGACCTGATCAATTCAGGCGTTAAACCCGACGCGGTGTCGGTGTTCCGATACCCGGATTTGCCAACTTCCGGTCACTCGGTGTTTCCCAACGGTTGGGAAACCGCGATGGACCGCAACCTGTCGTTCATCGTCAACCGGATGAATGAACGGGTTCTGGCGGGCGCCTCGATCGAGACGCTGCTGGCGGTGCTTATGTTTGTGCTGATGGGGATCACCCTGGAACGCTCAAAAATTGCCAATGACCTGCTGACCACCATGGCCCGGGTGTTTGGCCCGCTGCCCGGCGGTCTGGCGGTTTCGGTTGTGGTGGTGGGGGCTTTTCTGGCCGCCTCAACCGGTATTGTCGGCGCCACCGTGGTGACCATGGGGCTGCTGGCCCTGCCGACCATGCTGAAAAACAACTACTCGCCGGAACTGGCGACGGGGGTGATTGCGGCCTCTGGTACCCTTGGGCAGATCATCCCTCCGTCTATTGTGATCGTTTTGCTGGGGACCTTGGCGGGCGACCTTTATTCCACCGCGCAGGAAAAGCGCGCGATGGATGTTGGCTGCTCTGACGCGCTGACCTTTTTGGGCGAGCCTGCGGTGGTTTCGGTCGGAACCTTGTTCCAGGCGGCGCTGCTGCCGGGTATTCTGCTGGCGCTGCTTTATGCGCTGTATGCCTTTGGCTATGCGATGCTGAACCCGGACAAGGCGCCGGCAGTGGTGATGGCGCAGAGTTCCAATGAGCCGATCACCCGTAACGAGGGCCTGACCTGGTTCCTCGCGGCGCCGATCGGTGTGATTGGTGGTGCGTTTCTGCTCGGCTCGGTTGGGCTGATTGGCAGTCAGAATATCACTGTCTCGTCGTTCTCGGATATTGGCCAAACCGCATCCCTGCGTACCAATGTCAGTGCTGAATGTCAGGCCTCGATGATCGATCTACATGGCCAGGACGCCTGGAACGTGGCGGCGGCGGAGCAACAGGCGATTGATGCTGCTGGTGGCATCAGCGAAAGCAAGCGGCTGACACCGGAAGATCTGGCGGCAGCGAAAGCGGCCAAGATCGACAGCATTGCGCCAATTGGCACGGGTCTGACTGTGCTGATGGTTCTGATGGGGATGGTCCTGATCACCGGACGGGGTGTTTCGCCATCGAGCGATCCCAAGCCGTTGATTCTGGGAACGATCGGACTTCTGCTGGTTGCACTGGTGGATGCGGTTCTGGTGGCGCCAACAACAACGCCAGGTGGAACCATACTGCTGATTGCCCTGCCGGGCCTGCTGGCTTTGTATGGCTGTCGCGAGGCAGCGGCCCGCTGTGCGCGCAATGATCTGATCCGGGTGGTGTTCCCACCGCTGGTGTTGATCGTCGCCGTGCTGGGCTCGATCCTGGGTGGGATCACCAATCCGACACCAGCCGCGGCGCTTGGGGCGGGGGGAGCCATCATGCTGGCGGCCTATCGGCGTCTGCAGGATGAGGGCCGCTCGGGCAAGATCATCATCTGGTCCACATTCGCGGTGCTGATCTGTATCCTGATCGGGGTGAACTTTGATCTGCGCATCAATCAGCCAAAGGTCAGTTTTGAGACCTGGGTGGCGTTTGGCTTTGCCTATGCAACCTATCTCTACGCGCTGTTTGGCCTGTTGTTTGCCTGCTGGGTTCTGTTCAAGGGCGGCGTGCTGACACCGATCGTGCGGGAAACCGCCAAGGTGACTTCGATGGTGTTCACCATCCTGATCGGCTCGCAACTGCTGAACTTGGTGGTGATCTCCTTTGGCGGCGAGCATTATATCCAGCAGTTTCTGATGAGTTTCGACAACGAGCTGAAGGTCTTTCTGATCGTGATGCTGGTGTTGTTCTTCCTCGGCTTTGTGCTGGATTTCCTGGAGATCATCTACATCGTGATCCCGATTGTCGGGCCGATTATCTATGGTGGCTCGTTTGATCCCAAGTGGGTGACCATCATGATCGCGGTGAACTTGCAGACTTCGTTCCTGACGCCGCCGTTTGGCTTTGCGCTGTTCTATCTGCGGGGGGTGGCGCCTAAGGAGGTCACCACCGGCCATATCTATCGTGGTGTGATCCCGTTTGTGCTGATCCAGGTTGGCGGGTTGGCGCTGCTGTATTTCTTCCCGGTGATCGTGACAATTGTACCGGCGCTGATCGGCAATTGATTTACCGCGGATGACGGACTGTCGAGACCAATGACAAGGGGCCCTTCGGGGCCCCTTGCTGCATCTGGCGCAGGGGGCGCTGCCCCCTCTTGGCCTGGACGGCCAATTCACCCCTGGGATATTTATGGCCAGATGAAGCGGGGCCGATTTTTTGCCTTGGTGTTGCTGAGATGCGATCAGGACAGCTGTAGCAAGTCCCAGCGGTTGCCAAAAGGGTCCTGCCAGACCGCGACGGTGCCGTAGGGCTCAACGCGCGGGGCTTCCTCAAAAACCACCCCTTTGGCGACCATGGCCGAATGATCGCGGGCAAAATCATCCGTGTGCAGGAACAGTCCGACCCGGCCGCCAAACTGGTCACCGATGACGCCGCATTGGCGGTCACCGTCGGCGCGGGCCAGAATCAGGCTGCCCTGACTTGCGCCGGGTGGCAGAATGCGGACCCAGCGTTTGTGCCCTTGGTCGATATCTTCGGCCAGCTGAAACCCCAAGACGCCGCAATAGAAATCAATCGCCGCGTCATAGTCCGGGATCACCAGTGAAAAGCCATGCAGGGTCTGCATTAGCGGCTCTTCAAACGTCGGTCGGGAAGATTGATATTTGCAACCTGTTCGGCGATGGGGTCGGTTGAGAGCGGGTGGAGACCTGCTTCAAAGGCGGCGGCATCCTGCATCGGCTGCCAGCCCCCGCCGCTGTAGATCTCAAGCCCGGAAAAGCTGGCCTTGTAGCCCATCTTGGGACTGCCCGGCACCCAATAGCCAAGGTAGACATAGGGCAGCCCAGCCTCGCGGGCGATGTCGATGTGATCCAGGATCATATAGGTGCCAAGCGAGTTTCTTGGCAGGTCAGGGGTGTAGAAGGAATACACCATGCTGAGCCCGTCCTCGAGCACATCGGTGAGAGACACCGCCGTCAGCTGATTTTGTTCTGTGTTGCTGTATTCCACCACCCGGCTGCGGATTGGCGTTTCTTCGATCATGGCGGCAAATTCAAACACATCCATATCAGCCATACCGCCATCTGCGTGGCGACTGTCCAGATACCGGCGAAACAGCGCGTATTGATCTTCAGTGGCCCAGGGAGAGGTGGCGCGGCGTTCCAATTTGGCATTGCGCCGCAGCGTCCGTTTTTGACTGCGCGACAGGCTGAAGTCAGAGACTTTGATGCGGGCCGACAGACAAGAGGAACAGTCGGCACAAGAGGGGCGGTACAGCACGTTCTGCGAGCGCCGGAACCCCTGTTGCGACAGGCTGTTGTTCAGTTGCTCCGCCTCGTCCCCCTGCAGAGCAGTGAACAGTTTTCGCTCCATCCTGTCCGCCAGATAGGGACAGGGTTGCGGGGCAGTCACATAGAACTGCGGGGCAATCGGGAGCGTGTGGCGCATGAAATTCCAGGATGAAGACGTGGGATATGTCGGAATGATAACAACCCATGTGGAAAGCGCCAAGGGCCGATCTGAGAAATGGTTTCAGACTCGTCTATTCAGCGCCGCGGTGCCCAGACAGGCATCAGTCAGCCCCTGGCCTCGGGACGACGTCAACATCATGATCACCGAGATGACCTGCAACAGGGGCAGCATCAGCGAGATCGAATACCCGGCGGTATGCAGCACGGCAAGACGGAGGTCGAATGTCTGACCGGCCAGGCTGCGCAGTTCAATACCGGCAAAACGCATGCCCCAGGTGGCTGATCCATTGGCGATGGTGACCACACGGTAGGCAAAGCCAAGTACCAGAAAGAGCACAGGCCAGAAGAAAAAGCCAATGAACACGGTCATCACCGACACCGCAAAGCACAGCCCGGCGATGATGACGCTGTCGATCAGCCAGGCCAACAGTCGCTTGCTGGCCACTGCCCGATAGAATTGCGGTTGATAATCTGGATCGGGCAGGGCGGTCATGGCTTTTGGGTCCTCGCAATATGAGAGCCTGCCCGGTCAGGGGCAGGGGACTGGTCTAGGGAGAGATGTAATCAGCTGTGCTTGGCGGTGTCATCGGCACCGGACGCTTTGGCGCGGTCATCCATGAAGTCGTCAAACTCGGCCTTGTCCTTGGCCTCGCGAAGGCGCTGCAGGAAACTCTCAAAATCGCTCTGCTCCTGTTCCAGACGGTGCAGAGTGTCCTCTTTGTAGGCATCAAAAGCACTGTTGCCGGTGGTGGACATCGAAGGGCGCGACCAGCGGTTGCCACGGCTGCGGTGGCGGCACGAGGATGAGAACATTTTCTTGCTCCAGATCATGTAAAACAGAAGGGCCAGGCCGACCGGCCAGAAGAATACAAAGCCAAGAACCATGGCGGCAATCCAGGCGCCTTTGCCTTTGCTGTCCAGCCAGGACTCGCTGCGGGAAAACCAGCCCTGTGCGCTGAGCGGCGGGGCGGCGGTTTCGGTGTAGGTGGTCATTGAGTGTCTCCCTGGGTTTGAGTGAATGTAAATTCCTTTCACATTATGGTATATCGGAAGCCGACAGGTGCATTGCAAGGGTCATGTAAATCTTTTTTACATTGAGTGTAGCCGGTCTTGGCCATTCACCGTTGTTGCCCCAAATAGCGCGGGCGGCTCAAAATAGTTGTAGCCGGTGTAGCCGGACAGACTTTCTTGCACGGATGGACAGAGAAAGTTGCAGCAACTCGTTTTTGAGTTTCAGCCACTTTAGCGGCGTTTTTAATGCAAGTCACTGGCAGTGCGTTGGAAGCACTTCAAAATATCAAATCGCAATTACCCGGTCAATTTGGGTGATGGGTCCTGGGCGATGATCTGAGACGTTGCCCGGCCTCAGATTTGTACAGCGCAGCCTCGGCGTTTTTGGACAGAGATAATTGCAGTAACTTTTCGGGCAGCGGCTCAAATCGTTCAAATCACCGGTTTGGCCACTTCTTTAAACGGTCTCTAAACGGGGTTTGAAGGGGCCGGACTTCTGACCAGCCAGCTCCGTAATTTCGTGCAATACTTGGGTTTGCCTGGCCATCAGTAACGGCAGCTCCGCGTCCAATGTGACCAATTCTGCTGGCGCAGAAAGTCGTAACTAAGGGCGGAAAGCGGCCGTTCGCCGCGCGAAACGTGAACGTCTTCTGAGCTGTCAAAGCAACAGCTCGCTGAAACCGCTAAATGCCAGAGACACTCTCTTATCGAGATTTTCTAACTGTCCCCACAAAGGGCAGTGACGCTGGACTAGAAGAGACGAGTTAGAATTTGTCTGACACCACAAGTCTCTCTGCTATAAGTCGGGAATGGAACACTAATTGGGAACCGAATATTGATTAGTCCGGACAGTCTTGAAACGTCATTCGAGCCGCCAGTATCGTGAAAGTTCGCCTTCAGGTAGGCGTGGCCACCGCCTTTACGTTTATCACTGTCGCCATGCTCGGGATCGTTGTCATTTTCCTTTATGTAGGCAATCGCGACCTTGCGTTGCAGACAGCGCGGGAAGATATGCGCGAAGCGAGAAAGCTCTCGGTCGGGGCCATTTTGGAAGCGAAGTCTCAAACTGGCCGCGTCGTTGATGTTGTTGCCTCTCTTGTTACGGAATTCCCGGAAGGCGCCCGATCTCTTGAAACTCTGAATGTTCTTCACGCACTGATAGAGGGCGATGAGCAATTTTATGGAGTTTATTTTGGCCTCGAAGATAGTGGCGCGTTCTATCAGAATATCGCTTTGACGGACGATGTTCTGACCTTCGGGCCTGATAATAGTGAGGTGCCGGACAATGTCAGGCGTGTGTTGCGGGTAATCGACGGCCCTGACGACGCCAGAGTAGAACAGTATTTCTGGGCCACGAATACTGGGCAGTCAGTGAAGTTCGCCCAGGGTCCGGTGGATTTTGATCCGCGGAAACGGCCTTGGTACGAAGGTGCCCTAAAAAACGATGGGCTGTTTGTCACGGAACTGTATCGCTTCGAAAGCACCGGGCGGCTGGGCGTCACCTTCGCGAAGCGCATTCTGGACGAAACCGGCGCTGTGATCGGTGTTGCCGGTGCGGATATCACCACGTCGACCCTCTTGAAGAACTTTGAGGCCATCCGGATCGGAGACGAAGGTCTGGTATTCATGGTGAACCAAAATGATCAGCTGACATTATACTCCGGAACCCGCGCGTCAGGAGACGGGGCACGCTTTGTCAATACGGACATCGAAGGACAGATTGCCATCGAAAGCGACGTGATCGCCTCAGCTGTATCGCACTGGATTGACAACAGGCAGCCGTTCTTCCGGTTTTCCGCAGAAAGCGACAACCTGATGTACATCGGGTCAGTCGCGCCGATCCCTGAGATGTTTGGGACACAGCCCATTATAGGTTTCGCGGTCCCCGAGGACGAATTCGTCGGCGCCATCAAGCAAACGACAGCACAGGTGCTGAAAATAAGTGCAGTGGCTCTTGCCCTTGCGATCTCGATCACTGTTCTGGTTGCGCGCATGCTCAGCCAGAAACTGCGGCTCGTAGCGGAAGAGGCACGGCGGATCAGGGATTTCGATCTGACTGACGATCTCGACTTGCACTCGTCCATTAGGGAGGTTTCCGACCTCAACCATGCCATGTCGAGCATGAAAGCGGGATTGAGAAGCTTCGGGGCCTATGTCCCAAAGGAACTTGTTCGCTCTATTATTGCAAAAGGTGAAAATGTCGCTGTGGGCGGTCTATCCCGCGAAGTCACGATCATGTTCTCGGATCTACAAGGTTTTACGGCAAGGACAGAGAACCTCGAGCCCGAAGCGCTGATGCCGGCCTTGTCGGAGTATTTCGAAGCCATGGAAAAGCAGATCACTGCCCATGACGGAACCGTCGACAAGTATATTGGCGATGCGGTAATGGCGCTTTGGAACGCGCAGAAAGTCGATGACAACCACTGCGAACATGCCTGCCGCGCCGTACTGGCCTGCTTGCAGGCAGAGGCCGAAATCAACGCCAGCAATCTGTCCTCGCCGCTTGTCCCGCTTCATACGCGCTTCGGTTTGCACTGTGGTACAGTGATTGTGGGCAACGTCGGCTCCTTGTCTCGAATGCAGTACACGGCACTGGGTTCGAGCGTTAACCTGGCTTCGAGAGTTGAAGGGTTAGGAAAGGTGTATGGCACGCGAGCGCTGGTGACCGAGCCGGTCGTGCGCCGCACCGAAGGTTTGTTCTGCGTTCGAGAAGTTGATACCGTGTCCCCCGTAGGTACAACCAAACCCATTCGGATATTCGAACTTCTGGGGGAAGAGGATGTCGGAGGTACTTATCCAGCCAGCCCCGAGATCAGGCGGGAAATCCAGAGCTGGAACATCTGTTACGAGCTTTACAGGTCGGAGAACTGGACGGAGGCGCTTGTCGCATTCGAAGATCATCTTGGAAAAACTTCGAGCCAGGCGCTTGTCGAGACCTATATCCAAAGATGCCGAAAATTCATCGCACATCCACCGGATAAGGGATGGGACGGCGTCTACAGCTTCAAAACGAAGTAGCTGAACAGGAGAACAGATGAATGGTGATTTAAATTCAAATTGACCTGACAATTGGCCGTTTCCCCAACGACGTTTGTCGGGGTAGGTACAGTTCACGAACTTTTCTTTCCAGGTTTTAGCCTCTTCCCCTACCCATTGTGTTCGCCGCATCATCCAGCAAGCAGGGCGAACCGGACCTTCACTGCACCACCGGTCAAGGTCAGCAATGGGCCGAAAGCACCAATTGGGTCAACAACCGTGAATGGCCGAAAATGCCTGCAGAGCAGTCGTGCTAAGGCCTATTCAGTGATGGCCGATGTCTTGAACGGGGCTCACGCCCAGTTCAAAAGCTCCACTTTCAGCGCTTCAAACGCTGGGTTAATGGGCGTTCGCGCACCCCTTAGCCTCCCGTCAGGAAGGCCAATAGCTGTCGTCTTGGTAGTCATTCGGGATCAGCGCCATGTCCTTGACCACGCGGGCGGCAAAGACATGCAGCCGCACGTGTTCCGCAGCGGCTGCCCCAAAGGCGAACACCGTCTGCGAATCCATCGGCACGGCCGCGTTGTTCTGGGAGAGCCAGGCGAAATCATCCGCCGCGCCATGCCAGCGCAGATCACCGGCCAGCGCCCCTGACGCCATCGCGCCAATGGCCAAGGTGGCGGCACCGGAAATGTTCTGCCGGGACGCCGCATCACAGTCAAACACATGCCCCTGGAAGGTGAACCCGGCAGTGATCCTACGATCCCTTTCCTCATCTACCTCGTCACGGCGGCCCGGTCGTCCGGTTTTAGACACGATGCCCTCCGGGGATATACACCACTGGGAGGGGTCGGGGATATCAAGCCCGAGTTCGGTAACGTCAACGTAGGGGTTTTCAGGAGGTGACGGAGGCATAGGATCGCCCACGAATTTCATAGTGGACCTCCCGGTTCGGGTTACGGGGTCGTAGTACAGCAAATGCTTGGTGCTCGGCATGGTGTTTCTCTTTCGTTACGCTGACGCCTGGTCAGCCCCGATGGGCCAGTAGGTGTATTGCACTGTCCTTGCGTTGCATTTTATTCGGGGGGTGCCGTTACTGATGAACGCCAGGCTCCACGTCCAGTTCCCCTCGGCAAACAATCGGGTGGTGCCATCCCCAAAATCAATAGTCACGTCATCCTTGACGTTGTTGATGATCCAGTACCCCGTCCTTGGGTACAAAGTGGGGAAGTCCACCCACGTTCCAGTACCTTGAGTGGTGATCGTCCCTTGGGCCGTAGAGGTGGCCGAGATTGGCCCGGCACGTACATCAGCGCCACCAGCTTCCAGCACGTCCACCTTCCCGTTATTGGCGCCCCCAGTGTTGAACGTGATTTCTATGTTGGGACTGGTGAGACCCGCCAGGTCGTAATCTATGACTGACGTGCTTTTACCTGCCTTCCCGCCCTTACCAGAAGCGATATTGGTGTCATGGTTCTGCTCACCGTCAGCACCGTCAAGCCCGTTACCATAAGGGGAATAGGGTCCGATCTCCCCAGTGTGGACGCTGTTAGCCCCTTTTTGTCCCCCAGCTGCGGTCCAAGTTTGGATCACGGTAACGCCGTCACGCAGGACAACCACAGTGCTCCCGCCATTAGATCCCCCGCCAGACCCATTGCCATTGGGCCCCGGTCCACCACCTGCGCCAACCAACAACAGACCAAACACGCTATCCACTGTGAGTGCGACGTTTTGGGAAGTGGTATACACCGCCCCGGTCGCGGTTGACGCCCCGATAGTGAACACGGCGTTCTTGAGGGTCAGTCCAGAGTCTTTGGAGATAGAAATACGCTGTTCATCACCGTTGTCATCTATACGACCGGCGATGAATCCAAAGCCCGGATTACCTCCGAAGTCGGTGTCCCGCCCCATGTATAGACCATCGTTGATCGTGTCACCGGCGCTGGTCTTGCCGTAGCTGAATGCCCCGCCTTCCAGGATTTCCAGAGAGCTATCAACAAGCATATGAGCGGTCCTGACAGTGCCATCCAGCAGGATTGTATCTGCCGCCAGCCTAGCCACTGATACAGTGCCATCGGACCCATCCGCCGCGACCAGATCCAGCAGCGACACCTCATTGCCCGCCTGTGCCTTAATCAGATAGCCCGCGCTGGCATTACCCACCAGATCCGCAATGGCCGAGGCCTGATCCAGAACGCCCGCATCGGTTATTGTCAGCGGCTGGATCTGGGCGCGGTGGATCTTGATGTGCTTATCCGCATTGGGGGTGATGTTGTTCCAATTCGCCAACAGAAAAACACTGTGATGGTCAAACACCCCCGTAAAGCCCGAGGGCCGCTCAAAGACCCAAGAGGCAAGCATGATCTGGCCCGTGGTGATTGGCTCGGAAACCATATCCGCCAGAAGCTTGGTGGCGCGGGACAGGGCGTTGCTGGTATTGCGCCAGTCAAACAGTACGCAAGCACCATCCGCCGAGCCAGTCAGCAGTTCAAACTCGACTTCCACCCGGTAGGCCGCCGCGCCCTTGGATCCAACCCAGGCCGCGCTGTCGGACTGCAATTGAGCGCCAGCGTTTACCCCAGACACAACGTCCCAGGCAAAGGTCTGGCCGGTTGCATAAATCTCGTTTGCGGTGCGCGTCGGGCCGGTGCCCCAAGCTAGCCAATCTCCAGGCATGAACTGACTGGAGAGAACCCCAACGCCCTGCGATGACACCGCCACGGCGGTATCCTTTGCGCTGACGGCGATGGCACGGGCGTCCTCCGACCCCAGCTCAGACAGCGCCGCGTTTATCTCGCTGATCTCGGCGTCAGCCGCAAAACCAGCAGCGGCATCTGCCTCCTCCTGCGTCGCCAGGTAATCAATTTCAAGCTGGCCCAGGTTGGTGCCGGTAAAGCCCTCAATCAGGGCGTTATGGGCATCGCGTACCGTGGCGCCCACTGCAATGTCGGCTTGAAGTTGGTCACTGAGATCAGCCGGGCTAAGGCGGACATCTGGCGTTGTTACAGGCAACCAAATCGACCAGGTGGTTTCTCGACTGGAGGCAATGGCCTTTGCGTGGACCTCATAATCCTGCCCCGGCAGGACTGGCATCAGCAGCAACTCGCCCAGGGCCAGGTCGGTGGTGCTGGCAGACAGGTAGTTCTCCGTCGTGCCGGTAATCCGCGCCTCAAAGGAGACGCCATCGGCAACGCCTTCAAGACTGTCAGACCAGGTCGCGCGGATGGCCGCGTCCCGATCAACTCCAGCGGCGTCTTGCACCGCAACGCCATAGATCGCAAAGCCCGGAACCCCGTCATCGGTGACATCGACCGGCGTAGTGACGCGCGCAATGTCAGGCAGCTCCAGGGTCAAATCCGGGTCAAAGTCTGCGGGATCGTTTTCGCGAAAGCTGACCGAGACATTCAGGGTGCGCAGGTCATAGGCGACCTCTGAGAGCTGGAATGTCTTGGCACTGTAGCCGTTCCAATCGGAGGTCCAGCGCAGGGAATTCATCGGCTGCAGGAAGAAATACTCTGGCGGCAATGGCACCTTGTGGCTGCGGAAACGTCGGTTTTCCTTCAGCAGGCTTTGGCCGATCTGCCTGCATTGTTCCGGCGATGACACCATGGGCAGCTTTAGATCAAACAGCCGCTCGCCACCGTCATCGATCTCCCAAAGCTCATTGGTGATTGTCTCCAATGTGGCCGGGTTCCATAGGGCATTGGGCGACGGGTGCGAAATCGTCACCGCATTGAAGGTCTGGTCAACGCGCGGAAACGGGTTGAACTGCCAGGTCTCGGACACCAGCAGATCGTCGTCGGTGATGTCCACGACAGAGGCCGAGGCCGCCCCAACATTAGGATACCAATAGCCGCCCAGTTCAAAGATCTCAGCGTTGGCCGAGGAAAACAGCTCCTCCAGGACGTCGGCGGGCTCTTCTTCAAACCGGATTTCAAAGCCTATTTGAAACTGCGGCCGGGACGTCGCGCCAACACCCAGATCACAATCCTGCATGGCCTGCATCCAATGGGCGACGGGCAGGTCCTCGGCCGGGTAGCCGCCGCCCCAGACACTGCCACAGGGCAGGGTGATGCCGCGCAGGATCGTGTAGGCAATGACCATGGCGTTCTGCGTTGGGGCCCAGGTGGTTGGATCGTCCCAGCGGTGAGCACCACTGCCACCGGCACTGCTGTCCAGGCGCAGGTCGTAAAAGCGCGGGCCGTTCAGCTCAAACCGGTATTGTGGGCGTCCCTGGGGATAGACCTTGTCCAGGCGGTCAAAGGTCAAGATCGCGTAGGTCAGACCGGTGAGAATGTGGTTCATGGTCCAGGGGCGCTCGGCATCATTGCCATAGACCTGCATCAGATATGGGTCGGCGGCCGCCTGTGTGCCGTCCATGAAGCGGATCCAGGCGCGGTGGGTGGAGCCGCTATCCTTGGACAGGATGGGTCGCCCAAAATTGGCATGTTCCACAGTGCCCAGATCAGAATATTCACCGTCAATGATGACCCGGCTCAGGGTCACGCCGGGCAGATCGCCGACCTCGACAATATGGGTCAGGTAGCGGTGATGGCTGCCGTGGCTGTTGTGATAGACCAGATGGCCTGCGGTGGCATAGAGACCGATGACCGTGCCCTGGGGATCTGTGCCGCCTGTTGTTGTATGTGTGGTTTGCAGGCCGGGCTGGCGTTGCTTGCTCTGGGTGAGCTTGGAGATCAGTAGCGAGATCCCGACCTTGACCAGAGCCCTCAGGGCGGTGGCGGCAAGAGCTTTGATCGTGATGGCTGCTTTGAAAGCGGTTCCCAGAGTGGCGAGGACTGCCGCAACTGGAGCCGCATCAGCAGGTTGGCTAAGCGCCAGCAAACATAAGACAGAGAGCGCTAAGATCCTCATGGGCGAAACACCCGGATTGCCCGGCCGAGCGGCACATAATCAAGGCCCTTCAGGGACAGGACGTGGATCTGTTGGCCCCCAATGATGCCCAGGGCCGTGTGGCCGTCCTCTGTCATGGCGGCGATGTCACCGACCTGCGACTGGGCCCAGCCAGAGATTTCGGTTAAGTGAGCAGCGGCCAGATCAGCCAAGTCCGGGAAACCGGCCTCACGTAGCAGCGCGCGGCCCTCATCAAAGGATTTGTACTGTGCTCGCCATTTGGCCGTCAGGTCTTTTCCGGTGCAGATCTGGACCCAACCAGCAGCATAGAAAGCGCAGTCAAAGGTACTTGGGCGAACATGCGCGCCATGGGCACGGATGCCGCGCAGATAGGCCAAGAGATCTGTCGCGCGCTCTGTTGCTATCATCCCCATGGCACCACCCATTCGCCGACTATGTCGCTGTATTCGCGACCCAGGTCACTTGGGCTGCGGCGCTGCAGCTCGGCGTTGGACCGCTTCAGGGGCAGGGCCAGTGTCAGACTGCGGGCCGAGGTCACCAGGACCAGCTCGGTGCGGCTCTGGCCTCCCTTGCGGCCCAGTTCCTCCGGGGCCTCATTTAAGAGCCCTTTGAACATCCGCAGAGGTTCAGCCAGAGCATTGCCGCTGTCGATGTCGAGCGGGCAGGAGTGGATTTCCACTTTCGCCAGGCGCGGTTCAAATTGGCGGATCAGGGTTTTGACCTCATTCACCAGCGGCGGCAGGCTGATCCGGTAATTGCGCACCTGAAACCCCTTGCTGGCGATGATCGGCGGCGCATCGATGACGTCTCCGGCGCCGAAATAGCTGCGGATCTCGCCGCCAATCAGGAACTCCTGATGATCGTCGCCGGTCCAGAACCCGATGGTCTCCGGCGCGCCGGTGTCGCGGTTCTTGGCGGTTATCCACAGCAGCACATGGGCGTCGGTTCCCCGTCGCTCTGCAAGTTGCTGTTGTACGGCTGGCGCAATGCTGGGCATTTGGATTACCTCAAGGTCTGGGTCCAGTTGATGGACCCGCCTTCGCTGATGATGGATCGGCTGTTGCCGTATTCGGCGCTGGTGATTTTTGCTTTCAGAACCGGGTTGCCCAATGTCAGCACCGCGTTCACTTGCGCGCCGGGGCGGATAAACGGGGTCACTTCGATGTTGGGTGTGATGCCAAAGGCATCGGTGATACCGCCTGTCACCACGCGGTGAAAGGCGTAGCGGATTGGATCGGTTCCGTAGGTAAACCCAAGCAGGTCGCCTTGAGAGACCACATACCAGGGAGGCAAACCCTTTACGGTCATTTCCCGGTTGTTACTGTCCAGGGTGGCGATCTTTGGAATGGCCGCCCCCAGCAGGCTATGGTCGCGATCCGCAATCGGTCCTGGCATCCGCAGATCCTTGAGCAAAAAGGACGCGCCGGGTTCTTCCAGCAGGGACAGGCGCGCCTCAATGGCCGCCCAGGACGCATGGTAATCCTTGTCCAGGATGATCTTGCCGGTCCAAAGCCGCGCGCCGCGCCGGTGGCTGATGACCTCGCCGCCACCGGTCTCTGAATGGGTGACTGAATTGGCCAGTTGGAACGCCACTCTCTGGACGGGGAGGCTGTCAAAAAACGCGCTGAGGGGCAGGGGCCAGGTGAGCGCCATTATCCAACACTCCGGGAATCATTCAGGGTGCGTTTGACGGTTTCCGGCACTTGGTTGCGGTCATAGTCTTCAAGCAACTCAACTGTAATATTAGCAGATTGTTCTTCAACCACGGCCTTGAACAGCGGGCTGGGGACGATGCGCACCAGAGCGGCCGTCTGCCCGGAGGACGACGCGCCGGAAAGGGGGGCCGCTGATTGCAGGCCGATGGTGCCGCCGCTGGCCAGGCCGGGGATCTCGACGCCGTCATTCATCGCCTGCAGCAGCGGGCGGTATTGCCGGGTTGCCTTGGCGGTCACAACGGTTTCACCAGCGGATAGCCAGGCGGGGACTTTGTCGCCCGTGTTGCCGCCGTCGCCATAAACGGTGCCAACCGTGCCGCCCTCGGCCAGGCCAATGGCACCAAGGACCAGTCCGGTCAGACCGCCACCCTCACCACCCATTCCAAACAGATCTGCCCAGGGGCCTTCCCCCAGCAGCAGCGCCTGCAGCGCGGCCGCAAGAATGGCGGCTTCGACCTGTTTCCAGGCATCCGCAGCCTGTTCGCCGCCCGCAACCAAACCCTCGGCCAGGGTTTGAATATTGGTGTCGAGAAAATCGGCTGCCTGTTCTGTGAGCTCAATCGCGGCCTGTTCTTTCAGCCGTTCGCGGATCAGGGCCTCGACAGCCTCGCGTTCGGCGTCGGTGGCACCTTTCAGGACATCGCGGACACGGATCATTTCCTGCATGACCGGATCTGTCTCGCGCAGGATCTCCAGCCGTTCGCGTTCGCTGGCAATCAGCCGTTCAATTGCCTCGCGTTCTGCGTCGGCCTGGCTGGCTCCGCCACCGCGCTTTTTGCTCGGATTTGGCGGCAGGACAACCTGTGGCAAGTCCTGGTCCTGGTACACGTAGTCCGAATTGCCCGCTCCAGCGCCTTCTCCGCGTGGATCGTTGAAATCCGGGTTCTGCCTGACGCGAGACATGATTTCTTGACCACGAGCTTTGACCAGGTTCTGAGTGAGCCGGTGGGCCTCGTCTGCTGCCAGGCTAATGTTGCCAGCCATGTCGACATCCGCGACGTTGTTGGCGGCGTCCCAGGCGGCCAGAAGCTCAACTTTCAGCTCGTCTGCAATGTCTCGCGCATCCGTTTGCTGCTTATAGATTGCGCGTTCTGCGGACAGGCGTTGTTCGGCGACAGCGACGCTGCCTTCGCCATGAACCGCGATTGCTTGCTGGATTGCCGCTTCACTTTGAAGCTGCGCCAACATGTTGCGGGCGTTGGTCTCGATTTTAACCCGCTGGCTCAGATAGTCCTGGGCCGAGGCGGTCATGCTGGACCACAGGTCGGTGCCGGTTTTCTTCAGCTCCAGCCAGGGTTCCTGCAGGCGGCCGGCGAAGATTTCCAGATTGCGGATCAACCCGGCCAGACCGTCATAGAATTCCCGTTGTTGCGCGTTGAGCTTTTCCAATCCGCCAGAGGCCTCCAGCAGCATGTCCCGCACGTCCAGAGCAGCTTGCAGTTTGGTGGCGGGCTCTTCACTGCTGTCTAAGATCGCCAGATTTTTGGCGAACTCGGCACCGGCTGCGCGGGCACTTTTCCGAATTGAATTCAGGCCAAGGAAGTCCTGAGCGGCAGAGACAGAACTGCGGTCGTCCCAGAATGAAAGCTCCAGAACCAAATTACGGATGCTGACCGCAGTCGCGTCCATCGCCTGCGAGGCGTCAAATTTGGCCAGAGCCGCCAGGTCAGCCAGGACCAGCCGCAGGGCCGGGGAGGCGGTCCCGAACTCGGCCAGCATATCGGCGGTGCTCTGGCGGGCAGAGCGGGATTTTTCTGCAAAGGCATCAATGGCGTCACCCACCGATTGGATCGCTTCTTCCAGGGTCTCGGCATCCTCGTCCGCGCCGGTCAGCCAGTTTGACATGGCGGCGGCGGCCGCAATGGAGCCGATTGTGATGATGCTGATGGGGCTGATCATGCCGAGAAACCCGGCCTTGAGGGATGCCACGGCTCCGGCCGCGCCCATTGGACCGATGACCTGGCTGATTTGCGTACCCTGTTGAATGGCAAGCTGTAGTGGGTTTTGTCCGGCCGCCATCATCACGCCGATATCGTTGAACTGGGCTGTGAGGTTGCCAACCTGGCCCGCCGCGACCCGGTGCGAATTGCCCATGGTCATGGCTTCGCGGGCCGCGGATTTTTCGGCGACTGCGAGGGCCTTGGCTTTGGCTGCGGCCGTGGTTGAAGCAGCCCCGAGTTTCCGGGTGGTGGATGTTGCCGTCTTTTCGGCTGCGTTGACTTCGACGGTCGCCTTTTTGACGTTATCCTTGGCGGCTTTGATCTCTTTGAGCTCAGTAATGGCCTGAGCACCGTCCATCAAAACCTTTCCTGAGACTACAAAAGACATGTCAGTTTCCGTTCCATTCGGCCAATGCGCCGCGTTCGATCATCTGCACCTGGGCAAACAGATCCGGGGTTATTTTTAGGCCGGCCATTTGCCAGGCGGCCTGTGCGCCTGGGTAGTTCAGCCCCGTCACCCGAAACGTGCCGTCCGGCATGGCAAGGCGGATGAACTGGGTGGTGACGTCCAGGAAGGCTTCCACCGCATCGACGTTTGCCGCCCATACGCCCAGGTCCTGGTCAAAGCCGGGCCCGATGTCGTCCAGCGGGATGCCCAGCAGCTCACACTCACTTTGGTCCTCGTCATTGGGCCCGGTATCCATGAGCGCGCCCCGAACCCAGGCGCGCCCGGCCCAGATTAGTTTCCCGACGTGTCCTGGGTCTGGCCGATGATGTAGGCTTTGAGCAGCGCCGTTCGGACGTAAGTCAGGCATAACAATCCTTCGCGCACCTCATCGTTGTAGGAGACGGGCTTGCCTTTATCGTCGATCAGCTCATCAGCGGAAATCAAAACCTCACGCAAAGCCTTTTTAATAGGCTCAACTTCGTTCCATTTGAGCGACATTATACCGTCGTCTTTACCGGCCTTAAAATGGGCTTTGAATGTCTGTTCGGTATGTCCATCGCCCTCTGGAACCTGGACTTTAACGATTCGGGAAAACTTGGGAATGGTGACGATGTTGAACATGGGATGGGCTCCGGGGTTTTAGTCGGGGGTTTCAGTCTTTGGGTGAACGATGTCGCCGTCGGCATCCATCAGAGGTGCGGTGGGCCAGCCTTGATTGGAAATGTTTCTGTGACGCATCCAGCGGTTGAAGGTGAGAAATGCGTAACGGCATGGGATACCGATAGTCGTTGGAATGACCCAGAAACCCCAAGCGATAAGCCATGCTGTAATGGGTCTGTTTTGGGCGAGTACCCAAAATCCGCTCATGTCTAGAAAGTCGAACATCTGGGCTCCGGGGCTTTATGTGAGGGTCAGCGACCATTGGTCGTTTTCAGAGGCGGCGCGGGGGATCAGCCGCAGGGGCCATTCCTTGATGTTCTGGGACTGGCTGAGGCTGGGGCGCTGCATCTGAGCCGTGGCCAGGCTAAGTGTGGCGATGCTGCCGCCCACCGTGCCATGCACCAGATTGACCGCGACTTGCTCCATATTAGCCGCCATGGTGAAGGGGTCGAAATCGGTTAGTGGCTGCGCTTCAACGGTGGTTTCAAAACCCTCGGATTTGTCGGTGATCAACACCCGATCGGAGTTGACCAGAAAGCGCGGTTCCACCTTGTTGCCCAGGGTCAGTTTGGCGGATGACATCACAAACGGGGTGGCGTCGATGGTGAAGACGGGGGTGTTCTGGGCCGAGACGATCTTGGGCTCTTTCCAGGCAGACAGAACAACGGATGGGGCGCTGACCTCGGTTGGGATTGCAAACAACCCGGTGAAGTCGAACTTGATCTTTGGCGTGGCCTGGGCACTCAGATCAAACTCTGCGGTGCCGCGCGCGCCCAGCAACACATAGCGGGTTTTGTCGATCACAAGATGGAAGGTGCCACTTTCAAAGCTCTCGCTGATTGGCGTGTAAGCGATAGAGACCCCGGCCGAGATAGTTTCGGCCACGCCGCAGGCGCGCAACAATGCGCCCCAGGCGGGGGCAGTTCCAGCCACGCCCGAGGCGCTGAGATCAACGCTGAAACTGATCGTTGCGTGCAGGTCGGTCGGGATGGTGCCATTGGCGCTCATGCCGGGCTGTTCCAGATCGCGCTCCTGGTCCTGGCCTTCCATGGGCTTATAGGTAACGTCCATAGCCAGCACAGCGTTTGCCGCACCAGTGGGGCCGGGGTCGACGCCATAGGTGCTTTCTAAGGCAAACAGCATCCGCTTATTCTTCCAGAATTTTGGGGCAGCCATTTACTTGATCTCCTTGTTGGAACCGGCTTTGGCGGTCGGCGTTGCAGGTTTGCCAGAGTTATGGACTGGCTTGTGGACAGGATCAGCGGTCGGTTTTTCGACCTGGCTCAGGCTGCCATCGGGCTTGCGCGCAAAGCTGCCGCCGCCCTGGGGGAGTTTTTGCGGAATTGTCTGTTTGGTCATGCTGAGATCCTCAACTGGTCAGTGATTGAAAAGTCGATCTGAAACACCATCCGGCCCTGGTGCAGCGACAACAGCTTGCCGCGCTCCACCTGAAACACGCCGGTGACATCCTCAGGGGCCCATCCGGCAAGGGTGCTCACCACTTCGCGGATCAGCGGATCGATGCGCTTCAGGGCTTTTCGCCCCGCCTTGTCATGGGCCGAGGTAATCAACAGAACGCCGATCACCTCATTGATGTCTTGGGTGAACAGGCCGGTGGCATCCCCCGGTTTGCCGCCCTTGAAGCCCAGCGGCACCACAATGGCGCTGGCATTTTCGGGCAGGCGTCCAGAGCGCATCAGATCGGCCAGATGGGCCACGGTTTCAGCCTTGCCGCGCAAATCGGTGACCTGGGTATTCAGCCGGTCGGTGACGGCGTCGATCATCAGATAAGCCCGCCCATTTTGCTGGCTTCAAGCGGGCGTTTTCGGTCAGTGATCTGGATGCCGCTGCTGCCATTGCCCTCTGGTTGGGTGCCTGCAATATCCAGCACCACAGCGCCGCGAGAAATATCCTTCAGGGTGGCGACGGCTTCCTTGTAGTCCTCGGTGATTTTGTCCGGGGCGGCGTAAACATGCAGCTCCCAGCAGGTGATCGCACGGGCCAGCTTGGCAATGAGCGGCGGTACCTCAGCCATGGGCAGGGCATAGCGAGATCCGACATAGCCGTCGATCTGGGCCCCGGCGGAGGCAATGGCCTGGTCAATGGTTTCCGGATCCACCGCGCCGGTGCTCACATCATCCCGGTCGGTCAGGCCAATCAACATGGCCTCGCCGTAGCGATCAATGAGCTGTTGAAGCGTGGTGTAAGCCATGGGGCGCAGTCCGGTTTGTGAGTGTCAAGGGAGGGCGGCGCGGTTGCAGCGCCGCCCCGTTGGTCAATCCGCCTCAGCGGCAGCCACAACGCCCAGGTGCTCCAGGCGCTCAAACTGCTTTTGGGTCAGCTCAACGGGATCGTCAGGACTGTAGTCCTTGCCGTTGTGCTTGAGCTGGTCGAGAACAATGGCGTCCACCAGCTCATCGGCATCGCTGGATTGAACCGGCCCTTTATCACCGCCGACACCAGACGCCGCGTCCAATTGCGCCTCCTTCCCAGCGACAGCTTTTTTCAGCTTGGCGTTGGAAATATTGCCGGGCAGCTCCAGGCCAAGCTCTTTGGCACGGGCCAGCAGGGTTTCGCGTTCATTCATGATCGCCCCCTTACGCGATGGCGTCTTGAATGAAGTAGCCAAGGTCTTTGGCGACGATCAGCTCTTTCACCCGCTCGCCACGACGGATGCGGGTGCCGCCCTCTAGGCCGATGTCTTTGTCCTCAATCCGCCCCGCAATCTTGCCGCCGTATTCCGCAGTCAGGCCCCAAGTGAGATCGCCACCTTCTGCGGTTGCCATCTTGTTGATGTGCAGCATGGAAATGTGGTTGCCCCAGGCGCGTTGCAGGTTGGCGGTCTGTTTGGGCTTTGCCGCGTTGTAGAAGGCATCGCCAATCAGCAGCCGGGAAATCCCCTCGCCAGAGAACAGATCCAGGAACTGCTGACGGGTGACGATACCCTCATTAGTCAGATTGCCTTTGACCGCGTTGACGATCTTTGGGTGCGAGCTGAGTTTCGACCAGACCTTGCGGCCCATAACCATGGTGTTGGGCGGCAGGACCAGAGTGCTTTCCATCCCGGTTTTGATCAGCGCGATGGGGTCGGAATTGGCATAGTCAGAAAGCTGGTCAGTCCCAGACAGGGTGACCTTGCGGCCTGCCGCGTAGTTGGCGCCATTGTGAACCATCTGCGCCACCCGGACTTCGCGGATGTTGAGGATGGTTTCCGACAGCATTTCCACCGCGTGGCCTTCGGGGTCAAAGGCAGACAAGCCATTGGCGCGGGCATTTGCTGCCGCCTCGATGTCGGAAAACGGGATGGGCGCATCAAGGCCGTAGTCGTCAACTTCGCTGGTCTTCTGAGTGCCGTTAAACTCAAGCTGCTGGACGCGGCCTTTGCGCCCGACTTTGGCGTCGGGGACGTTGAAAGCCTCGTCGAGCGGGTATTCAGTCCAGCTGAACTTTTCACCGCCAACGGCCGCGCGCGGCATGACCTCGTCGGCAATGCGGGAAACCCCAGGGTTCTTATAGCCAATCGCAATCGCAGAGAGGACCGGATCGACCTGGAAGGGACGTTTGGGTGCCATGTTTAAGATCCTTTCTAAAGATCAGGCCTGGTGCAGCAGGGCAGGCGACAGGAGGGCGTCAACGACGTCACCGGCAACGCCAGGTTCGTCGGCAAAGCCAATAATGCGGAGGGTGGTGCCAGCGGCCGCAACAGCCGCAATGGCTTTGCCGTCGGCGTCTGAGGTCAGCGGGGCACCAGCCGTGACGGTGCCGCCCAGCTCAACAGAGACCAGACCGGCGCGGTGCACGTCGCACATGCCGCCCGTGTCTGCGCCCATGGCGTCGGAAACCCCCAAACTCGCGGCAGTCTTGCTATCTGCCTGGGCAATTTTGTTACTGGATCCGGCGTCAGAGAATTTGACGATGCGATACCCGGCAACAGCGGCGCTGGTCTCATAGGCGCGAATGAATGTCGGGATCATTTGCGGTCCTCCTGGACGGCATGCACGGCGGCGGACATGCTGATTTCATTCCCGGCTGCGGCCTGCTCGGCCTGATAGACGGTCGCCTTAGAGGCCAGCTCGGTGGCGTTCAGCGAGATAGCCCCGCCATGTTCCGGGGGAACATCAGGAATGATGGCCCCGCTCATTTTGGGGAGCGCATTGATTTCCTTTTCGACCCGCGCCGGGTCTTGCTGGTGCATGGATATGTAATGGTCTTTCAACGGGCCAGGGATCATGCGGCCCTTTTCCATTTCTCCGGTGACAAAGGCGGTGGCCTTATCCAAAGCGCGGTCGGTGGTGAGGGCGTTGAGACTGGTTTGCAGGGTGGTGTTTGCCGCCTGCAACTCGGTGACCGAGGCCTGCAGGGCAGTTTCTCCACCCAAACCGGCTTTGGCGACCTTGGCTGCAGCCAGCACATCGCCACCGTCGGCGACGCCCAGGGCGGTGCCGATCTCGCCAAGTTGCGATTGCAGCTCGGTTGTTGCGGTTGCGCCGTTGTCCTTCAAGGCGGTCAGCGCGGTGGAAATATCGGCTTCCGAGGCATCGGCGCTAAGCCCCAGCACCCCGGCCATGGTTTTCTGAAACGACATGTCGTCGGTCTCCTGGTTGAGCGAGGCAAGCCCGCGAAAATTTGGACGATTAACAAGGCTGGCCCGCAAAATGCTGAGAACGGCCTTGGACCCGTTCAAAGGCACGGCAATCACCGGGGACAGGTTGCGGTAGGCGCGCGCGGCCAGCAGGGCGCGGCCCTGATCAGACCATTCGACCTTGCCCCAGATCCCGTCGGCGCGGGCCTGCATTGAGATGATCCAGCCATGCGCCGGGGCAGGCAGCCCCTTTGGCGCGGCAAGGTCGGTGGCGTGATTTTCGTCGATGGGCAGCCGGTCAGCCTCGGCAAAACTGGCTGCAATGATCTTTTCAGCGTCACTTACATGGTAGGGACCCCGCGCATCATTGGTTTGCACCATGCCTTCGCTGGTGGGCAGCAGATGCACCCAGTCCGGAACTTGCCCCTTATCATCGGGCAGGAGCTGGGAATTCAGCGATAGGGATGTGGTTTGTGCAACATTACTCATGCCGCCATAATCGCAGCAGAGCTAATATGCAGACACCCGCAACAGCTTGCGGGTGTGGGGGCTCAAAGGCGGTTCAGACAGGTTGGCGGGGAATTGCGCGCCGGTCAATCCTGCGCATTGGCGGCCTCTTCAAGCCAGTCTTCCAGCTCGGCGATAATATTGGTCTGGTCGTCATCAGACAGGCCGATAAACGGACGGGCTGGGATTGTCCCCCAGGGGATTGAAGACCCGTTTGAAGCCTTGCCAAAGCCCCCCTTTGCCGCACCAAACTGCATCACAGCGGCCTGAATGGCGTTTGAGCCATATTCAACGCTGTCAGGTGCAGCATCATAAAACAGCGTGTTGCGCATATCGCCCGAGACGTTCAGCGGCTGCCCGAATGTCAGGCCAAGTTTGGCATAACGATCCAGCGTGGTTTGAGACCGGGGCGCAAAAGGAGAGCCATCGGGTTGTTCCCCGTCGCGCATTCGATCTTGGGCTGAGACCAGCAGCAACTCGCCAATGGCTTCCATCACTGGCGACATGTCCTCGACGGCCGCAGCCACCGCAGCCAGGGCCGGATCCAGGGTGTCAGTGTTGTAAACGATGGCTGCCATTGAGGTATTACCTTTGCTTTTGTTGCGGGTGATCAGACCGATAGTAGCCAATATGAGAATTACGGCAAAGTGTTATGACCAAAGGCAGCAGCCATTCGCTGAGTTGACCACGAGCGATCAGGTTGCGGACTATTTGGCTATTGATTGTTGTTGTCCCAACTGGCTCAAACGGCCCAGAGCCGACCTCTATAAACATTGCGGCGAACGGCGGCTTTAGTACTTGAAGCGAAGCCCAATCCCGATCCCCTTGTCAAAGGGGCGGTCTTTGCCAAGCCCGACAAGAAAATCTGCATAAAGAGCAATCTTTGCATTCACGTTGTACCCGATCTGGACTTCGGCAGTCGCAGGCACGGTATCATTGTGCCAGTCATAGGGGACAATCAGGTCCAGCTTCGCCCAGTATTTTTCTCTATACGGTCGAAGAGCGATCAGCCTTGCTGCCGTTGTGCGCACGTCAGTAGATCCGTTGTAGGATTCAAAGTGCTGCACAAGAGGAATAAGCGTCAGGCCTGTCTTGCGATTTGCAAATGCAGCCCCGCCAAACGGCGCAAGTATGTCAGCATCGGAGCCGATCCCCTTTGCTGTATCTCCCAAATCCAAAGTCCATTCGAGACCGACTGCGGTCCTCCTCCTCCATGTTTCGTTCAACTTCCTCTCCGAAGGAAAAAAGATCGCTTTCAACACCGCTTTCTCAATACCTGATTGTTGGGTTCCGGTCACATCAGTGAAATTGTAATGCAGCTCGTATTTCATTTTCAGATTGTCGCGCAGCATGAACGAGCCATCGATGAAGACATCCTGCCGGTCCGCGCCGCCAAGATCCAAGGCTTGATAGCGGATGTCGATGTTGTTGACAGCTGAAAGCGGATTGGACGCATTTTCGGCAGCCGATACTGGCGCAGCAAAAAGAGAGAGGACTGCAAGTGCCGCTATTCGGCGAAGTGATCTAATAAAGGTCATAATTGTCTCCGTATTAGGGCTGGTACAGAGTTAACCCAATTAGCAGTGTTATAAAGGATGGGCTGGCAATTTACCTTTTGCCGCCATTGGAGAGAAGCGCAGCGAACGGCCACTTACCGCCCTTTGTGTCGAAATGTGCTTGGTGCAGCAATATTTACTCAGCCAATATCCTCGCGACCTGCGTTAGCACCATCGGTCAATCAAATGGCTCCTTTGGAGCAGGAACCAAGCCCTCCAGCTTTCCTCCGTCCAGCCAATCTGAGATCAAGCCAGTGGCCGGTTCGCCGCGCGGTGCGGTGTCCCATTCTATGCTGGTACCTTGCGGCCATGCCTCGTGGTTGATGACTGCCTCGCGGACTTCGATATGATCCTTAGTCAAGTTTATCACCGTAAGATCATCGGCGAGGGCAAGTGGTCCGTCATAAGTACTGCGGATGCCTTCATAAATTTCAAATTCAATGTCGCGATGGTTCCAGTAGTGATAAGCCACCGCAAGGCGAGGCTCTACTATCGACATCAGTTTTCCAAACCCCTCCGGCGGCGTGTGGATCACAGAAGTTACCCAATACGCCTGATTGTATGGAAATCCTGCAATGTCCATCCACTGTTCTGGAGTAAAAAACGCTTCGTGCACAACAACGTCAGCACCCTTGGAATTTTCGGCGAACCATCGATTGGGGTAGGAGTCACCACCGAAGACAAAACTCAGACCATTCCAGTCCAGGCGGTAGCTGACCGACCCGTCGCGAATGTGAATAGCTGGAAAGCTTGTGATCTTGACCCCATTAGTATCGTAAATGACCGCAGTTTTCGAATAGTCGAATTCATGGGCTTCGATAATTCCACCTGCATTCGGCAAAGTTCCCGCGCGAGATGTCACATCCCATCGCCACGCGTCACGAATGTGGTCAATGTGGAAATTTGTCCCTAAGTCGGGGCTTGCCCCGGATGGCCCGTAGACATGAAGGGGGGTGTGCCTGCCATTGATCCAGCCCGCCACCCAAAGCGTCGCGAGATCACCGGCATGATCGGTGTGCAAATGGCTGATGAAAACCTTGTCAAACTTGGAGTAATCGGGCTCGAGCCCGGCTAGTCGGTCGGTCGAGCCAGTGCCTGCATCAAAAATGAACGCCTCGCCATTTCCAAGCTCAACGAGGAACGATGCGGCCGCATTGCTCGGCGACTGGTTCGGCATGCCGGTTCCAAGCGCAGTGATGCGCATTTCATCAGGCCCTACCTTCTCCGTTCCGGGAAAATATGTGCGGGGATACTTGTTATCCAGTATGTCCTGAGGAATTCGACCTTCTGGTACATTCGTACCGTCAACATTGTCTGGTTTGCTAAACGCGACGCTGGCGGGTAAGGCCGCCCAGAGCACCGCAGAAAGTAAAACTGAAATATATGCTCGCATCAGTCGATCTCCTTCGTTTTGTTAGAGATAGTTCTCCGGCCTAAGTTTGGTATTCCGACTATTCCTTTAGCAAATTACCATTTCTGCCACACCACGCTAAGACGTGATCATAAAGTCAGTTACACCAACAGAAAATCCAGAAATAGACGAGGAAGACCCTGCAAGCAGGGTCATAAAAAAAATCAAAAACCGGTTCGAATGCCCTCAAAACCCGCATCTTAGACATTGGTGCGACGCGCAGCGAACTTCCGCTCTCCGCCCATAGTGACGAATTTCTGCGACGGCAGCATTGGGCAAAACGGGTTTGGCGTTCAGGTCGGGGATCCAGCGGGAGTGGTTCTCCCCCCCATGCTTTGCACCGCCAACATGCGCCGCTTCTTGCCTCGAATTTCCAAAACCACTGTGTAGACCTGCGCGCCGAACCGTCTTGTAAAGCGAACAACCGGATAGCCTGTGCTCGATGTGCCGTCCGCCTCGATACTGTCGGGGCGATCCAGGATGCGGGGCAGTAGGGCAAGGTTTTCCTGATTGATTGGGAACCGGTCAGACGCGCCACTAGACTGGGCCAGAACATGGCGCACAGCGGAATCGTCCAGAGTGAAGTGGTAATTGTCCAGATCCTGCCCTGAAACTTTGGCAATGCTTCGCCGGTGCGCCGGGCTCAGCCTACCCATTGTGCGGATCGGCGCGACGGTCCGACCATCGGCCACCGCCCCGGCGTAGCGGCGTACATCGTCCTGCAGGGAGGGCAGATTGCGATAGGCTGAGGAATGGGCGTCCTGGGCCGAGGCTGGCAGATCATCCATAAAGGCGCGGGAGATTGCATAGGGCCAGTTGACGGTTTTGCCTGCCAGGACCTGCACTAAATCGGAAACACTGCCGCCAGGGGCATGGTCCCAGCCGTCGCCGATGCCGTCCAGACGGCCCGTATTGGGGTTCACCTGGTCCCAGCCGTCCTGAAGGGTTTTGTTGGGGTCGCCGCCGCGCCGCTTGGCTCCAGCCATAGTGCGGGCCCCAATGATCTGGCAATTGCAGCCAAACCCGTTGGGCGGAAAATGCTGCAGCCAGAACGGATGATCCGACGGCATCACCAGCCCGTCCCAGGCCAGGTGCTGCAGACGCGGCTCAGCTGACCCGCCGTGGCGATAGATCCAAAAGGCAAATTTGCCCTTGCGCAACTGAGCAAGGCGACCGGCCATATAAGAGGTTCGCATATTGGTGTGATAGATGGTTCGCATCCGCCAGGCCTGACCGGCCTTGGTGTCCTCGCCTGTCCAGCCGGTCCAGCCGTGCTTGGCGACAATGCTCCTGAAATCGCGTTTGAAGGCTGCAGTTCCGGTGCCTTCGGTAATTGTCCGCTCGACGGCGGCTGCCAGGTCGGCCAGCAGATCCGCCTTTACGGCTCCGGCCACCATGAACCCCCGGTCGTGGGCATTTCCTGCCAGGTCATTCCAGGCCGAGCTGGGCACCAGATCGCCCAGGCGCAGCCGAAACGCCGCAACCTGCTGCGCAAAGGGTTTGCGGAAAATGGCTCCGATGGGGTCAGTCATCGGCGCTGGCCTCAATCATGGCGCGACCCCCGGCCAGGGAAGCGGCAATGGCCTCGCCCATGATTTTGACCAAGTCACCGGAGGGCAGATCGGGAAAGCCGACCAGCAAGTGATCGCGGAATTCTTCCATTGAGGCTGAGGCCTCCAGCATGGCCTCAATTGTCGACACCATGCCATCCACGGCCGGGGTCGCGGTTTGGTCCAATTGATCGGCCAAAAGGGCTGCGGGCTCAATATCGCCAAAGCGGCCCGCTGAGGGCTCTTGAGCCTGTAGATCGGCACCCCCCTGAAATTTTCCGTTGAGGCCCTTTAAGTGGTATTCAAATTCAGTCTCAGTGGGGTTCTGGTTGCCGTTGCTCCCTGCATCTCGCGAATTTGGCCGCGTGGCGGCGGTTTTCCCCAAAATCGGGGCTCCAGCCTTGGGGGCACTCAAGCCCAGCTTCTCGCGCACTTCGGCCTGGTCAACTTCAAGACCGACCTGCACCCAAGGCACGGCCGCATCTGTCCAGGCTTTCAGGTCTTCGGCTTCGGGACGGGCGATCACCAGTCGCGGATAGATCTTTTGCGGCCCGAACTCAAACTGCATCCAGGGAATGATCAGATCGCGGTTTAAGATCGCCCCAAGGTCCTGAGCGTCTGCGGTCTCGATGTCCTCCTGGACCTCTCGGTGCTCTTTGCCCGATCCCAAGCCCCCGGTGACGGCATCGGTGGTGGCTGTCTGGCCCAGCACCAGCTTGGAGGTTTGCCGGTCCAGCCAGTCACAGCGCTTTTCATAATGCTCGGTGGACGAGCCCATGTTCTGCGCCGTGACAAATTCAATCATCATGCTTTCGGGAATGATGGCGGCGCAGTCCCCGGCGATATTGGCCACCGCCTGAAACAGCTTATTGCGGTCTTTCTCAGACGTACCCGGTCCATATTTGCCGATCCGCAAAGGTTGGCCGTAAGTCTGACTGAAGATCGACCAATCCCGTTGAGTGAAGGCTTTGAACATCCAGGTCCAGGCCGCCACCCGCGCGATACCGGATCGCAGGGCCAGACCAGACTTTGCCTGCATACGGGCATAGATGAACTTGAAGGCGGGCAGGGGGACCTCCTGGCCGATATTGTTCAGCATGAGCGGGGTTTCCAGGTCATGCCGCTCAAACCTGAACCAACGGGGGTCGCGGCGCTTCAGCTCACGCGGCTGCCATTGCCCTTCGGAGCGCTCCCAGATGATCTCGGTGAAGGAATAGCCTTTGCCCACAGCATCCAGAATATGGAACAGCTCTCCGGTCAGCTCGCCGCGCTTCAACCACTTGCGGACCCGCTCGGCCATCTCGACGCCGATGGGGCTGTCGTCGCCGTCCTCTACCGTAATGCCGAGCTGGCTGACCTGGCGTTTGCGGGTGCCAAGCACACCGACGTAATGCGAATCGCGCTCTTCAATGGCCTCGGCCAGCTCCAGATAGCGCACGGGGTCGCCGTGGTCAGCAGATCTGAGTATCTGCGCCAGACGCAGCGGGTTCAGCCCGTCGGCCGGGTAGCCGGCGATGGGGGAGCGCACGCCGCCAAAGCTCGGGGCGGCGATTTCCTCTGTAAGCGATGCGCGCTCAATGGGACGGCCATTGGGGCCGAGAACTTTTTGCAATCTTTGGGTCATCAGATCCCCCCTCTTAATCCAGCGCCCAGCGGTGAGCGCCACCAGTCACTGCCTTCGGACATGGTGCCCCATTCGCCGCCCGATGATCCGGTCAGGCTTTCCCGGCGCGGGTCGCCAACGGGCGTGTAGTCGATTTCCACCCAACGCTGGCGCGATGCAAAATGCGCCAGCGCCAGGGCAATGGCATAGTCGCCGTGGCGTTTCTTGCCCTTGGCATCGCTCTCGCGCACGTCCGGCACCCGTGGGATGCCCCGGATCTTCTTCACTGAACGCAAATCGGTCAGGTGGTCGTCACTCTTGCCGATGGAGATTGTGGCGTCTTCAAAGGCAGTTTTAAGGGGCGGCATTTCCAGCCGGTACCAGTCCTGGCTAAACTTGATGGCCCAGACCAGGCCGGGGGTGTCGATGCTTTCGCGCAGGCCAAATTTGCGGCCCATGTCTTCGGCCACGGTCCAGCCCATGCCGGTGGCATCAAAGGCGGCGCCGACCAGGCGTTCGCGCACTGCGCTCATGACCTCTTCGACGATGGCCTTTTGCTCGTCGCCTGGCACGTTGCGCATTTCAATCGACAGAGCCTCACGCCGATTCAAGTTCTGTTCAATGGCCAGCAGGCTCAGGACCGACAGGTCGGCCACGCGGGCAAAGTCAAATCCCAGGGCGTAATGGGGCTTTTGGTCGAGACCCGAGAGCAGCTTTTCCAGATCCAGCATGAAATCGCGCAACAGATCTCGTCGCCGGTCTTCCGGCAACTGCAGATAACCGTCGGGCAATTCCAAGGTCAGGACCGGGGCATCGGCGGTCATGCGCGCCTCGATCAGCGGTGCGTTCAGCCAGGCCCCGGTGCCCGCCTTGGGAAGGCAGTGCAGCTCTTCGTCGGCGTCGTCGCCATAGATCGCGTGGATATTGTCCGTCCAGGCTTTCTTGGCCTCGTCTGTGTCAGCTTCGCCGGTGACCAGGGCGATGCGCTCATAAAGCCCGGCCGCGATGGCGTCGTTGAAATCGACCCGCAACACTTTGGCATTCTCACCACGCTCACCGGCCTGGACCTGGCGCACCAGCACATTGAACGGGTTGGCATCGCCGTCATGGGTGGAAATCACCAACACCTTACCGCTCCACATCAGCAGCGCGTTGGCGGCTTTCAGCATCTCATCCAGCTCTTCATGGAAGGCGGCTTCGTCAAAGATCACATAGCCCTGGCGGCCTCGCAAGGATCGCGGCTTGCTGGTCAGGGCGACGATTTCAAAGCCAGAGGCAAACTTGATCCGGAAGGCAAGGATGTCGCGGTCTTCTTCGCCGTTACGCTGATCTTTGAACAGGAACTCCTGCATCCCGCTGGCAGCCGGAATGAAGGCCTTGGCCCACATGGCGGCGGTGTCGATGAACTCGCGCGCCATGTCGAGATTGAAGCCAATATAGAGTGTGTCCATGCCGCCAGCAGGTTTGGAGGCACCAGAGGTCAACACCGCATCCGCCGCCACCGCCCAGGTCATGCCAATTCGGCGGGACTTCTCGCAGACCACAAAAGGATATGCGGCTGTCGTTTGCAGCAGCTCGACCTGGTAGGGCAGCAGCACCGCTGGCAGGTCGTCGTCATCCGCAATGACATTGGGCAGCGCCTGGCGGCTTTCAGCGCGCAAGCTCTCCCAGTCCTGGTCTGTGAGGGTGTCAGGGCTCATCGCTTGCCTCCAAACAGAACCTGTTCGCGGATGCCCTGGACGGTTTCTTTGGTCATGCCGAGCTGGGTGGCAGCTTTTTCAATGTCATCGACGGCGTCTTCGCGGGCCTTTTGCGCCACCCGGTTGCGCTCGTCCTCTCGCAGCTTTTCGCGCATACCGGCCGATTGCATCAGGTCCTTGAGCATGCGGGACAGGCTGGCCAAGCCTTTGGGGTCGAAGTCCTGGTCCTTGTCAGACATGCCCTGCATCATCTGGAAGGCGGCAGTTGCAATCATCTGCATCAGCACCTTGTGCATGTTGCTTTCGCCCTCGATGTCCAGATCGGACAGCAAGGTTTCAGCCATGGCAAAGGCGTCGCGTTGGGACTTCAGCAGCTTGGAGAACTCGCCGACAGCGGTTTTTCCGATGCGGATTTCTTCGCCGCGTTCATCCAACCAGGAATTCAGCTCCTCGGTGATTTCCATAATGTCACCGAAACCCCGGTCCTGCAGCAGCTGCGCCAGGCGTTGGCGCAACTCGGCTGGGATCAGATCCATTTTCTTGGACGGTGGCATGATTACGCCCCCGGCTTGGGGCGCTGGATTTCGGGATGGCGGGCTATGCCCTGGGCGATTTCAACCCCGCGAGTGGTTGCGGTGGCAACGATGAAGGCGCCGGTCTCCTCAGTCTCGACCAGGCCTTGCTCTTTAAGCCAGGCCAGCTCGGTCACCACTTGGGCGCGGGTAAAGGCAATTCCGATAAGAGGCAGTTGCGAGGCCAGCATGGACACATTTGAGGTGTAGCGCGGCGCATCTTCCAGAAAGCGGAGAATGGCAATCCGCGCATGTTGGCGCACTGTGTCTGAATAGCTCATTTGGTTTCCCGCAGATAATCTTCGTGGCGTGTGGTGACGATTTCCAGCCTGCTTTGGCTTTCGGCGACGGATCGCATCGTGGCGCGCAGGGCTTTCATGTCACCGCCCATTTCTGAGAGCATGAGCTGCAGGCTGTGCATGTCGTCCTTGTTTGGCATATTGCCCAGGGCAAGTTCCGTAGCCTGAGCTCTCAACTCCAGCGCGTCCATACGTTTGGAGCCTACGTCCAGGCGGGCAGCGACGGCCTTGAAATCGCTGTCCACATCTTTGCGCCTGGTGGCGAACCACGTGTAAAGGATGCCGCCCAGGGGAATGGCCAATCCCAATATTTTCAGGGCCAGTTCGGGGTCCAAAGTCACTTGCTGCCCTCATGCCAGGCGCGCACGGCCTCGTTGTCTGACGGCTCAATGGCCATCTGGGACAGCGCGGTGTCGGTACCGGTTTCGGCAGCACCCGGCGTGTCATGTCGAAGGGCACGAATTTGGGTGATGTTTTGCAGCACCTGCGGCAACCGGGCGGTGCTTTGCGCGATGGCCTGACTGAACTCCTGCGACTTCATCTGGAAGCGGCCGCCAAAATAGAACGCGACAATGGTCCCGGCCAGCCACCACAGTGGATCCGGCACCAGCGTCAACCCCTGCATCCGTTCGGCAAACCAAAGCGGGTCGAACATGGACGAGGCAAACAGCGAAAAGACGGCGATCACGATCAACGGCCGGGGCAGGCGGTTGAGCCCGTCCATAAAGCGGTCAAACCAACCCTTGCGCTCCACCGGGAACTCAGCTCCGAATTGGCCCAATGCCGACTGCGCATAATCGGCGCGGCGTTGTGCGCCTGCCTCGGTGTTCTCCATGAACACTTCAGCGGTCTCGGTGATCACATTGCGGCCACCGCCAAATATCATCTTCAGCAAGTTCATGCCCAGCCCCCCACACGTTTGGAAAAATCTTGATCTGTCATATGGAATTGCGGGCTGATGAACTCCTCGGCCCGCTTGATCCAGCCGCCTTTACCGCCCGCCCTAGTGCGGGCGTATTTGCGCGACGCTGTGCGCCGGTCAGCCAGGCGGAAATAGTAATTGCGGCGGGCAATGCCGTAGGCGTCTATGAAAAAAGATCCCGCTTTCTTGAAGGCCCGGTGGACAGCGGCGGCGGTCTTCGCCCCGAGTGATCCGTCCACGGTCACCGGCTCCTGAAACTCGCCAAGCAACCGCTGCAGGATCTTCACCGCATTGCCGCCAGCGTTGACATACATGTCGAAAACCGAGGACTGCAGCGCGACCGGCAACAGGCTTATGCGCGGCTTCTGGAAATAGTGCTGGATGAAAATATCAACCGCCTGGGACCGGGTCAGGCGGCGCACATCCGAGGCATCCACATCACCGTCGCGGTCCAGGTCCAGACCCAGACGCCGCATGGTGTGGATCGTCACGCCAAAGTTGGTGGCGCCGCCGGGATCGTCGGCGTCGTTCACATAGCCGCCCTCGCGCGCGACAATGTCATTGGCAATTTGCTGAACTGACTTCACCGCTCGACCCCTTATGCAACCTGATCACAGGTACACATTGGCCGATTTAGGGCGGGCAGAAACACCCGCAACAGGTTGTGGGAGGCAGCCGCCAAGGTCAGAGAGTGATTGTTTGGGGAGGTTTTGGGATTAGGTCAATTGGTGCTTTCAGCCCAGAGCCGACTTTGACCATAGGTTCGGATTGCTGCGGTGCGGCCTGTCATTGCGGTCATAGTTTCGGAGCGCAGCATTTCCAACTGGGCATTGACGGCAGAGCGGTCTGTACTACCGTTCGCCTTCCCGGCTGCTTAGGTCATGCCTCAGATGGCCGTTTCATAGCACCGCTTGTCCAAGACGCTTGATTGGGGGCTCAAAAACAGCGGCAACATGCAGATTAAGGTGATTTATTTGGGTAATGCCGGTTGTGTCTGATTTAACTGACTGTCGGTTTTTAACAGGAGATCGAAATGAACTTTTTTGGAACGTTTTTTCGAGCAGAGCGCCCCATACTTTCTGCAAGCGTGGTTGCGCTGTCACTGATGGCTTTGGATGTGCACGCGTTTGAAGGCGTCGTATCGACGGAAACAGTAGACGGCACCGAGAACTACTCGCCTTTCGTCCATCGGTCTTATCCTGATCAGGTCCTGTTCGGAGATTTGCATTTTCATACTGAGATTTCATTTGATGCGGGCTTGATTGGTACCTCTTTAAATATCCACGACGCATTCCGCGTGGCACGTGGCGAAAAAATCATGTCGAATACTGGCCAGCCCATACAGCTTATTCGGCCGCTCGATTTTTTGGCAATTACGGAGCACGCAGAGATGCTGGGCCTTTCCACAGCGATCCGCACGTCAAACCCGAGCCTGTTGCAGGACGACTGGGGTAGACGTATTTACGACCAGTTTGGAGAAGGGCAGCAAGGCCGGATGGCTGCATTTTCGGAGATCATTGACCTGGCAACGGTGCAGGGAATTGACCCGACTGAAGGCCTCAATCTCGATGGTGATATCTGGCTCGATATTGTCCAGGCAGTGGACCAATACAATGACCCGGGTACCTTTACCGCGCTGAGCGGGTTCGAATGGACCTTCACACCCAAGGGCGACAACCTGCATCGCGTGATCATCTTTGGCGATGGTGCCGAGAAAACCAGCCAAACCCGCCCCTTGCCGTTTTTCCTAGCGCCAGACCCGGAAATGCTCTGGGACTATCTGGCCGACTACGAGGCCAATATCGGCGGGCAGGCCATCGCCGTGCCGCATAACGGGAATGTGTCGAATGGGCTGATGTTCAACAGGAACAAGTTCGACGGGTCGGCCATGGATGCAGAATATGCGGCCAAGCGTATTCGCTGGGAGCCGATGCATGAGGTGACCCAGATTAAAGGCGATGAAGAAACCCATCCGCTTTTGTCGCCGGATGACGAGTTTGCAGGATTCGAACGCTGGGATGTTTCCAACCTTGCAGGGACTGCACCCAAAACACCGGAAATGCTGAAATACGAGTACGCCCGGTCTGCACTAAAGGTGGGGCTGGAGATTGAGCGAGATATCGGAGTAAACCCTTACAAATTCGGGCTTTACGGAAACACGGACACGCACACCGCTCTTCCCACGACGCGTGAGGACAATTACTTTGGGAAGTACCAGCACACGGAACCATCCGCCAACCGGCACAATTTGGACGTGATCCCCACCGATGATCCGGCGTTGAGGATACTGACCGCCCAGGAATCTGCGTCCGGCCTCACCGCCGTCTGGGCCCGCGAAAACACCCGTAAGGAAGTATTTGGTGCGATCACCCGCAAGGAGGCCTATGCGACGACTGGCAGCCGCATCCGCGTAAGGGTATTTGGTGGCTGGGACTTTGAAGAGTCCGACCTTCAGGCTCCTGATTTTGTTTCCAACGGCTACCAGAATGGTGTTCCAATGGGCAGCGATCTTGTCAACGCGCCCGATAGTGCCGCACCACGATTTCTGGTTCGCGCAATGCGCGATCCGGATGGAGCCAATCTTGACCGTGTGCAGATCATCAAGGGATGGATCGATGCTGCCGGTGAAACGCACGAACGGGTGTTTGATGTGGCCGTGTCCGGCAATCGTGAGATTGGTGAGGACGGCCGGGCGCATGAACCGGTCGGATCGACGGTAGATATCGAAAACGCGACCTACAGCAATTCGATTGGCTCGGCGACGCTGGCTGGCTACTGGCAGGACCCGGAGTTCGACGCGACGAACAATGCGTTTTACTACGTTCGAGTGATCGAAATCCCAAAGCCTCGGTGGACGACATACGACGCGGCGTTTTATGGAATCCCACTCCCCGAAAGCGTACCACCGACCCTTCAAGACCGGGCATACACGTCACCCATTTGGTATACACCCTGAGGTATTGCACCGAGGAAAGCTGACGCCATACCGAGTCCGCTTCGGGCTCGGAGCTGCCATGCGTTGATGCAAAAGGGATTAATGTCATATCGGAAAACTTATTCCGCATCACTAAGTGTAGGAATTGCATTCATATATCATCCCGATATAGCCGAATGCAATCGTTAATCTTCAAAAGTTAAGTTGAAAGGGAATCCCCTAATATGGAAATTAATTTGAGCACTGTTAGCGTCATCTCAATCGCGACCATTGCAACATTTGCCGGTAGCGCAGTTTATTCACAATCCTTACCTGCACCAGGGCAGAGCGAAGACGGCTGGCGGCACACCATTGGCGCATATGCGTTCTTACCTGCTCGAACCCACGGGACATCGACGATTGCAGGAAGATCTGCCGACATCGACCTAGATTTGGGTGACGTATTGGATCTGTTGGATTTCGCAGCGGCTGGCCGCTACGAAGCTTGGAATGGAGACTTTGGGGTTATAGTTGACGCTAACTACGCCGCAATTGGCCATGCGGATGCTCTACCAGGACCACTAGGTTCCGGAATTGAAGTCGACGTCAGACAAAAATGGTTTGGCGTCCTTGCTGCATATCGAGTTGCTGACGGAACCTATGGCGCTTCGAACCAGCGCTATACCTTCGATATTCAGGGGGGAGCACGCTACAATTCCATCCGACAAACCATCGACATTACTACGCCCGGACCTGGTGTTCCGCCAACGCTTGGTGGTGACGAAGGTTGGTTTGAGCCCGTGATAGGAGCACGCGGAATGTGGAAACTCAATGACAAATGGACAACTGTGGCGTCGATGGATCTCGGAGGCTTCGGAGCAGGTGGCAATGACCTACAAATTGGCGTCAATATAGGGTTTGATTACCAGCCATGGGATAACACAGCGATCACGTTTGGGTATCGTTATTTCAGTATCGACTATAGCGACACGTTACCAGGTGGTGAATTTGCCTACGATATGGTTCAACATGGCCCATACGTTGGTGTAAAGTATTTCTTTAAATGATCAACAACGGAATAGATATTGATCGCCGGGCAAAATCGAGCCGCAGAAACAAATAGATCTGCCAAGATTAGTGAGATCGGCTTCTTGATCTATTGCGCACACCATTTCAGGTTCAGGGTTGTACGCTGTGGCGTCGATCCCGCAACAGAATAGACTCGGAGCGGGCCTTCACCGCAAACTACACGAAAGGCAGCTGTGGGCCGTTCGCGCCCTTCCACTATGCATGGCGGCCTGAACTTTGCAAAATGTGCTAACTGCGCATAGCCGCCATCGGAGCGAACTGCAGCGAATGACCGAAATCCGCCCTTTTTGACGGATGCTGCAACTGAAAAACCGCCACCCATGTACAACACTACCACCGCGAGTTTGCCTGTAATTTTGCCTTTACCCCTAGAGGTCTGGAAAAAGAGGCAACGGTAACAATGGAAGACGTTCACATCTTGCAGGCTCTTGAATGTCGCCAGCCCTCAGCCAATTTCGCACTGCCACATCGGTAACTCCAAGTTTGCGGGCGATCTCTACCGTTACCAAGCCTTGGGATTTGTAGGCTCGAGCCCGCCATTTTTTGGCCAGAGGGACCCTTGGTTGCAAGCGGTGGGATATGCTGGTCAGCGCGTTTGCCTTGTCAAAGCCCAGCAATGCGACAACGCTGGACCGAGTTCTCGGATTTCTGGCGATATAGATTTCGGTGCCGCCGAACTCTTCAATAAAGCGCAGGGTGTCGTCCAGGCCCAGGACCTCGAAATAGGGTTCGACCTGGGCGGTTGGCCTTGGATGGGTGCGGTCAGGAGCGGTCATTGCGCGGCCTGTTCCCACCTTTGCGACTGGTCCTTTGGTTTCGGCGAGTGGCTGAAATGATGGTGGCCACAACACCGCCCTGGAGCTTGTAGACAAAGCCGCCAGAAACCACCCCACTGGCGCCATCGTGCTCCCGGTGCCGGTCGACAATTTGGCCGATCCTGCGCCGCAGGGCCTCAATGTCGACGCCCTGGACGCGCTGTATGTAGCGCAGGACGGCATGGTCAGAAACACGGTGGCGGGGCTTTTTCATGAGCGATGCTCCGACCAATCAAAATCGATACCCGCGCGGTCACCCCAGCATTTGAGCGCCTGGATCACGGCATCGATCTGGGGCCATTGGCGCAGCATGTCGACGTCGGCCGGGACTGAGCTCCAGGTGTTGCCGAACCGCGCGCGAATGAACTTGTTGAGCCCGGCGCGGCTGGGATCGCGCAACGCGCCAGTCTCGCCCAGCTTGGTCCACAGCACATGGATCAGGCGCAGATCTGGTCGGGTGGCGGCTTTGTGCTTTTTGGTGATGCCCTTTGAAGAGGTCTTAAAACCGTCCTTTTTGAGCCGTTTAATCACCTTTAAAAGGTCGGCACCGTCCATATCCTTCATCGAGGCCTTGCCGGTCTCGACAAGTTGCAGGGCACGGCGCGCGTCACCGTCCAGGCCAAGCTGGCGGCAGCCGACGTGGATTTTTTGTTGCAGGGCGCGGGTCATCAGGCTTTGGCCAGATCAATAGTAATGTGCTGCCAGCGCGCATCCGGGGCAGGGCGCTGGTAGCAGCGCACATAGGTGGCCTGGCCGATTACGCGGATGGCGTCGCGAATGGCCCTCATGGCGCACTGCCAGCGTTCGTCCTCTATGTCCAGACGCAGCAGTTTGAAGATTTCAGCGCGGTTGATCTGACCTTCTTTGTCGGTGTTGAAGGCGTTGGTGATGATCGCTTGAACCTCTGGCCGGGCGTTGGCGGCCCATTCCGTCATCAACTCGTCCAGTATGCCCTTTGCGATCT
Source organism: Parasedimentitalea psychrophila (assembly GCF_030285785.1). Taxonomy (NCBI): domain Bacteria; kingdom Pseudomonadati; phylum Pseudomonadota; class Alphaproteobacteria; order Rhodobacterales; family Paracoccaceae; genus Parasedimentitalea; species Parasedimentitalea psychrophila. The sequence goes on along the minus strand of NZ_CP127247.1, from coordinate 4,468,608 downwards.
GCAACTCGGGGCCAAAATCAATCTGGTCAGCAACGGCAACCTGGATCCGGAAAAGGCCGTCAAAGCTCATCAGGGTTTTGTTGCCACGCTTACCGCCTATTTTGCCGCCGTACTCTTGCTCGAGGATGGCTTCAAAATCGCCAATGTCCTCAAATGTATGCGCTTTGAACCGGGTCGTTTGGCCACTGAGAGCCAGAGCATGGCCGATGATCTTGCGTACGGTTTCATCCTGGAGCTGGTCCTGGGCTTTGACCAGGTCAACCGGAATGAGACCGCCCTTGGCATCGGTCATGTAGGTGTTGCCGTTTGCGATGACGCGGCCGTCGGGGATTGGCGCGGGCTCGAACTGGCTGGAGGGGGGATTGGTCATTGTAACACCTCGTTTTGGGTTGCCTTGGATGCGGAGCCAAGGATCAAGGCCGGGTTCTGTGGGAGGCCAGCGAAACCAGCTTCCTCGGCCAGCAGGTCGAACTCGCTGCCGTTCACCGTGCCTGCGCTTTGGGCCAGAATGAAACGGGCGGTTTCCGTGGAGCGAAACGCGCGTAGGGTTGTCAGGGTCAGTGTCAGATCACCGGCACAATCAAACCGCCCGGCCCGGATTGCATGGCGCAGGGCTATGCGCTCTGGGGTCTCTGGCGTCTCGTCAATCGGGCGGATCAGGATATTGGCATCCACTTTGAAATGCCGACAAATCCGCGCCAGCAATTCAGGCCCAGGGAAGCTCTCGCCGTGGAGGTAGCGATTGAATTGGGTGCGGTGGATCTCCAGATCACGGGCAACCTGAGTGACGTTCAGCCCCTTGGTTAGCCGTCTGAGGTTCGCGCCCAGAACATCGCGCAGCTCTTGCGGATCTTGATTGCGTTTAGGCACGGGGTAATCTCCTCGTTTTGAAGACGGGTTTGAAATCAATTTCAGGGGCTGGCGTTTGTGCCGCCTTGTTGGACCCCGGCATGTTGCGGGGGCACTTTCTGCAGAACCGGGTCATCAGAATGCGTTGCGGCCCGGCTGAGGTGCCTTTGCGGATCTCGTCGCGCCAATGCAGGCAGATCTCTGAGCTGATGACGCCGATGGCCGGGCACTCAATATCGCCGCTTATGTAGATCTCGCGCACCCGCATGGCGACGTTGTCATAGCTGCCCAGATAGCTCTTGCGAATGACCTGGCTGACGGCGGCGGCGCTGATGCCAAGACGGGTTGCCACCTTGTTTTGTGAGCTGCCGTCGCATTCCCCGATCAGGGTCATGATCCAGTCGGGAACATCCTCGCCCCAGGCGTCCTGGGCCACAATCTCGCGGTCGCTGGTTATGTGGTGGCCCATGTGGTTTCCTCCCCCTGGACATAGACAACGCGGCCCTCATTGGCATCGGTCACAACCGGCACTCGCTTCACTGTTGGGGGCAGGGGGCCGGTGTCGCGCACCAGGTGGTAGCGAAGGGACTGCGCGGTCACTCGGCCTCGGCGGGTGTCCTTCAGGTACCCGGCCTTTTGCAACGTCGAGCAATAGCTGCGGATGTTTTTCTCTGAGAACTCATCTTCCAGCCCGGCGAAGGTCATCAGCAGGTCTTCGATGGTGAACTTTCTGGCGGCGCGCATGGCGGTCCAGATCCGGCCCTCTTTGGTCAGGCGTTTGTCCTTGGCCCGGTGCATGATCTCCGAGGGCGAAAACGCGGTGTAATAGGGCTTGCCGTTGTCATAGCCGGCGGAGCGCAACAGGCCTGCATTTTCCAAAGAGCGCAGAAACAAAGTGACCTTGTTGTCGGGGGCCATTTTCTGGGCCAGGACATGGTCGCGGGTGAAGCGTATCTGGCCGCGCACCAAATCCCAGAGCTTTTGATCCTCGGGTGTTTCTGGCGTCCAGGGCTGCACCGGCTGGGTGATGCCCTGGGCTGCGGATATTCGGGAGCCCAGCGTGTCAGAGCGCCACTGTGCATCCAAAGCGCTGCTATCAATCTGGGCGGCATCGCCGGACAGGGTGGCCGGATCTTGTGCGGTGTAATAGCGAATATTGCCCTTGCGCTGATAGAGCGTGACCAGGTTAAGGCGGGTCAGATTGCGCAGGTAGTTGGTTCGTTTCCATTCCCCGGCAGAACAGAAGGCCTCGACGTCGCCGTGGGTGAACACCTGCCGGGATTTAATGAACCGCCAGATTTCCTCCTCATGGGTCCCCGATGGGGTGTGAGCCGTCATAGAGCGCCCCCAACGGCGAGAAATTCGTTCCCGGCCGGAAAGGGTTCCTTGCCCCAGTCCTTCAGGGTCACGGTCTGCATGTTCCAGGTGCGCGCCATGGTTCTGACATGGGCAATGCAGGTGCAGATCTCGCGAACCTTGCCGCGCCGCAGGGTGACAATATGCTCCAGCAAATCGGGGGCAATTTCGATGCCGCGCCCATAATATCCGGTAAGGGATTGGGCATCCTCCAGACTGGCCGGATGGGCTGTGACCCGCTGCATGACCCGGCTGGCGATGGCGGTATATTTGGCAAGGTTAGCCGGGAAGTCATAGGGGCCAATCAGGATCAGCGGCACGTCTGAGCGGTCATGCAGAAACCGGATGCTGTCGATCATGCGGGGTTTCAGGGCGTGGTCGGCCTCGTCAATGACCAGGGTGCGACCTGCCTGTGCCAGACTCTCCTGGGCGCGCATTTCCAGATAGGCGGTGGAGCCTTTCTCCCTGACACCCAGCTCGTTGAGGATCTTCTCAAACAGGAATTTACTGGTGTAATTGTTGGTGAGCTGAATATGCAGGATGTCCTGATGCGCCGAGGCAAACATCGCCGCGTGGGTTTTGCCAACGCCGGGTTCGCCGTGGAAAACACCAATGCCAGGCAGGCCAATGTCGCGGTTTTCCAGCGTCTCAATCAGGGAGCTCAATAGGTAAACATTGGTCAGCGGCTTTACATATTCGCCGAGTTTTGTTTTCTGTAACATTGTGGTGCCTCTTAATTTAGTGCCATTGGGACGGCGTTATTGGCTTCAACCGGCGTCGTCCCGCTTTGCAAATTGCTCTACTTTGTGGAAACCGCGATACTCGGGCAGCTCGATGTAGCTGCGCAGCCAGTCGGCTTCGCCACTGCCAACCCGTTTCCCGGCCTCTGATTTCGCGATGATGTCTTTGGCGTCCTGGAACCGCTCTCGGGGTGTTGATGCAGGCTGAAACCGTCCAACCGCTTTGGGTTTTGGATTTGATTTCTTCCTCTGTTCTACGCGGCTCTCAAAGGCCTTGCGGGCCTCAACCACTGCCGGATCTGACGTGACCTGGTGGCGTGGAACTATGACTGGTTTTTTGCTGAAAACAGGCTTCACAACCTTGGCCACCAGTTGAGCCGGCAGATCGGGTGCGCGGGCATCCATGTCGGCGGCAATGTCTTCGATCGACAGAGGCCGATGGGCGCGCAGAAGCTCCTTTTGAGCCTTCTTAATCCGCTGTTTGCGGCGCGCTGCTTCCCTTGCGCCTGTAACGTCAAAGAACCCAACTTTTTGCTGACATTCGGCAAAGCCCAGGTAAGAGCCGCCGAGCTCATAAATGTGGACGCCGGAATGCAGATCCTCGGGATCGAACCGGGCCACAACCCGGTCGCCTGTGCGCTCAGACATCCAGTTTGAGTGGTAGAAATTACCATAGAGCTGGAACTGGCCGCTGTTTCTGTTCAGCTTGCCGACTTCCTGACCCATCAGCCAAAGGCGGCGTTGATCTTCTGTCGCCTTGCGGATGGGGGCTTTTGCGTAGCTCTCGGCAAAGGTCTCGTCAAAGGACCGGCCCCGCGCAGTTGCCGACAACCGGCCCTGGCGGGCGTTGTGCTCTGCGATGCCCTCGGAAACCACCTTCAGGAAGGTGTCCAGCGGCACGGCGCGGCTGCCATAGTTCTCGGGTTTGGCATCGGGGCGGTTGCCGGTGTAGGCGCCTTTGAAACGTGGGTCTTTGGCAATGCTCGATGCAAAATCCCGAAACCCGCGCTCAATCGGCTTGGCCTGGCCATGGGCCGGGGTGGCCCAGTGGATCTTAATCCCCATCAGGGGCAACACGCCAAGTGGGTCGTCGTCGCGCACCTTGAACCGGAAGCGGGTAGGGGCGCCGCCAGTCATCCACTTGTTGGCGAACTCTCGGCCGTTATCAAACAGGCAATGGCGTGGGATGCCCCAGGTTTCGACCAGTTCTCCAAAGGCTGCCATGACCATGACCTTGTTGGGGTCGTTGTCGACGCGCCAGCTTAGCATTTTGCCGGAATAGAGGTCTTGGAAGGCCACGATCTGAGGCCGGTTAATGGTGCCATCCGGCCAGCGCACAAAGACGTCGATCTTGTGGCAGTCGGCGTTGACGCCTTCCAGGGCCGTAAGCGTGGAGCGGTCACGGATCTGGGCTGGGAAGCAACGCATCAGCCCACCTTCGCCTTCTCGGGCAAACACCTGAGTGACGCGCGGCACCTCGGCGTCCAGACGTCGCCTGGCCGTCTTGTTGGTCGGGACATCCCAACCCTCATGCCTGGCCTTGGCGCAGGCGTCTCGGAAACACTGGGCATATGTCGGCTGTTCAAGGCGCAGATAAAGGCTCTTTAAATAGTCCATAAACGCGCTGTTACAGGTCGCATTGGTGGGCGCACGTTTGGCCAGCCGATTGCGCGGCACCAGGTAGGCCAGACGGTCCTCTGGCGCGACGCCTTCAACCATTCCGATCCAGTTGTAAATGCTGCGGGCCGAGGAGCCACATTGGCGCGCTGCCTCGGCAACGGCGTGAACATGGGTGACGCCAGACTGGTGTAGCCCATCCACCATTTGCAGAGCAGCCAGGCGGAGTTTTGCTTTTGTCTTTGCGGTTTCCGGCAGGCTATCAAATGCAGCCCAGGCAGCGCCCCGATCCGGGCGCTCGTCAGGGGTATCTGCGGCATCGGTCAGCAGCTTGCGCCGCGCCGCCAGGGGCAGCACCGACCAGTGGTAAATCCAGCCGCCGCCACGCCCGACCTTGCGCTTGGCGCAGCCTTCAATTGCGCGCCAGCCGAAACGCTCGGCAAGTGAGTTAATGCCCCGCTTGCTGCCTGGCAGTTCGGGAAGGCCAGACTCTGCCAGCTCTTCGGCTGTCCACCAGATTTGTTTGGGTTCAACGACGCTCATCGGTTCACCCCGCCCTTTTGGAGGTGAAAGGGACTATTTCGGCGTCTATCTCGGAGACGTCGTCACTCTGGACCGGGGCGTTTTCGCCCAGCAGCTCCAGCAGCTCGTCGCGGTGATCATCAACAAACCGTCGGCGGGCTTCTTTTGGGGCCCGCGCAAAAGCGTCGTTCAATTTGCTTCGGGCAGCTTCAACCGGGTCTTTAACGGCAGTGCCGGGGGCTTTCTTGCGGGCCAGAACTTCCTTGGCTGATTTGGCAGAGCCGTCGCCCAGGGCGCGGCAAATGTCATAGCGGTCCGTGGTCGAGCCGCATTTGGCGATCTCCTGCAGGTCTGAAAGGGAGACCTTCTTGGGGGCGTCGCGTAGCTCTAGGATCTCGCGGGGTCCGAGGGCTTGGCCTGCTGCTAAAAGGCGGAAAACGGTGCGCTCCGTAACTCCCATTTTGGAGGCAGAGGCGGCTGCAAACGATACGACTGACACATTGTCAGTCGTATCCCACCGCTTTGCGACTAAGTCGGCTCCGGTAGCGGCCTTCGTTTCAGGGAATGCTCTTTCGTAGACCTCTTTTCGACGCGCCAAAAAGACACACAATTCCAAAGGATCCAGTTCAGCATGCGCCAGGTTATCGTCAATCTCGGCCAGATCCGCCCAATCATCGGTACAGTCCCAAATTTTAGCGGGGATTTCAGCGCGGCCCAGGGCGCGAAACGCCGCCATCCGGTGGCCGCCGGCGATCAGCCGCAGCTTGCCAGTCTTCTTTATTTTGCGGACTTGGATCTCGGATTGCAGACCAAGGGTTTCAATCGAATGGGTGAGGCTCTTAACGGCCGTTTCCGAAACCGGGCGCAGCCGGTTCGATGTGTCGATCTCGTCCAGCGGGATCTCTTTAACTTCAATCAGGCGTGGGGGACGCATGGGGGATGCTCCTATTTGAAAATCAGAGGGCTGGGACAGATGCTTCGATCAACCTGCTCAGGTATTTTGGGCGGGTCATTTTTACGGTTGCAAAGACTTGAAAATGGCCATGTGCAGTCATCGGTAAATGTCTCCAAAAATAAGTCCGATAATGAGGATTATGAAAAGTGAGGCCGCGCCGAGGATCTCGCCGAGCCAGAAAAGGGCGGTTGCAAACCAGGCCCGCCGATCCTGGTCCCGGCGTTTCTGCATCAATGTGCAAACGCCGGGACCCGTCTCCGCGAGTGGTGGGCTAGAATAAAAAGCCCTCGACGGCGCATCCCCTGGGCCGTCGAGGGAGTTGTCCAACCGGGCCCGAGCAGGGGCGTGGTTGGATTGGGAGTGAGGGGGGCAGGAGGTCATGGTGCGACCCATTCGGACCGTGTTTCCAATTGCTTCTCTTGTCGACGAATTTCGAGGCGACGAACCTCTTCTAAATGCGTCAGTGCATCATCCAGAGCAGCAAGTTTGGGCTCCGTCGGGAAGAGAAAGTCACCGGCCGTCCAGTGCTGGTAATATGACGGTTCCAAACCCGCAGTCTTTGAGAGCTTTCGTTTAGAAACACCAACAGTTTGACGGCGAGTTTCATACTGGTCCGTTAGGGTTTTCCACCTGTCGTTGTGTTTTTGAGCTTGGCTTGTCATGTTCCTCAATCGCAATATGTCGACTTATATATCGTATTATCGAGATTAAGATTGCATTGTCAATACGACTTATAAGTCGTATTAGTAGGACTAGAGAGATAACGAGTTTGATAGGTGTGATGGACGACTGGCGGACCAGAATGCGTGCTGAGTTGGCGGCAAGAGGAGTGAAAATCACTCTCCTTTCCGAACAGCTGGGATACAGTCGCGACTACATTGGCCGGATGACAAAAAAGGGCAGTAATCCTGGTATCACTGATGTGATGAAGGTCTGCAAATCCGCGGAAATTTCGTTTGTTTATGTCTTCACTGGAAAGAGAGAAGACCCCACTTTTGACGGAGTCTTCAATGAGATGTCAAAGTTGACACCTGAAGAGCTTACTGCCCTGAAAAACCACTTGAAGGCGGATCCTTTGGTTCGCGGACCGATCGCAGATACCGACAAAACATAATTGTCTCTCTGAGTTGCTCTGGGCTGAGGTCGAGGACCAAAGCAACCAGTTCAAGAAATTCTCTTTCATTCATATTTGTGTGCCTATTTTTCTTGAAAAGTAGGCATCTCTATACAATTCTGAGATGTATGCACGTTGGCGTTCCGTTTTGCGCCCAATGGCAACTCGCAACGCAATGCGATCTTGGCCGCTCGGAAATCTGGTGAAGAAGGGACCTACCCGCAGCCCACTTTGCAGCTATTCGCTGCAGACGCAAAGCCGATGACATTTCAACCATAGATCGCGGGATAAGCGTACCTTGCCTTCCACTATGAGAATGACCACATGTAAGTGGATTTCCAGAGAACGGCCCGATTCAGAAAAAAATAAAGGTTAACCAGATGAGCAGCGAACTTCCACTTCCAGAAAAGCTTGGCGGAACCCGAGACCACGATGAAAAGCATCCTTGGGTAGGACTTGTCGGGCGTGGCAACAGTGGATGGAGTTATGCAACCTGGCGAAAAGGCAGTTTCAGTACAACTGGAAATCCGGGTTTGGCCTATACTTTTTCCACTCAAGAGGCTGCTTTTGCATTTGCGAATAGTTTTCCGTTCGGTGGAAAGAGGTCTGCCAAGCGACTGACAGTTCTAAGTAACCCAACTTCTCAGGGCGACCGATACTGGCGACGATGAAACCGGACAGTGCCATCTGATTCATCTCGTTCAGCGGGTTCGGCCCTGACCTGCCGTTCGTGACCAACCCGTCTAACGGCAGGTCTCAGCCCTTCTACGACATTCGTGCAGGGTGCAGCATAACGCGGCATATGGAGCACAAAGGGCGGATTGCGGTCATTCGCTGCGGTATGCGCCAAGGTCTGCAGAGCGGACAAAGTGAGCTTTCGCTGCAATTACGCCTACGTCTGCTTTAGACCAAATCGTCAGACCGCTTTTCTTCTCAGAGATTTGAACCTAGGTTTTGTCGTGCATCTAAAAATGGAGCAACAGCAACCCCATGAAATACGTTAGAATTGAACGCCAGGGCGCCATCTCAATTGTGTCATTTGATCGGGGCAAACCCGCAAATCCGCTTTCCTATGATCTTATGTCGGAGCTTACAGAAGTAGCGCGCAGTTTTGAGGGTGATCATCAGACATCAGCAGTTATTTTGACGGGCCGGTCTGATAATTTCTCCATGGGTTTTGATCTGAGTGACCCTGAAACACAGAAGCTGCGAGACGCCGGATTGGCTGAGCGTCGCGAAGCCGTTACTACAGGCAAACGGATGTGTCAGGCTTGGGAAAATGTGCAGGCGCTGACAATCTCTGCCATCGAAGGCTGGTGCGTCGGTGGTGGTGTAGCACTCAGCGTCGCAACCGATTTGCGTGTTATGGGCGAGAGCGCTGGACTGTATGTGCCAGAAATCGAACGCGGATTGAATATGTCCTGGGGGTCTGTGCCGCGGATTACCAATCTAGTCGGCCCGGCAAAGGCCAAAAGGCTTATCATTCTAGCAGAAAAATGTCCGGCACAGCGGGCCTTGGATTGGGGGTTGGCTGATTGGCTTTCTAAAGACGGCACCACATTGGAGAAATCAATGGACTTGGCAACGCTCGCGGCATCCTTGCCTCCAGTTGCGGTCCGTATGTGCAAGCAAAGCATCAATGCTTACGCCAATGCCTTGGCTGGAGTGGCCAGCCAAGCAGACCACGATCAATTTGCGCTCGCGCAAGACAGCAATGATGCAGACGAAGGTATTCGCGCTTTTTTAGAAAGACGGAAGCCAAACTTCACTGGTGAATAATGAGACCATTGCTGTGATCTTGATGACTTGTTACCCAATGGCTGCAACGCCTGATCTAGATACAAGGCGCGCGTAACCGGCCATTCATGCGTCACGCAGCATCGGTCAAAGTGGGCTCTTTGCCGCCGTTAGCTGCGCACCGTCCCAAGGTCCGCTAAAAGCCGTTCGCGACATGTCGACGCGTCCTGGGGGCCGACTTTGCAAAGGTCAATTACTGCGCATAGCTGCCGTTGGTGGTGGACGCGGCGAAGGGTCGGTATCGGAAGAAAATGTACGAAAATGGTGCCGTTCTCGGATCCCGGAAGGGGGCACCATGTGTTAGTTCTCTCCAAAATCGCTTCCCACTTCCTGCACGCAAGGGAACGTATCAAATACCTCTATACCTTTGATTATTTTCAACTAATCCCTTTCTGGGAAGCCGTTAACAAACTTGGCGCAGGATTTTCCAGTTCCGTCCCTAGGAAAAGGCTCACTTGGTAGGGTGCCGGGACGGTTAGAATGGCCGAGTAACCTTATTTATAAGGCTCTCAGGGAGGTCAGGATAATTTGCAAGGTTAGGTGTCCCAATATTGGCCAAACGGCATTAAAGGCCCGTTTTAAGCTGTTTTGAAGGACACGCATCAATCCTGCCCAGGATGCGGCCCACCGTCACAAAACCCCTTGTTTGTAAGGTTCTATCCGGCTTCTTCCGGCATCCTCCGGGCTCTTCCGGTTACTGCAATAATAAGTGTCCAACAACAACGCATACACGGAAAGATAGTTCCCCACGGTATGTAAGTATGTCGGCACAAAACTAATGCGAATTGATGCGCTCATCACAGCTGGAACCTTCTATCAAGACCTATAGAATGCAGGAATCCTCGTAGGCCACTTCCTGACCAGACTGGCTACTGCCCGTGCCCCTAGCAGAGCTTCAAACGCCGCTTCGCACTATTTTGATTGATCATGGGTTGCGTTATCCATCCCAGAACGGGGGAGTGCTTCTTAACAGGATCAAAGCCTAAGGTTAATCCAATCGAAATCAGATGCTGCGAACCATCGTCTAGAATATGGAAGTTCTCACAAGACATGTCAAAACAGCGTATCACTCAAGGTTATCTCCGTCTGCGCAGCGGAATTGCGTTGGTGATCTTGTTGTCTGCGGCTATTGGCGCCTTTCTCATTACGCTTTCCGGGCGCGACGGAGTCGCTCGACGTGCTGAAAACACACAATCTCTCGATCTGATTTTGGTTTCTCTCGCTGAACTTTCTCTGGCTTTCGACGAACTGAAAAATGACCCCGCCAAACAAAGGGCTTTGATTGCCATTGGCCGCGTCAGGCGAAGCGCGCTGATGGCTAGTGGAGCCCTAGTCAAGATTTCTGATGCCAAATCGCGGTCCGCATTTTCTGAGGACGCGCAGAAAATGATGGCCCAGACATCATTGAACCCATTGGTCGAGCTTGGCGACATCCTGTTCCTCACCAACTTTTTGACGAACCCTGGGAAAACCAATGCCGAGATTTCAAAAGCAGCTACCCTTGCTTCGGATCTGTCACGACAATTGATCCCGGCAATTATGCAGATTAAGAATGCGGAAGTCAGAACTGGTCGCGCCGACACAGATGCGCAGTTGATCTATGCATTGATTGCCGTGGCCATCGGCGCTTTGGGAGTTCTGGTGGCGGCTCGTTTTGTGCACTTGCCGATGGAACGCTACATCATCAAAGCACAATCCGAAATTGAGACGAGCCGCCGAACTGCTGAGGCCGGGTCCGAAGCAAAGTCGATGTTTCTGGCGACAATGAGTCACGAAATACGAACCCCCTTGAACGGTGTGTTGGGTTTGGCGGAGTTGCTGCAAGATACAGATCTTGATGACGAACAACGGCATATGATCCACATGATGATCGTGAGTGGCAATTCTCTGTTACGCATCCTCAACGATGTGCTGGATCTTTCCAAGATCGAAGCCGGCAAGTTCGAAATGGAGACCGAGACATTTGATGCTCTTTCTCTCTGTCAGGACGTCGTTGACTTATTTTCGGCGCAAAAACAGAGCAAAAATCTTGACCTTCTCCTTACTGCACGTTCAGAAACAACCAATTGGCGCGTCCTCGGACATGGCAAAGCCGTCCGGCAGATTGTTCTCAACTTAGTTAGCAATGCAATCAAGTTTACTGAAAGCGGTGCTGTTGAAATTGAGCTGAACGAGTTGACACCGCTGACCGCAGGGAAACGCATTTTCAGGCTTGTTGTCCGAGACAGTGGAGTGGGAGTGGCACCAGAATTTCAAGAGCGGATCTTTGATCAATTTGCTCAGGCCGACGCCTCGACGACAACGCGGTTTGGCGGGACCGGGTTGGGCCTCGCCATTGTCAAAAGGCTCACAGAAGCCATGAACGGCAAGATTTCAATGAAAAGCACCTTGGGTGAAGGATCAGAATTTGTTGTTGAGTTTCCGGTTCAAGAGGCCCCCGCGGTATCAGGGATTTCCGGCCCTGATGAAATTGCAGTGACCTTCAACAAAAAGATCCTGGTGGCTGATGATAATCGGGTCAATCGATTGGTCGTCAGCAAGATGCTGGAACGCATGGATTGCGTGATAAATACTGCCGCGAACGGTATCGAAGCAATCGAACTTGAAAAGTCATGGTCGCCTGACCTGATCCTGATGGATGTTCGGATGCCAGAAATGGACGGGCTGGACGCAACCAGGGCAATCAGGGTGAAAGAACGCGAATTGGGGACAGCAACACTCCCGATCATCGGGCTGTCGGCCAACGCTATGGATGAACACCGCAATGCCGGCATGTCAGCGGGCATGAGCGGCTATCTCTCGAAGCCAATCAGGAAGGCTGATCTGGCCGAGGTACTAACGCGCCTTTGGCCAGACGAGAACAGCAAATCAAAGGAACCGAAAAAACGATGCGTCTGACAAAAACCACTGCCTCAACCCTATTTGCTGCAACTATATTGGCCGCTCCGATTGCTGCGCAAACCGAACAAGTTTGGCTTTACAATTGGAGCGGATACATCGCCCAGGAGACCATCGATAGTTTTCAGGAAGAATTCGGCATTCAGTTCTCCATGGACACATATGGTGAGGCGGACGAAGCAGAGTCGCGCTTGATCACACTCGGCTCAGGTTACGATCTGGTGGTGGTCCCCATGGAAATTGTAGGCCGCTTAATTGAGGCAGGAGCCATCCAGGAAATCGAGATGGATGCCATTCCGAACGTGGCGGGTGTGGATCAACAACTGCAGGAACTTTTTCTCAAGTCCATGCCCGGTGCGGACGGGTACGTGCTGCCCTACCTTTGGGGCACGACTGGCATCGCATATGATGTTGACGCCGTGTCTGAACGCTTGCCGAATGCCCCAATTGACAGTTGGGCACTCATTTTCGATCCTAAGAATGCGGAAATGTTAGCCGATTGTGGCATCACAATCGTTGATTCAGTTGAAGAGGTGGTTGCCGCAGCTCTCGTTTATCTCGGCTTGAATCCACACTCCCAATCTGACCAGGATATTGATGCGGCCTTTGAGGTATTGTCCGCCATTGCGCCCTACGTCCGTTCCTTTGATAACAATCAATTCGATGACCTGCTCGGCGGGGAAATCTGCCTCACAGTTGCATGGAGCACTGATGCTCTAGCGCCGCTTTTGCTGGAGAAACGCGACCAATATCAATACATTCTTCCCCAAGAAGGAACGAACCTTTGGGCCGACGTTTTCGTTATTCCTAGCGATGCAGCAAATGTGGATCAGGCAAACCAATTAATGAATCACATCCTGCGGCCTGACATGATGGCTTTGACGACCCTAAGTACATTGGCGAACAACAGCGTTCCTTCCTCACGGGTCGAAATCGACGACCCAGACTTTGATTTGCCAGTATTGGCGCTTCCTCAAAATATTCACGTTCCACTATACTTCATCAAACCGCGCGATGGCCTGGAGAAACGGGGTCTCGATCATCGCTGGAGAAGGCTTCAGATTGGTCTTTAGAGGGCTCTACAAAAGGCCTGACAGTCGTTTTTTCGTTCTACCATCCCCTCAAGGCAACACGTCTCCGCGATCAGATCAAAGATTAGGACCACAAGTTCCATAAGGGTGGGTCTTCCTGCTCTCTGTTCAGCGGCCGTTGGCTGCTCGAAATTCAAAATCCACTTCTGAACGGCCGTTTTATTGAATCAGTTCACGCCCCCTCGCGTTTGCAGCGAATTTCGCTTTCCGGAAAAGCTACTGATTGCTGGGATGGCAGCATTAGTTAAGATGGCTCTGACCAGCCATTCGCCGCAGTGGTCACGAATGGCTGCTGAGGGCCGTTCGCGCACCTTCAGGACGCAGGGCAACCCCGACTTTGCAAAGGTCACAATCTGCTCGTAGCTGCCGTTGGTGCTGGACGCGGCGAAGGGTCGGTATCGGAAGAAAGTGTACGAAAATGGTGCCGTTCTCGGACCCCAGATGGGGGCACCATGTGTCAGTTCCCACCAAAAACGCTTCCCACTTCCGGCACGCAAGCGAACTTATCAAATACCTCTATGTCTTTGATTATTTTCAACTAATCTTTATCTGGGAAGCCGTGAACAAACTTGGAACGGGATTTCCCAGTTCCGTCCCTAGGAAGAGGCTCACTTGGTAGGGCGCCGGGACGGTTAGAATAGTCGATTAACCCTATTTATAAGGCTCTCAGGGAGGACAGGGGAATTTGCAAAGTTAGGTGTCTCAATATTGGACAAACGGCGTTAAAGGCCCGTTTTAAGCTGTTTTGAAGGACACCCATCAGACCTGTCCAGGATGCGATCCACCGACACAAAATCCCTTGTTTGTAAGGTTCTATCCGGATTCTTCCGCCATCCTCCGGGGTCTTCCGGTTACTGCAATATCTAGTGTCCAACAACATTGGAAGCACTTCAAAAAATCAAACAGCAATTGCCCGGCCTTTCTAAACGATGGGCGCTGGACGGCGGGGTGAGGCGCTGCCGGGTCCCGGATTCGGACGGTTCCGCTTCGGCGATTTGGGACAGAGATAATTGCAGTAGCCTGCCGGGCAGCGGCTCAAACTGCTCAAATCACCGGTTTGACCACTTCCTTAAACGGTCTTTGAAGGGTTTTTAAACCCCGTTCAAAAGCTCCTTCTTCAACGCTTCAAACGCGCGCGCTGCAGCCATTGGGACCACCCTGTTACCGGCTGCAGCGGATCGATCCAGCCCATGGGCCAGCCCATCAGATGGTCGGTAAAGGCGGGGTTTAAGGCCGGGCTAGCGGTCGAGTGGTCACGAATGGTGGCAAAGGATTAATGGGTCGGGGCAACGGTTCAATTGCTGCACCAAGCACATTTCGTCACTAAGGGCGGATACCGGCCCTTCGCTGCGCTGCGCACTAGTGCCTGCTGTGCGGACCTAGCTGCTGTTCGCTGCAATTAAGAGAGATAGGGCTCTAACTTTGCGACCAATTAGAATTTTTATGTTTTTTGCGGTATGGGGTTTATCAGCCTGTAAAACGGCCCAAGGGCCCTGCGCCCGGTACACCCTTCAACGGTTTCGCTCCCATTGGTTGGAACTCACGAGGAAGGATCAAACACCAAGCGCTCGTATCCAAGAACTTGCAACACCGCAAACTTGTCTCATAATCACACCAACCAGATGAGATGGATTTCAACTTAGATTAAGAAGATACTGGCCCAAAAACACCTGCTTACGGATAGTTCAAAGACATGAAAAATTCATCCAGACCCCCTCTTTTGGCAGTTCTGATTGACGCCGACAACATCTCGGCCAAACACTCCACGGCCATGTTCGAGGAGATCGCCTCACTAGGCGAGGCCGGGATTCGCCGCATCTATGGCGATTTCGCAGGGGGTGGCCCGCAAGGTTGGACCAAGGACAAGCTGGCAGCACTGGCCATCGTCCCCCACCAACAGTTCGCCAATACCACCGGCAAGAATGCATCCGATATTGCACTGGTGATCGATGCGATGGATATCTTGCATACTGGCCGGTTCGACGGCTTTGTACTTATTTCGTCCGATAGCGATTTTACCCGATTGGCTAGCCGTATCCGCGAACAGGGACTTGACGTGTTCGGAATGGGGATGCGCAAAACCCCGGCTGCTTTCGTAAAGGCCTGCAAGCGATTCATCTATGTTGAAAACCTGATTTCCGAACCAACCAAGGCGAAGCCGAAGCCACAGAAGGACGAGGATGAAAGCCAAGCCCCCGCTCAGTTGGAAAACCCTACAAAGCTTGTAAACCGCGCGATGGACGCGATCAATCAGGACGATGAATGGTTCACACTGGGCCAGATCGGCCAGTACATCACTGCTGCTAACCCCGATTTTGACACGCGTAGCTATGGGACAGGGAAACTTAGCAATCTGATCGCCACACTGAAAACCTTTGAAACCAAACGAGGTGATGGCAACCAGATTTTGGTGCGCCGGATCGATTAGAGGTCTTTGCGCTTTGACAGAACCAATCATTGTCGGCGCAAGTTTTCCTTGCCATTCTGCTGGCTGAGATCCTCGCGATGGCAGCGTAGCCGCTGAGAATAGCAATCGGCCCTCAACCATAAACAACAAATTCAAGGAGGAAATAAATGTCAAACCATGGTTATGAGGCTGGACGCCTGAATCTGCCCTTTGTTGGCATCTCAACCTTTGGCAAAAAGGAATACGTGTCGGATTGGGACAAGATTGATGCCGATGTTGCAATCCTCGGGGCCCCTTATGACTTTGGATGTCAATTCCGGCCCGGGGCACGGTTCGGACCGCGAGCAGTCCGTGAGGCATCGACATTGTTCAGCTTCGGTCACGCCGGTGCTTACGATCACGAGGATGACGCCACCTACTTGGGCAGCGATGTACGTATCGTCGATATCGGCGATGCAGACATTATCCACACCAAGACCCGAGAAAGTCATGCGAACATCGAGTATGGTGTAAAGAAAATCCTCGACGCGGGAGCGCTGCCGGTGACCATTGGCGGCGATCATTCCGTCAACATTCCCTGCATCAACGCCTTCGCCGAGGATTGCGCCGAAAAGGGTCCGCTACATGTAATCCAGATTGATGCGCATCTGGATTTTGTCGATGAGCGCCACGGGGTCACGGTGGGGCATGGTAACCCGATGCGTCGTGCGATCGAAAAAGACTATGTCGCGGGCATGACGCAGCTGGGCATCCGCAATGTGTCTTCGACCGCGAAAGAGGGCTACGAGGATGCCCGCGCGCGTGGGTCTGACATCCTGTCAGTGCGTCAAGTGCGCACATTGGGGACAGCGGCCGTTCTCGAGCGCATTCCGAAAGGCGCGCGATACTATGTAACCATCGATATTGACGCGTTTTGTCCATCGATTGCACCCGGCACAGGCACGCCCAGTCATGGAGGATTTCAATATTACGACGTGCTGGAAATCCTTCAGGGTCTAAGCAAGCACGGTGATGTGGTGGGTATTGATTTGGTAGAGGTCGCCCCCGCCTATGACCCGTCAGAAAGTACGCAGATCCTGGCGGCTCAGCTGTTGCTGAACTTCATCGGATTTATTTTTCACAACAAAAAGCACGCTCTCTCCCACGGTTGATCCATTCTGAATTGGCCGCAAATGTTGCCTGCAAGGAGCTTTCTTTGCGGCAGCGGTTTCCTTTCCTAGCACACGGCTGACGTCTCATTGAAGGGTGCCGATACTCAGAATGCGTGCCTTGCGGTGACAGGGCGGCTTTAAGTAATATCCCACCGTCTAACCATTGGCCCGACACCAGTTTTCAGAACTTTGCGTCCATATTGGTTGCGATGCAGCAATTGTTGCTGTGCAGAACTTGTCAATTTGATCTCAATCCTGCCATTCGCCGCATGCGTCACGAATGGCGGCAGTGGGCCGTTCGCTCCAATTGGATCAACATCAGTGAATGACTGCAAGTCCCCTCATAGCTGCCGTTGACGGGGGTTAGTTGGACACATCTCCGCAATGTCAGCTAGCTGCATTTTCGCGTCCTTTGTGCATAGTGCAGCATCGGACACTAAGGGCGGTAAGGAGCCGTTCGCTGCGCGTCGCACGGACGACTGCTGTGCGGACAAGCTTGAGGTGGAGTTTGGCAAGGCGGGGACCAAGAAAGTGGTGGCTGCCTATGTCTTCGTCTGCAATGACATTCCGTTTTAGCGGCAGGGGGATTAGATCGCATCGCGATCCGCCCCCACCGCGCCTGATCTCGATTTGCCCGAAGGTTCTGCAGATGCCTACGTGGCTTCTAGCTGAAAGCAACTAAAATAATACCCAGTGCCAATAGGCAGGCCCAGCCGATCCGTTTCAGGAAACGTGGCTCCTTGAGGATCACGGCGGCCATGATCACTGAGATTGGAATCGAGGCCTGACGGACCGAACTGACAGCAGCTGTTTCAGCACCCAGTTGAAAGGCCTTGAGGATCAAAAGATAGGAGACATAGGAAGTCGCCCCGGCAAACAGAATTCGCCACGGCGCCTGCTGCCAGCCTCGGATCACGCCCCAAAACGGTTCGGACAGATGCCGGTCCTCCCAGGATCGCGCCGCAGCGAGCATCAAGGTGACCAAGATATAGGTAGAAAAGAGGAACGGGGCAGCGGCCACGTCTTGCATCGCAACTGCGTCTGCCAACGCATAAACCGCCGAGGCGATCATTGCCATCACCGCAAGACCAAACGCTTTGGCATCCTCCAGCAGGCCGCCGGGAGGTTTTTGAATCCCGAGACCAGCCAGGATAATCAAGCCAACACCCGCAAGCGTAATCCAGGCGTAGCTTTGCCCAAGAAACAGCCAGCTGATGATCACAATGGCAATCGGCGAGGACCTGATGATCGGATAGTAGACTGACAAATTGCCCCTCCGGACCGCCGCCAGAGTGCCGTAGTAGTAGAAACCGAGACCCAGCGCCGATAGGATGACCAGAGGCCAGACCGACAGTGGCAGGCGCAGGCTTTGGCCGCTAAGGGTCGCCTGTGCCCCAGCAAAGATTACCCAGCTGAGGCAGACCCCGACATAGCAAGAGACCGGGTGTGCCACTCCCTTCAGTGTCAGATCGCGAAACGGATGAAGCAGAGCCGAGGCTAAGACGAGAAGAATCCAGAAATTGTCCATGTCTTAGCTCCGGAAAATCGCACCGCGATTTAGGAAGGCATCGACATGGACTGTCATCTGGTCGCCGTTCAGCAGCACAACGCCATATCCCGGGGGCTCGGAGCTATAGGGTGTGCCGGTGCTTGCGGGGATCAGCGGGATCTGATGGTTCAGGCTGGGGAGCGAGGTGAAGGAGACCCCGTTCCATTGCACATATGTGGTTCGATGTACGTGACCATAAAACACATGTCGGATGTTGCGGCCCTGTTTCAGAACGTCGGCAAACTCCTGATGCTGTACGAGTTTGATGTCGTCGACGAAAGTGATGCCGATATCAAATGGTGGGTGGTGCATGAACAGGTAAACAGGCGTGTCCCCGGCATTGATCAATTGGGTCCGCAACCAATCCAGACGCTGTGGGCACAATTGCCCCTCATCTGGGTTGGCGCCGTCGCTGGTGGTGTCCAGAAACAGGAACAGGCTATCCTCTGTTTGGTGGCTATGCTGGACGAACCCATTGTCGTCACGGGGATGATCGTCAAAGACGCTTAGGAAAACAGATCGATCATCGTGATTCCCGACCATTAGAAAGGTCGGGATGGAAAACCCGGCCAGTTGCTCTTTCAGCCAGGAATAGGCTGCTGGGTTGGCACGATCTGCCAAATCGCCGGAAATGACGCAGAAGCTGGCGTCGCTGTGCCACTGCTCAATATCCTTGAGACAGTGTGAGAGACGGGCCGAAGGGTCGGAACCGGCCAGCTCAGCGCCTGAAGGGGTGAGGTGCAGGTCGGTAAGGTGGATGAGTTTCATGACAATGCCGCGTTGCTGAGAGGGGCGAGCCCTCGGTTGAGTATTGCACAATAAAACGCGAGATTTAGGCTTTGATGTGCGACTTGCGACATGTGCACGCGAAAAGCGGCACAATTATTGTATCGGTACAAATGCACTGAAAAATTGTAGGATTAGGGACTGTTGACATTCACCTTGAGTGAATGATCGTTGCCGCGATTGAGATTAAGGCTTTGACACTCTGGTTTGCTCTGCAAGAGCGCTTGGCTATCTCTCTGATTTTCTTCAGGTTGCCGAAGTATTTTTCGATCAAATGCCGCCATTTGTGGGTTTCCTTGTCGAACTCCGCTGGAACCTTCCGGGTGGGTTTCGGTGGCATGACGAGGATGATGTCACGATCCATCAGATCATTACGTAGCCAATCTGCATCAAAGGCCCTGTCTGCCAGCAAGTGCACGGCGGACACCTGGTGACTTCGCCGAGATGAAGTAAGTCGGCACCCGTCAATATGAAAAACTCGCTCGGACAGTTCTCTCTTGAATGTCTGAGTGGGGTTATGAATGGCCTTCGCGCATCCAAACCTCTGTTCAAGCAGCGACATCTTCAAATCAGTCAAAAAGGGCTCTGACCAGCCATTCGCCGCAGTGGTCATGAACGGCGGCTCAGGGCCGTTAGCTACCTATGGGCTGATCTCTGAAAGGGTTCTTTGCGCCATGATCACAATTGGATTTGTCCCTAGCAGCTTTGCCCGCCGCGCTCAGCCATCGTTGTCCCTTTCTGCATCAAAACTGGTGATCAGGGTGCCGCCCAGACGATGGGTGACCTGCGAGACCAGCCACTGGCCGGTCAGGGCCGGGTGGATGCCCTGCAACTCGACAAAGCCCTCGGCCAACAGGTCACCGATAAACCCAGCAAGCTGGATCGATATCTTGCCGCTGGCGCGTTTGCTACGCTGCAGGGCACTGTCGGCGGCGCGTTGGGCCTCACCTTGGCTGGCATGGCGGTGGCGTAGCTGAAGAAGCGGCTCTTTATCACCGGCGCTGACCTGGTTGACCGAGGCCGCGCCCAGTTCGGACCATTCGGCAATGACCTTGCCGTACTTTCCCCGGCCGGTCACTTTCCAGTTGGCCCGGCTCATCTGCGCCAGGGTAATAACCGGCACCGGAAGGTCAGTGCCATCAGCCGCTTTGCCCTCGCCACGTTTGACAAAGACCAGCGCACCGCCTGCCGGTTTGGCGGTGGCATCCAGATCGAGCGCTAAACGGGTCAGGAAGTTCAGATCGCTTTCGGCGGTCTGCGCCAGGTAGCCGTAAAAGTAGGCTTTCAAACTCTCTGAAACGGCGGTTTTAAGACCATTTTCACCGGCGAATTTGGCGACGATGTCCTGGACAGCGCCCACCTGGGGTAACTCGATGCGGTTGTCCAGAGTGATCTGCACCGGGCCGGATTTTTGCCCGGCCTGCCCAGTCAGAACGCGGTTGACCAGGCGGTCCTTGAATAAGGCGGCTTGGCCACGGTCAAGCTGACTGCGTGTTCTGGCTGATCTAATCCACCGCACCAGGTTTCAAAGCCCTCTGGTGCACACATTGCCTTGCCATAGTGTGTCCGCGCAGTCCCCGCTGGGCGGGTCCGGATAGAGCAGCGCGGAGCCGGTCATAGCGGGTGATGAACTCAGCTTGCCCCCTAGAGGTCAGAACCGAGAGGCAAAGAGTGCAGACAGGGTCAACGGGCAGGGTCTTAGGTTGCTTCAGATCGCAGCCAATTGCGCACGGCGACATCGGTAACGCAGAGTTTTCGGGCGATTTGCACCGTCAACAGGCCTTGGGCTTTATAAGCGAGGGCGCGCCACTTTTTAGCCAGAGGGACGCGAGGCTGTAACCGGTCAGATATTTCCGTCAAGGCCTTGGCCTTATCATACCCCAGTAGGGCGACCACGCTAGAGCGGGTTTGCGGGTTGCCCGCAATATAGATTTCGGTGCCGCCAAAGGCTTCTATAAATCGCAGGGTGTCGTCCAGGCCCAGGACCTCGAAGTAGGGTTCGACCTGTGCGGTTGGTTTTGGATGGGGCAGGTCAGAAACGGTCATGACGCGGCCCCTTTGAAGCGGCTCATAGATAGGGCGGTCAAGGGGGGGAGGGGGCGGTCGCCCGGCCCCTGTCCGTTGTCATCGGGCCAGAGCTGGGCAGTCTGGGAGATAAAGGCGGTTTGTGGGGTTTTACTCATGCAGCCATTTATGCAGAAGGGCAAAAACGCAGACACCCACAACTAGTTGTGGGTGTGGCGGCTCATGAGATTTGATCAGGTTGGCGGGGATTTACGCACCGGTCAATCCCGGCGGATGGCGGCCTCTTCCAGCCAGTCTTCCAACTCGGCGACGATATTGCTTTGGTCTTCATCAGACAGGCCGATGAACGGGCGGGCTGGGATTGTGCCCCAGGGGATTGAAGAGCCGTTTGAAGCCTTGCCAAAAGCGCCCTTGGCTGCTCCGAACTGCATCACGGCGGCTTGAATGGCGTTTGAACCGTATTCAACCTTGTCCTGGTCGGCCTCATAAAACAGGGTGTTGCGCATATCTCCCGAGACATTCAGCGGTGCGCCAAAGGTTAGCCCCAGTTTGGCATAACGGTCCAGAGTGGTCTGCGTGCGTGGGGCAAAAGGCGTGCCGTCGGGTTGCTCGCCGTCGCGCACGCGGTCCTGGGCCGAGACCAGCAGCAATTCGCCAATGGCGTCCATCACCGGGGTCATATCGCTCACAGCCGCAGCTACCGCAGCCAGGGCCGGGTCCAGAGTGTCGGTGTTGTACTCGATGCTGGCCATGGTAATTCTACCTTTGCTGTTGTTGCTGGCATCAGGTCGCCAAGCTCTTTGGCTGAAGCCGCCGGTTTTTCTCATTCGTAAACGATACGACTCTCACCGCAAATGAGTAACGAGCGAGTGGATCGCAGCCAGTCGCTGCGATGATCACAATTGGCTCGATTGCGGACAATGCCCTTGCTTATTGTCATTGGTCTACAGGAGCGAACGGTCCTAACCGGTCATTGGTGCCAAACACGTCTAACGGCGGTTATCAGCCCTTCTACGACATTCGTGCCGGGTGCAGCATGACGCGGCATATGGGGCACTAAGGGCGGTAAGGAGCCGTTCGCTGCAGCGTGCACCGACGACTGCAGTGCGGTGTGTTTTCAACGGGTCGATGCAACACTTTAGTATTTTTAGAAATATGGAGTGTAGATCATTGCCTATCGTCGACGGATATTTTTCACGGATAAGCAGAAGTCAGAGATCTGGCATCGAAATCTGATCTGATCTGCGAAATGCTGGTATGCTGAAAGCAGGTAAATTGGGTGTCTTTGGTGCGGTATGTCCAGTTATGTTAAAGGTGAGGCCAATCAGGTTAAGAATGATTGCAGGGCAACGGCAGAATACCATTTAGTACACCAATGCGGAGGCTGCCTTGTGTCCGAAATATCAAACATCGCCCTGGGCTACGATCAGGACCCATCGCGATCCAAATCCCTAAGTTCTGATGCGTATACGCAAGACAAATGGTTCGATGCTGACCTGAAACAAGTCATTGGCAAGACGTGGCAATGGGTCTGTCATGTGGAAAAAACACGGGAGCCAGGATCCTACGTAACCGCGGAAATTGCCGGTCACCCCATTGCAGTTGTGCGTGACAGGGATGGCACGTTGCGGGCCTTTTACAACGTCTGCAAACATCGGGCGCACGAGCTACTTTCGGGCGAGGGAAATACCACGCGGATCATGTGTCCCTACCATGCATGGGTGTATAAACTGGACGGCCAATTGGCCCGCGCCCCACACACAGAAAACCTTAAGGACTTTGTCACTGGTGACATCTGTTTAGACCAGGTCATGGTTGAGGAGTTCTGTGGCTTCGTATTCGTCAATCTTGACCCCAAAGCCTCCTCCCTTTCCTCACAGTCGGATAATCTGGAGACGGAAGTCCGCCACTGGGCACCAGATGTTGAGCAGCTCACCTTTGGCCATCGGCTGACCTACGAGATCAAGTCAAACTGGAAGAACGTCGTCGACAACTTCCTTGAATGTTATCATTGTCCAACAGCTCACAAGGACTTTTGTGATCTGGTCGACATGGACACCTACAAGGTGACCACCTACGGCATTTACTCCAGCCATATGGCGGATGCTGGCAACGGTCCAAACAGCGCTTATGACGTCTCAAATGCGACGGTGAAAACCCATGCGGTTTGGTGGCTGTGGCCCACCACATGTTTGATGCGTTATCCAGGGCGGTCCAGCATGATTGTGCTGAATATTATCCCTGTCGGCCCAGACCGCACCTTGGAAACCTACGATTTTTTCCTTGAAACCCCCGAGCCCGATGCAACAGAGCTGGATGCGATCCGATACCTGGATGAGGTTTTGCAGGTAGAAGATATCGGCTTGGTCGAAAGCGTGCAACGGGGCATGAACACGCCTGCGTTTACCCAGGGTCGCATTGTGCATGACCCCGACGGATCGGGGAAATCGGAACACGCAGTGCATCACTTCCATGGGTTGGTTCTGGATGCCTATGGCAAGAGCGCGCCACTGACCGCGTCCAACGGAGACCGCAATGAGACTTGAAGGTAAAATCGCTCTGGTGACCGGCGGGCGGGGTGGTATCGGACGGGCAATCGTCAGCCGGTTCGTGAAAGAAGGCGCGACAGTCTATGCCGCAGACTTGACCCCGCAAGGATCGCTGGCAGGTAATGACGATGATGACAGCATCTTCATCAAGCTGGATGTAACGCGCGAGGGTGACGCCATTGCTGCAATGGGCCGTGTCATGTCCGAGCAGGGCAAATTGGACATCCTGGTGAACGCTGCGGGTATTGAAATCGAAAAAACCGTGGAAGAGACGACTCTGGACGAGTGGAACCAAAGCTTTGCGGTCAACGCCACCGGCACCTTCCTGACCTCCAAATATGCGCTTCCTTTGATGCGTGAAGCGGTGAAATCAGGAGTCACGGCCAGCCTGATCAATTTTGGGTCTTATGATGGCTTTATCGCGGATCCGGGATTGGCGGCCTATTGCGCCACCAAAGGGGCTGTCCATGCGCTGACGCGCGCGATGGCCTGTGACCACGGCCCCGAAGGGATCAGGGTCAATGCGATCTGCCCGGGCTACATCGACACCCCAATGTTGCAGAGCTTTTTCAAAGGTGATGGTTCAGGTGGCGGCGGTGGCGATATCGGAACCTTACAAAAAGCAGTGCGAGATGTTCACCCAATGCGGAGCTACGGAACACCCGAGGATATCGCCAATCTGGTGAACTGGCTGGCATCGGACGAAGCACGTTATGCTTCTGGTCAACTTTGGATCCTGGATGGGGGGCTGTCTGCACAAGTGCAACAGATGAAACTTTAATGTCAAAATCTATCATCATCACCTGCGCCCCGACAGGTGGCATACACACGCCGTCGATGTCTCCGCACCTGCCGATCACGCCTGCAGAGATTGCCACTGCGAGCATTGATGCGGCAGAGGCCGGGGCCTCCATCATTCATCTTCATGCGCGGGACCCGGAAACCGGGAAGCCGGATCCCAGACCGGAACTTTTCAAGCAATTCCTGCCTGTCATCAAGCAATCCACCGACGCGATTATCAACGTCTCGACCGGTGGCGGTCTGGGCATGAACATGGATGAACGGCTTTTGGCCGCAACATCGACCAGCCCCGAGATGGCATCGCTCAATATGGGGTCGATGAACTTTGGCATTTTTCCGATGCTGCAAAAATACACCGAGTTCCAACATGATTGGGAGCGGCCCTTCCTTGAAATGACCGAAGACTTCATCTTTCCTAACACCCTCAAAACAATCAAGTATGCCTTGCAAACACTGGGCGAAGGTCATGGCACCAAGTTTGAATTTGAGTGTTATGATCTGAGCCACCTCTATAACGTCAAATGGTTCGTCGATCAGGGCCTGATCAAGGCTCCATTTTTCATCCAGATGGTTTTTGGCATCCTGGGCGGTGTTGGGGCTGACCTTGATAACTTGATGCATATGCACAAGGTCGCCGATCGCCTGTTTGGGGCCGAAAATTACGAATGGTCGGTGCTGGCCGCTGGACGGCAACAGATGCCATTTGCGACCCAAAGCGCAATGCTTGGCGGTAATCTGCGAGTCGGGTTAGAAGACAGTCTGTTCATCGGCAAAGGGGAACTGGCCACCTCGAACGCTCAGCAGGTTCGCCGGATCAGGGAGATCATTGAAAATCTGGGGCTTAGTGTTGCGACTCCTGCGGAGGCACGAGAACGACTGGCACTCAAGGGCGGTGATCAGGTTGGGTTCTAACAAAGGGGACAGCATGAAACGGCTGGCGGGAAAACGGGCGTTTATCACTGGCGGACGCCAAGGGATTGGTCGCGGCATCGTAGATGCCTTTATCTCTGAAGGGGCCGAGGTCATTACCTGTGGTCGCGGCCCTAAGCCTGAAGGCTTGGACGTGGATTGGGTGTCAATGGATGTATCCAATGCTGTAGCTGTTGCGGCAGCTGCGCGGACCCTGGGAGCGCTGGACATCGTGGTGAACAACGCAGGCGTGCAGGTTGAAAAGACGGTCGTTGACAGTACAGATGATGACTGGGACGCGGTGATGGGCGTCAACGCCCGTGGCGTTTTTAATGTCTGCCGCAGCCTTATTCCTCAAATGAACACGGGTGGATCCATCATCAACATTGGGTCTATTTCCGGCAATGTCGCCGACCCTTCTATGGCGTTGTACAATGCGTCAAAAGCCTTTGTTCATGGACTAACACGGTCGATTGCGGTCGATCATGGCCCCACCATCCGCTGCAACGCGATCTGCCCCGGATGGATCGAAACAGGAATGTTGGATGCTGGATTTGATCTGGCAAACGACCCTGAACAGGCCAGAACAGATGCGCTTGCGCGCCACGCGACCCGCCGTTTTGGAAAACCTGCCGATATTGCGTCTATGGCCGTCTGGCTCGCCTCTGACGATGCCGCTTTTGCAACTGGGCAGCTCTTTACAATTGACGGCGGCATGACCGCAGCGTCGCCACTTAATCCAGGACTATTCTGATGACCAATTTCGCACATACTGCCACACTTGGTGCCGGAGTGATTGGGGCCAGCTGGTCCGCATTGTTCCTGGCTTCCGGCCGCAGTGTCGCCGTGTACGACCCCTCGCCAACGGCTGAGAAAATGGTGCGCGACTATGTTGAAAAGTCCTGGCCCATATTGGATCAACTGGGACTGACAAAACACGGCACGCCCAACGCTATAACCTTTCATACGTCGGCAAGTGAAGCCGTCGATGGTGCAGATTTTGTTCAGGAAAGCGTCCCAGAACGGTTACCAATTAAGCATGCCCTTTATGCGGAAATTGAAAATGCACTTTCGGACGATGCAATCGTCGCGTCCTCTGCATCTGGTCTGACATTGTCTGAGATGCAGGCGGGCTGGGCCGATCCTAGCCGTTTGGTTCTTGGACATCCGTTCAATCCGCCTCATCTGATCCCACTTGTTGAAGTCATGGGAAACGAGGATACGGCTGAGGGCGTTGTTGCCGAGGCCGAAGCGTTTTATCAGGCCGTCGGCAAGGTCACTATTCGCGTCAACCGCGAGGTTCCTGGCCATGTCGCCAACCGTCTTCAAGCTGCGGTGTGGCGGGAAGCCATTCACTTAATCTCAACAGGCGTCGCCTCTGTTGAAGATGTCGATACCGCGATGTGGGCCGGTCCAGGCTTGCGATGGGCCGCTATGGGGCCAACAATGCTATTTCACCTAGGGGCTGGTGAGGGTGGTTTGACAGAATTCTGCGAGCGCTATTCCGACAGTTTTAATAGGTGGTGGGATGATCTGGGAGAGCTTCACCTAACGCCGGAGTTGGCTGAACAGCTGGTTGCTGGTGTTACCCTTGAGGCAAATGGGGTTTCTCCATCTGACCTCTCAGTGAAACGCGACGCGATGTTGGCTGCCATGCAAGTGGCGACAGCCAAGTTGCGCTAAGCATTTTTGGGGCTGTGCATCGGCCAGGCCCGGAATTCAAATGGAACCCGGCCTTCAATCCGGTCTTGTTTAGGTGGAAGACCAAAGCGGCCACGATATGCGCGACTGAAGTGGACCTGACTGGCAAACCCAGACGCCACCGCAACCTCGCTCAGCTTCATTTCAGTCTGGGTCACCAGCCCTCGGGCACGATCCAGCCTGATATCGCGAAAGTACAACACTGGGGATTTTCGGACGTATTGTTTGAACAACCTGCCAAGGTGGCGTTGGGATACCTTTAATTGGGCGCAGATGTTCGGGATCGAAGGCGGATCCTCCAAGTTGGCTTCCATCAGATCAATGGCGCGACGCACAACGCTAGGCGTTATTTGTCCAAAAGGTTCTAAGCTGTTCGGATTTTGAGATGTCTCAGGTCCCCGCACGTGATGATGGAACAGGTATCTGGCGGTGGCATTTGCCAGACCTTCCCCACCGATGTCCCGCAAGATATGCAATGCCAGATCAACCGAGGCCAATCCACCGCAACAGGTCAGCCTATTATCGTCCACAACAAAAAGGTCCTCGGTGACCGTCACATCTGGAAACAGCTCAATCAGAGCATCGATGTGCTCATAGTGGACCGTCGCACGTCTGTTGCTGAGTAAACCTGCTCTGGCAAGAATGAATGTACCGGTATCCAGGGCCCCTAACTTTGCGCCGTCGCGTGACCACCGAACCAGTGCCTTGGTCACCTCAACTGTGTGGTGGGTTTCCGGAACCCAGCTTGACGACACAAGGACCAGATCAGGTTTTGAACTCAGGGTAGTGGCAATTGAATTTGTTGAAATGGACAGGCCATTGCTTGTTGGCGTTTCATCTCCAGTTGAAGAAACCAACTGCCATCGGAAACTTGAATTACCCGTCAGATAGTTGGCCACTCTGAAAGGGTCGAGAAATGCGGTGGTTGTTGCCAGGTTAAAGTGAGGCGTGACCAAAATGAGCAAGTCAAAGGTATCAGGATTTGATGCGTTCATGGCCGCAAACGTATATTTTAGGGCCGAAAAAGTAAACTCGGATGGCGTGTGACAAGTTGGAGGTGCCAGCAATATCATCATCTTGACCAATCGTGCATTGTCCGAAGACACTGGCTTGACGCGATCGTTAGAAAATCAATGGGCACAAGCTCCTAAAACTTCCCTGAACATGGTCACTTTTTTCATCGTTGTCAGGATTGCTGACATTGGCTGCGATGCAGAAGATCGGCAAAGTGGGCTCGTTCCTGCCGTTCGCTACAGCCCGTACGAATGTCGGCTTCTCTAATTGGGTGTTTGGGTCAAGATCATTTTCGTTCTTTCTTTTGGGTCATTGTCACTCATCCGGGTCACGCTTCTCTCCGCAGTCTGGTTGATGCCATGTTGGCACTGCGCCTCGGCGCAGGGATTGCCATTTGCTGTCCAACGGTCTCGTCAGATTACTCAATGGGTCAAGATGCGCAGCTTAGGCATGAAAATGTCGCATCCAAGATAAGACCTATTGCCAATTTTGCGCATTTTGGGACATGTCGGTTGAAACTGGATCGGAGATTATCACATGGCATTGCTTTTGGGGGTAGATACTGGCGGCACCTATACCGATGCGGTGCTGATCCGCGATGACAAGACGGTGGTGGCCTCGGCCAAAGCACTGACCACGCGGCAAGATCTGGCTCTGGGCATAAGCGAAGCCATTCAGGCGGTATTGCAACACTCCGGCGCGGCCCCACAGGAGGTGTCGATGGCGGCGCTGTCGACCACATTGGCCACCAATGCATTGGTGGAGGGCCAGGGTGGCCGGGTGGCGCTGATCTACATTGGCTTCAAGCACAGCGATCTGGACCGGCATGGGCTGTCTGAGGCATTGAAGGGAGATCCAGCGCTGATCCTGGGCGGTGGCCACGACCACGCAGGGGCAGAGCTCAGCGCGTTGGATGTGGCGGCCCTGCAGCGCTTTTTGCAGAACGAGGCCGCAGGGGTCACGGGTTTTGCGGTGGCGGGTTTGTTTGCCACCCGAAACCCGGCACATGAGCTGGAGGCGGCTCGGATTGTCGCGGCGCACACGGGGGCGCCAGTCACCTGTTCGCACCAGTTGTCTGCCAAGCTGAACGGACCAAAGCGGGCGTTGACGGCAGTGTTGAATGCGCGGCTGATCGGTATGATCGACAGGTTGATCGGCCGGGCGCAGGACACATTGCAGGACCTGGGCATCGCGGCGCCGATGATGGTGGTGCGCGGCGATGGCGCCTTGATGTCGGCCAAACAGGCGCGCGGCCGGCCCATTGAGACGATCCTGTCTGGGCCGGCCGCCTCGATTGTTGGCGCGCGTTGGCTGACCGGAGTAGACGACGCATTGGTCTCTGACATTGGCGGCACCACCACCGATGTGGCGGTGCTGCGCGGTGGCAAGCCGACGATTGACCCGGCCGGCGCCCGGGTTGGCGGCTTTCGCACCATGGTCGAAGCGGTGGCCATGCGGACCACCGGGCTGGGCGGTGACAGCCAAGTGCATGTCAATGCCACAGGGATGTCTGGCGGCTTGGCGCTGGGCCCGCGCCGGGTGTTGCCAGTGTCTCTCATCGCGGTCGACGCCGCCGAGGTGGTGCATGCGGCGCTGGACCGACAGTTGAACGCGCCGCTGCCTGGTGACTATGATGGCCGGTTTGTACAGACTCTGAAGGGGGTGGAACCCACCGGGCTGACAGACCGTGAGACGCGGTTGTTGCAGCGGATCGGCGATCAGCTGCATCCCTTTGCAGATGTGCTTCGCAACCGGGTTGATCAGGGCGCATTGAGCCGGTTGCTGGATCGTGGGTTGGTGCAAGTGGCCGGGATCACACCTTCGGATGCAAGCCATGTGTTGGGGCGGCTGCATTGCTGGGACCGGGAAGCGGCGGAAAAAGCACTGACGCTGTTTGCCCGTCGGCGGATTGGCAGTGGCGATGTGCTGGCTGCCGACGCGCTGGGCTTGGCGCAAATGATTGTTGATCAACTGACAGAACAAACCGCGTTAACCCTGTTAGAGACCGCCATCGAAGAAGACGCCGAGGATTTTGGCCTGCCCGCCGCGAAGCTGGCGCGCCATGTTCTGATGCAGCGTGGCCTGGCTGGGCATCGCGGGCTGCTGGCGCTGGATGCGGCGCTGAACATTGATGTGGTGGGGCTGGGGGCTTCGGCACCGGCGTATTATCCGGCGGTGGGCGGGCGCCTGCATTGCCGGATGATCCTGCCGCAGCACGCCGGTGTTGCCAATGCCATTGGTGCTGTTGTGGGCCGTATCGCCATGCGGCGCAGCGGCACCGTCAGTTCGCCCGCCGAGGGCCGCTTTCGGGTGTTCCTGGAAAGTGGGCCTCAGGATTTTGACGATTCTGATTCTGCCTTGGAAATGTTGGAACACCTCCTCTCCGAACAGGCCCGTGACGCCGCCGGAGAGGCCGGAGCCGAGGATATTCACATAGAGGTGGAGCGTGACATCCGCACCGCCCAGGTTGAATCGCGGCAGGTGTTTGTTGAGGCGGTGCTGACGGTCGAAGCCAGCGGTCGCCCGCGGGTGGCTCTGGGATAATCACGGTGGTCCAGCCGCCGCCGAACCTTTTTGATGCAAAAGACTTTTGGTCACTGGTGGTGGCCCCTGACCGGGGTGGGAAACCCGGCGGTTGTGGCGGCGGGGTCTGACTGGCGCTGGCATATCCGTTTTCCAGCACGCCACCCTTGCCGGTAGATTTTATTCTTCCCGTTGGCGCTTAGCTCTGCATCGCGAAGCGAAGGACAAAAACCCTATGACTATCGGAGCAGATATCGAGACGCCGGACTCGTCTGGATCAGATGTGGTCAGTGCGCGCAGGCGATCCGACGCCGGTACTGTAACCTGAAGTCTGGAAATTTTGTTGGAGATTGCGCTGTGAGCCCCTGCTGGGGCATGCCCCAGCAGGGGCTCACCAAACTGGTATTCCACGGAGTTGCAAAATCAAACATGGAGAACCGAAAATGGACAGGCAAATCAGCCTATCTGCAGCCGGATAATCCAGCCGCTTCGTGGTGCAGTATTCCACCGGCGTTCTCACCGATACCTCGGTGTTGAACTGGAAGACGCTCTGGCAATCTCTGAATCAGTTGAAATCTAGTAAGTTGGGCCGATCTCATGGTCGGCCCGCACCGGACCATCATGTAAGCCGCAGAGAACTACCGGATTCAGTTACGTTTGAGATCAATGCTGCACCATGCACATTTCGACAATAGGGCCGGTTTCCGGACCTTCACTGCGACCGGCACTAATGGCAGCATTGCGCAGATACCGACCTTTGCAAAGTGCCGCCCCAGATGCCTTGAAGCGACACAACCGGCCCAAGCCGGCCTCTCGCAACTGCTCCAGATGCCGCGGTGCAGCTTTCGCTTTGCTGCCATTCGTACACAGTGCAGAAAGTTCATAGGTCAACTGACGGCAGCGCGGGTCGGAGATGCCGTTGGCTCAATGTCAGCTATTCATACACGTAGTTGTACTGCCGAGGCAGCATAAAGGGCCTTGTCAATCAACGACAGTTAGGTTGAACGCACGGGCACGATATGACTGCCTCTTTCGTCAAAGATTCAGAAAGAAAAGACCACGTCACCAGATTTTCCGCTGATGCTAGCGCCATTGATTATGCCAGCCGCAACCATTTTTCCGAATACAGCTTTACTGATATCGGTTGCCGCCTCCATGTCAGCCTGTGTGGCGTACTTGGCGACTACCATTCCCGCACCATCTCCGAGGGAGAGGATATCGATGGATTCGGCACCAGCAGCTGCGACGTCACCGCGCATAGTTCCACTAGATTCGACCGCTTTGGCCATATCAGGTGATGTAAACTCAGTAATTCTGTAGACTGACATATTCGTACTCCAAGTTGTTTTAACCAATATTTTACATATCTAAGACCTATCTTTGGAAAATTTAAATACTGCACTTGATTTCGAACAACGCAGCAGCTTGTTCCTGATTGGTCGAGAGCCACCAAACTGGACATTCAAGGCAAGTATCGAAGTTGTACAAGGGCCCAGATCTGCTTTTTCGTGCAGTGGCGTGATGGCATGATTGTAAACTTTCAAGCGGGATTTTGGATCATGCGACGGCCCCTTTTTACGTATCGGATGACAACGCCCAGAGATTGATATTTTCTTCGTCAGCATATTTGTCGATGTCGGCAAGTTCGGATGCCGTGAAAGTCAGGTTGTCGATGACACCCACGCAGTCAATTACTTGTTGGGGTTTGGATGCGCCGATCAAAGCAGTAGTGATCCCGCCATCACGCAATACCCACGCAATCGCCATTTGCGCTAGTGTTTGACCCCGAGACTTTGCGATATCATTCAGTTTGTTGATATTGGCAATCGCGCGGTCGCTCAGGTAATTCGGGTTGAGCGACTTTCCTTGGCTGGCGCGGCTGTCGCTGGGGGTTCCATTCAGATATTTGTTGGTCAACATGCCTTGTGCTAATGGCGTAAACGCAATCGATCCAACACCCAATTCGTTGAGCGTGTCTTTCAACCCGTCTCGTTCCACCCAGCGGTTAATCATATTATAACTGGGTTGGTGAATGATGCAGGGTGTGCCGAGATCATTCAGAATGGCCACGGCCTCGCGAGTGCGCTTAGAATTATAGGATGAAATCCCAACATAAAGCGCCTTTCCGGAACGCACAATGTGATCCAAAGCGCCCATTGTTTCCTCAAGCGGTGTGTCGGGGTCAAAACGGTGGGAATAGAAAATATCAACGTAATCTAGTCCCAAGCGTTTCAGGCTTTGATCGCACGACGAAATCAAATATTTGCGACTACCCCATTCACCATATGGGCCATCCCACATCTCATATCCTGCCTTGCTGGAAATCACCATTTCATCGCGATACGGCGCGAAATCCGTGCGCAAAATCTCGCCAAAAGCTTCTTCGGCGCTACCAGGAGGAGGGCCATAATTGTTCGCCAAGTCAAAATGCGTGATGCCGTGGTCAAATGCTGTCTGACAAATGGAACGCTTTAGTTCATGCGGTGTGTCGCCACCAAAATTGTGCCAAAGACCCAGTGAAATGGCGGGTAGTTTCAGCCCGCTTTTGCCACAGCGCCGATAGTCCATTTTTTCATATCTGGTGTCACTTGCTGTATAGCTCATCTTAAACATACCTTATTTTGGCGGTGCTTGAGCCACATCAGAGCCAAGAGGCACGGACGGTCGCATGTTGTGCCAATTTCAATGAATGTGTCAGTCTCGCCCGACTAAAAAATCGAAGTTATAATGTTCACTGGATGGACTGCGAGGTCAAGGAAACATCGATGATCGCGGCCCTCAACAATTGCCGCAACCATTTCGGTCAATCCCGCAGTGGGGGACTGTCAGACGAATTCAAACTTGTCTCAGTTTCCCGTGGTCAGCCAGAATCTACACCAGATAAAGCTGCCGCCAATCTGCTCTCATCACGTGAACTTTCCATAGAAATGTCGTCATCTGAACAGTTGGTACAATTTTCGAAAATACTACCTCTCCCAAAAGTTGCCGCTTTGAGACGTTCATACTATTTATTCGCATATGCAGCGAACGGCCGCATTCCGCCCTTAGTGCTCTAGATGCCGCCTCATGCTGGGCCCGGCACGAATGTCGTAGACGGGTTTGGCACGAAGGGCAGCTTTGGGTCGTTCCAGCTGATGCTGAGCGTGGAAAGCGCCCGATTGCCGAATTTACTACAGGCGAGGTTCGTTAGAGCTGCCACCGCGATGGATCGGTAAACGGGAGTTCGTCATTGCTCAATTGGGCGTGACGACTGGCCAAGGAGGCCATAATGGCCTCGCCGATGATTTTTGACCAGATCCCCTGAAGGCAAATCGGGAACATCGTCCAGCAGGTGCTTTCGGCTTTCTTCCAGTGATCTGGGGACTGCTATCACGGCCTCATTTGTCGAAACCATGTCATTCATGGCCGGGGTTTCACTTGCCCCAATTGATCGCCCAGCAGGGTCGCGCGCTCGATATCACCAACGCGGCCCGCTGAGAGCCTTTGTCCCCGGAAAGCGGCATCCCCCTGAAGTTTTCCATTGAGACCCTTTAAGTGGTATTTAACTGAAGTCTCAGAGGGGTTCTGGTTGCTGGTGCTAGGTGCAATTCGCGAATTTGGCAGAGGTAGGGCAGATTAACCCAAAAATGGGCGCCAGCCTTAGGGGCGACGAGGCCTGGTGTCGCGCGCCTCGACCTGGTCCACTTCCGGGTCAATCTGCCACTCAATTGATTGGGGTGTCTGTCCAGGGCTTCAGCGCATGAGCCTTCTTGTGGTCGATCGACGGGCAGGGGGAGGTCTTTTGTTCCTTGAACCTAAAGGTCAGGAAACAGAGGCAAGGGCGGCAAAGTGATGCTCAGCCGCCTGACGGGCGCAGTAACCTCACCAGCCCTCAGCCAGTTTCGCACCGCCACATCGGTAACGCCAAGTTTGCGCGCGATCTCAACCGTTGCCAGGCCCTGGGCTTTGTAAGCGCAGGTCCGCCATTTTTTGGCCAGCGGGACCCGAGATTGCAAACGGTGGGATATGTTGGTCAGCGCATTGGCCTTGTCATAGCCCACCAGTGCGGCGACGCTGGACCGGGTTCTGGGGTTCTTTGCAATATAGATTTCAGTACCACCAAAGGCCTCGATGAACCGCAGGGTGTCGTCCAGGCCCAGGACCTCAAAATAGGGTTCAACCTGGGCGGTCGGCTTTGGGTGCGGCAGATCAGGATCGGTCATTACATGGCCCGTTTCCACCTTTGAAACCGGATCGGCGGTTTTGGCGGGAGGCTGGAATGATGGTGGCCACCACACCGCCCTGAAGCTTGTAGACAAAACCCCCAGAAATCACGCCGCTGGTGCCATCGTGCTCGCGGTGCCGGTCGACGATATGGCCGATCCTGCGCCGCAGGGCCTCAATGTCGACGCCCTGGACCCGCTGCAGATAGCGCAGGACGGCATGGTCAGAAACGCGGTGGCGGGGCTTTTTCACGAGCGGTGCTCCGACCAGTCAAAGTCGATGCCCGCGCGCCCGCCCCAGGCTTTCAGCGCCTGGATGACGGCGTCGATCTGGGGCCATTGGCGCAGCATGTCGACGTCGGCAGGCACCGAGCCCCAGGTGTTTCCGAAGCGGGCCTGAATGAATTTGTTGAGCCCGGCGCGGCTGGGATCGCGCAACGCACCTGTCTCGCCAAGCTTGGTCCACAGCACATGGATTAGGCGCAAATCTGGGCGGGAGGCGGCTTTGTGTTTTTTGGTGCCCTTTGAAGAGGGTTTAAAGCCATCGCTTTTAAGCCGTTTGATCAGCATCAAGAGTTCGGCGTGGTCCATGTCCTTCATGGAATGCTTGCCGGTTACAGCGAGCTGCAGAGCGCGGCGGGCGTCGGCGTCCATGCCAAGCTGGCGGCAGCCGACATGGACGGTCTGTTGTAAGGCGCGGCTCATGTCAGGCCTCCATGTCCAGATTGGCATCCTGAGGAAACCGATCCGCAAACCCGGCCAGACGGCGGTCAGCAGTCGCCATTTCCTCCTGGATGATCAGATTCATATCGGCAGCGGTGATACCAGCACTCTTGGCGTCACTGATGAGCAGGGTAAGCCGCCCGGACAAGGTCATCATGGCGCGGGCCTGGGCGGTGGTGGAGGCGCTAAAACTGGAATGCAGGCGCGCGCGGAATTCTTCGTTTGTCATCGGCATTTTGAGCTCCTCTTCAGGCTTTGGCGAGATCAATGGTGATGTGCTGCCAGGGATTGTCGGAGGCATCGCGCTTGTGGCATCGCACATAGGTCGCTTTGCCGACGACATGCTCGGAGTCTTTGATGGCCCGCATTGCGCTCAACCAGCGTTCGTCATCGATATCCAGTTTGGTCAGTTTGACGATCTCGGCGCGGTTGATTTTGCCTTCTTTGTCAGTGTTGAAAGCGCTGGTGATGATGGCTTGAATTTCAACGCGAGAGGTCGCTGCCCACTCAATCATGCACTCGTCCACAAGTGCCTTGGCGATCTGCAACTCGGGCCCGAAATCAATCTGATCCGCAACAGAAACGGAGATTTTGAAACAGGTGTCAAAGCTGAGAAGGGACTTGTTGCCTTTTGCGCCGCCTAGTGTCGCGCCATACTCCTGTGCCAGCAGGTCTTCATAGGCTTCGAGGTCATCGAATACGTGTTTCTTGAAGCGCGCGACCTGATCCTGCAGGGCGATCGCATGGCCGATGATTTTACGAACGGTTTCGTCGCGAAGCTGGTCTTTGGCTTTCACCATATCCAGCGGAACCAATGCGCCTTTGCCGTCGCGCATGTGAGGGCTTCCGTCGACGTCGATACGACCGTCGGGGATTGGCGCCGGATCGAACTGGCTTGAGGGTTGATTGGTCATTGTAATACCTCGTTTTGTGTTGCCTTGGATGCGGAGCCAAGGATCAAGGCCGGGTTCTGTGGGAGGCCAGAGAAACCAGCTTCCTCGGCCAGCAGGTCGAACTCGGTGCCGTTCACCGTGCCTGCGCTTTGGGCCAGAATGAAACGGGCGGTTTCCGTGGAGCGAAACGCGCGCAGGGTTGTCAGGGTCAGCGTCAGATCACCGGCACAATCAAACCGCCCGGCCCGGATGGCATGGCGCAGGGCTATGCGCTCTGGGGTCTCTGGCGTCTCGTCAATCGGGCGGATCAGGATATTGGCATCCACTTTGAAATGCCGACAAATCCGCGCCAGCAATTCAGGCCCAGGGAAGCTCTCGCCGTGGAGGTAGCGATTGAATTGGGTGCGGCGGATCTCCAGATCACGGGCAACCTGAGTGACGTTCAGCCCCTTGGTCAGCCGTCTGAGGTTCGCGCCCAGAACATCGCGCAGCTCTTGCGGATCTTGATTGCGTTTAGGCACGGGGTAATCTCCTCGTTTTGAAGACGGGTTTAAAATCGATTTCAGGGGTGGGCGTTTCCACCGCCTTGTTGGACCTCGGCATGTTGCGGGGGCACTTTCTGCAGAACCGGGTCATCAGAATGCGTTGCGGCCCGGCTGAGGTACCTTTGCGGATCTCGTCGCGCCAATGCAGGCAGACCTCCGAGCTGATTTCACCGATGGCAGGGCACTCAATATCGCCGCTTATGTAGATCTCACGCACCCGCATGGCGACGTTGTCATAGCTGCCCATATAGCTCTTGCGGATGACCTGGCTGACGGCGGCGGCGCTGATGCCAAGGCGGGTTGCCACCTTGTTTTGCGAGCTGCCGTCGCACTCCCTGACCAGGGTCATGATCCAGTCGGGAACATCATCGCCCCAGGCGTCCTGAGCGACGATCTCGCGGTCGCTGATTAGGTGGTTGCCCATGTGGCTTCCTCCCCCTGGACATAGACAACGCGGCCCTCGTTGGCATCGGTCACAACCGGCACTCGCTTCACTGTTGGGGGCAGGGGGCCGGTGTCGCGCACCAAGTGGTAGCGCACCGATTGCGCGGCCACTCGGCCTCGGCGGGTGTCCTTCAGGTACCCGGCCTTTTGCAACGTCGAGCAATAGCTGCGGATGCTCTTTTCCGAGAATTCATCTTCCAGCCCGGCGAAGGTCATCAGCAGGTCTTCAATGGTGAACTTGCTGGCGGCGCGCATGGCGGTCCAGATCCGACCCTCTTTGGTCAGGCGTTTGTCCTTGGCCCGGTGCATGATTTCCGAGGGCGAAAACGCGGTGTAATAGGGCTTGGCGTTGTCATAGCCGGCGGATCGCAACAGACTGGCGCTTTCCAGTGACCGCAAAAACAAGGTGACCTTGTTGTCGGGGGCGATTTTCTGGGCCAGGACATGGTCGCGGGTGAAGCGGATCTGGCCGCGCACAAAATCCCAAAGCTTTTGATCCTCAGCCGTGTCCGGCGTCCAGGGCTGCACCGGCAGGCTGATGTCCTGGCCTGCAGAGATCTTGGAATTCAGGGTGTCAGAGCGCCGTTGTGCATCCTGGACGCTGGTATCAATCTGGGATGCATCGCCGGAAAGGGTGGCCGGATCTTGCGCGGTGTAATAGCGGATGTTGGCTTTACGCTGATAGAGGGTCACCAGGCCGAGACGGGCCAGGTTGCGCAGGTAGTTTGTCCGTTTCCACTCACCTGCAGCGCAGAATGCTTCGACGTCAGCGTGGGTGAACACCTGCCGGGATTTAATGAACCGCCAGATTTCCTCCTCATGCGGCCCTGATGGAATGTGGTCGCTCATAGAGCGCCCCCAACGGCGAGAAATTCGTTCCCGGCCGGAAAGGGTTCCTTGCCCCAGTCCTTCAGGGTCACGGTCTGCATGTTCCAGGTGCGCGCCATGGTTCTGACATGGGCAATGCAGGTGCAGATCTCGCGAACCTTGCCGCGCCGCAGGGTGACAATATGTTCCAGCAAGTCGGGGGCAATTTCGATGCCGCGCCCATAATATCCGGTAAGGGATTGGGCATCCTCCAGACTGGCCGGATGGGCTGTGACCCGCTGCATGACCCGGCTGGCGATGGCGGTATATTTGGCAAGGTTAGCCGGGAAGTCATAGGGGCCAATCAGGATCAGCGGCACGTCTGAGCGGTCATGCAGAAACCGGATGCTGTCGATCATGCGGGGTTTCAGGGCGTGGTCGGCCTCGTCAATGACCAGGGTGCGGCCAGCCTGGGTCAGGCTTTCTTGGGCGCGCATTTCCAGATAGGCGGTGGAGCCTTTCTCCCTGGCACCCAGCTCACTGAGGAGCTTCTCAAACAGGAACTTGCTGGTGTAATTGTTGGTGAGCTGAATATGCAGGATGTCCTGATGCGCCGAGGCAAACATCGCTGCGTGGGTTTTGCCAACACCGGGTTCGCCGTGGAAAACACCAATGCCGGGCAGGCCAATGTCGCGGTTTTCCAGCGTCTCAATCAATGAGCTCAATAGGTAAACATTGGTCAGCGGCTTTACATATTCGCCGAGTTTTGTTTTTTGTAACATTGTGGTGCCTCTTAAATTTAGTGCCATTGGGACGGCGTCTTGGCGTTCAACCGGCGTCGTCCCGCTTTGCAAATTGCTCTACTTTGTGAAAACCGCGATACTCGGGCAGCTCGATGTAGCTGCGCAGCCAGTCGGCCTCGCCACTGCCAACCCGTTTCCCGGCCTCCGATTTCGCGATGATGTCTTTGGCGTCCCGGAACCGCTCTCTGGGTGTTGATGCTGGCTGAAACCGCCCCACCGCTTTGGGTTTTGGATCTGATTTCTTCCTCTGTTCTACGCGGCTCTCAAAGGCCTTGCGGGCCTCAACCACTGCCGGATCTGACGTGACCTGGTGGCGTGGAACTGTGACCGGTTTTTTGCTAAAAACAGGCTTCACAACCTTGGCCACCAGTTGAGCCGGCAGGTCGGGCGCGCGGGCATCCATGTCGGCGGCAATGTCTTCAATCGACAGCGGCCGATGGGCGTTCAGAAGCTCCTTTTGAGCCTTCTTAATCCGCTGTTTGCGGCGCGCCGCTTCCCTTGCGCCTGTAACGTCAAAGAACCCGACTTTTTGCTGACATTCGGCAAAGCCCAGGTAAGAGCCGCCGAGCTCATAAATGTGGACGCCGGAATGCAGATCCTCGGGATCAAACCGGGCCACAACCCGGTCGCCTGTGCGCTCAGACATCCAGTTTGAGTGGTAGAAATTGCCATAGAGCTGGAACTGGCCGCTGTTCCTGTTCAGCTTGCCAACCTCCTGACCCATCAGCCAAAGGCGGCGTTGATCTTCTGTCGCCTTGCGGACGGGGGCTTTTGCGTAGCTCTCGGCAAAGGTCTCGTCAAAGGACCGGCCCCGCGCCGTGGCAGACAACCGGCCCTGGCGGGCGTTGTGCTCGGCAATACCCTCGGAAACTACCTTCAGGAAGGTGTCCAGCGGCACAGCGCGACTGCCATAGTTCTCGGGTTTGGCATCGGGGCGGTTGCCGGTGTAGGCGCCTTTGAAACGCGGGTCCTTGGCAATGCTCGATGCAAAATCCCGGAAACCGCGTTCAATCGGCTTGGCCTGGCCATGGGCCGGAGTGGCCCAGTGGAACTTAATTCCCATCAGGGGCAACACGCCAAGTGGGTCGTCGTCGCGCACCTTGAACCGGAAGCGGGTAGGGGCGCCGCCCGTCATCCACTTGTTGGCGAACTCGCGGCCGTTATCAAACAGGCAATGGCGCGGAATGCCCCAGGTTTCGACAAGTTCTCCAAAGGCTGCCATGACCATGACCTTGTTGGGGTCGTTGTCGACGCGCCAGCTTAGCATTTTGCCGGAATACAGGTCTTGAAAGGCGACAATCTGAGGCCGGTTTATGGTGCCATCCGGCCAGCGCACGAAGACGTCGATCTTGTGGCAATCGGCGTTGACGCCCTCCAGGGCGGTGAGAGTAGATCGGTCGCGGATCTGGGCTGGGAAGCAACGCATCAGCCCGCCTTCGCCTTCTCGGGCAAAGACCTGAGTGACGCGCGGCACCTCGGCGTCCAGACGTCGCCTGGCCGTCTTGTTGGTCGGGACATCCCAGCCCTCATGCCTGGCCTTGGCGCAGGCGTCTCGGTAAACTTGGGCATATGTCGGCTGTTCAAGGCGCAGATAAAGGCTCTTCAAATAGTCCATAAAGGCCTGGTTGCAGGGCGCTTTGATGGGCTTTCGCTGAGCCAGCCGATTGCGCGGCACCAGGTAGGCCAGGCGGTCCTCTGGCGCGACGCCTTCAACCATCCCGATCCAGTTGTAAATGCTACGGGCAGAGGAGCCACATTGGCGCGCGGCCTCGGCAACGGCGTGAACATGGGTGACGCCAGACTGATGCAGCCCATCCACCATTTGCAGGGCGGTCAGCCGGGTCCTGGCCTTAGTTTTTGCGGTTTCCGGCAGGCTATCAAACATCGCCCAGGCAGCACCCCGATCCGGGCGCTCGTCAGGGGCCTCGGCGGCCTCGGTCAGCAGCTTGCGCCGCGCTGCTAGGGGCAACACCGACCAGTGGTAAATCCAGCCGCTGCCACGCCCGACCTTGCGCTTGGCGCAGCCTTCAATGCAACGCCAGACGAACCGTTCAGCGAGTGAGTTTATGCCCCGCTTGCTGCCCGGCAGTTCGGGGAGGCCAGACGCCGCCAGCTCTTCGGCTGTCCACCAGATTTGTTTGGGTTCAACGACGCTCATCAGATCACCCCGCCCTTTTGGTGCTGAACTGAACGATCTCAGCGTCTATCTCGGGGGCTTCGCCACTCTCGATAGGGGCCTCTTCGCCCAACAGTTCCAGCAGCTCGTCGCGGTGATCATCAACAAACCGTCGGCGGGCTTCTTTTGGGGCCCGTGCATAGGCGTCGTTTAACTTGCCCCGCGCAGCCTCAATCGGATCTTTTACGGCCGTGCCGGGGGCTTTCTTGCGGGCCAGAACTTCCTTGGCCGATTTGGCGCTGCCGTCGCCTAGGGCGCGGCAAATGTCATAGCGATCCGTGGGGGAGCAGCATTTGGCGATCTCCTGCAGGTCTGAAAGCGAGACCTTCTTAGGGGCGTCGCGGAGCTCTTGGATCTCGCGGGGTCCGAGGGACCTCCCCGCTGCAACAAGACGGCGTACTGTGCGTTCATCTACACCCATTTTGTCGGCGGTTGAGGTGACGAAGGATGCGACGGACATTGTGTCCGCCGCATTCCAGCGTTTAGCGGCTAGTTCGGTGCCAACAGCCTGTTTTGTTTCTGGGTAGGCCTTCTCATAGACCTCTTTGCGGGGCGCAAAAAAGACAGCTTTTTCCAAAAAATCCAACTCGGCGTGGGCCAGGTTGTCGTCAATCTCTGCCAGATCCGCCCAATCTTCGGTACAGTCCCAGATCTTGGCGGGGATTTCAGCGTGGCCCAGGGCGCGAAACGCCGCTATCCGATGGCCGCCGGCTATCAGCCGCAGCTTGCCGGTTTTCTTGATTTTGCGGACTTGGATCTCGGATTGCAGACCAAGGGGCTCAATCGAGTGGGTCAGGCTTTTGACAGCCGTTTCCGACACCGGGCGCAGCCGGTTCGACGTGTCGATGTCATCAAGCGGGATTTCTTTAACTTCAATCAGGCGTGGGGGACGCATGGGGGATGCTCCTAAATGAAAAATTACCGGGTGGGGGAGAACACTTCAAATGACCGATCCTGCCCCCCTGGTGGGGCCAGTTTTATGGTAGCAAGAGCCTGTATTTGTTCACCAATATTCATCTGAAAATTTCTCCAGCCAAAAGTCCGAAAATGAGAATTATGAACAGGCTGGCTGCGCCGAGGATCTCCCCGAGCCAGAAAAGGGAGGTTGCAAACCAGGCGCGCCGGTCTTGGCCCCAGCGTCTCTGCATCAAT
This sequence comes from Parasedimentitalea psychrophila, assembly GCF_030285785.1. Taxonomy (NCBI): domain Bacteria; kingdom Pseudomonadati; phylum Pseudomonadota; class Alphaproteobacteria; order Rhodobacterales; family Paracoccaceae; genus Parasedimentitalea; species Parasedimentitalea psychrophila. The sequence continues at coordinate 4,426,509 of NZ_CP127247.1, read as the reverse complement.
GTGCAGGTGCTAGGGCCCGTCTCCGCGAGTGGTGGGCTAGAATAAAAAGCCCCCAGCGGCGCATCCCCATGGCCGCCGAGGGAGTTGCCCAACTGGGCCCGAGCAGGGGCGTGGTTGGAAGGGGTGTAGGGGGTCATGGTGCCCTCCGGGGGTGCAACCGGGACTGCAACGCTTCGGCAACGCTGCTGGCATGTTGGTTCACGCGTTCTGAATAGGCCCGTTCGACTAGATCGCGGCCCGCGCGTTCAATGACGTTTTCCCGCAGTTCCTGTCCTCGGCGGCCGCTGGACTGGCCATATAGCGCATTGCGGGCCGAGCTTTCCCCGATCTGTAACTCCTTACACCACGCGGAAAAAGTGGTTTCACGGGTCCGTAAAAGGCCGATAATTACGTCATACAGGATCACGCCCGGCTGGTATGGGAATGGCTTTTCGATCATAGTGCCTCGCAAACTGCGTTCCGATGTTGTTACGCACGCTATGTATTCAATTGGATGCCTTGGGATTTCGACTACGGCAGGAACGCGAAACACTTGGTTTTAACCAAGGTGATTTTGGTATTCTTGTGGGCGTAAAAAAGAATGCACAGCTCAACTATGAAGCAGGACGAAGATCTCCGGATGGAGAGTATTTCATGGCCGCTGCAAAAGCAGGTGTAGATGTTCTCTACGTGCTAACGGGAGTGAGCGAGAGGCGTGAGATATCGAAGGCCATGAACGATATATATACTAAGGCCAAGGAAGAGGCTTTTCGCCCTGGAATGGAAGCTCTCCAGCGGATGCATGAGGCCGAAGGTGAGGCCGTAACCAAAAACATAGAAGACGCGCGCCGCTCCGAAATGGAGGCTCTCCAAGACTCGGTCAAAGCCACCAGGGACAGTTGGACGGGGCAGGGGGAACGCGCAATCCAGGAAGTTGACCGGTCTAAATTGAATAATTTCACGCTTGTCCGCCGGTTTGACATTGGCTTGTCAGATGGGGCGAGACTGATCCCGGTTGAGAATGCCGAGGCTGATCACATTGCGGTCTCGCGGTCTTGGCTGCGCAAGCATAACATGGCCGCCGATCTGTGCGTATTGGTCAAGGTGAACGGCGACAGTATGTCTCCTACTATCCCCGGCGACTCACTTGTCCTGGTGGACATATCTGACATGCGAAGCACCCGCGAAGGTATTTATGATTTTAGACGGGATGGCGAGGCCTATATCAAACGTCTTGTGCCTGTTGGTGTGACCGAAGATGACAAACCGGCGGCGTTGGTCATTGTTAGTGACAATCCGTCCATCTTCCCTGAAACTATTTCGGGCGAAAGATTGGCGGATATCCGCATCGTTGGGCGTGTGAGGTGTGTCATCGCAGATCTTTGACGGCCGCTGTGATGAGCAGGAGTGACCAAATTGCGGATCTTTGTTGGACTTCGCTCGGATCAGCCCATTTGGTGCTTTCGGCCCTCAGCAGCCATTCGTGACCACTGCAGTAATTGGTAACAATGAGCTAAATTTACCACATGCCACATAGGGTTCGAACCGGGGCAAAAACATAGAAATGGGTCGTGAGCATTCGTTGAAAACTAAAGAATGCAGTTGGGGCCACGGTCACTCGCTGTTTTCGTCAGGCGATCAGAAAAGGAAGTTTCCCTGGAATTAGGTGTGAGAATCTCAAGGCCTCCCTCCCTCAAGTTTCTGCACCCATCAGGTTTTTGAGGTTAACTACCAGAGTGCGGGCAATATCACCGGTCCAGTGCTTTTTTCTGCAAGGGCACGTGCTGCCGCCTCGACTTGTTCGCGTTCCATTGCAGGCCAAGCTGCGGCTTCTCCCCGCACTCCATGGGTGCGAAAGGCGTTCAGCCGAACTCGAACCGGGCCCTCCAGAGATTGGGTAAAAGCCATCAAGCTTTCGATTTCACCGGCGGTATCGGTTTGGCTCGGGACCATAAGATAGCGGAGCTCATATAGTTTTCCGGCGGTGTGCAACATCCTTGCGCTGTCCAACACCCGCGCATTGTCACGTCCCGTTAGCTGCCGGTGGGTGTCGCAGTCAAAGGCCTTGATATCCAGCATGACACCATCTGTGACATCCAGCACCGTCGTCCATGCCGCAGCGCCCAAATAGCCGTTTGTGTCAATGAACCGCGTCAGGTGTGCCAGCGCCGGATCGCGCCCCATCTCGGTAAAGAGGGCCTTTGTGAACGGCAGCTGCATCGTGGCCTCGCCGCCTGACACGGTGATGCCCGAAACAAAGTCCTTATGCTTGCCCAGCAGAGTAAGAATGTCGTGAACACTGTAGGTCTGCACCATCGGGTTGGCATTAATCGAACAGGCCGCAAGACAGGCGTCACAATGGGTGCAAAGCGCCGGGTCAAACCGGATTTTACCACCCTCCAGCATCAGCGCATCCGTCGGGCAATCCGCAATGCAATCTCCGCAATCATTACACCGCCCGATGGTGTGCGGGTTGTGGCAGGTGATGCAATTGAAATTGCATCCCTGCAGAAACAGCACGATCCGATTGCCCGGCCCATCGACGCAGGACCACGTCAGGATCTTACTAATTTGTGCCTGCAAGGAGCTCATTTGCGACCACTCGGGGTTTGCGTTGCAGGATCAAGGTTTGCTTGGAGGCCTCGGCGCCAAGGGCGGTGGTGTTGGTTCGCGATCCTTGTTCGGCGTGAAACTGTGCGACATCAGATAGCCGGATCATATAGCCCGTCACCCGCACAAGATCATTGCCGCCTACATTGGCGGTAAACTCACGAAACCCTTTCGCAAAGGCGCCTTTGCACAGATCGGTAACCGCCTCTGGGTTTGCCTTGATGGTTTCATCCAGCGTCAAAATCTCACTCACACCCGAGCCATAATATTGATGATGCGGAGCAAGGGCCAGCACATGGGTCACAGGATCGGGTTCGGTGCCATAAGGGATGCGTACGCCAGGGGTGAAACCGGTGTCAGTGGAAAGCCCGGCTTGCGAATGCAGCATCGCACGGCCCTTCCAAACGTTCTTCATCGGGCGCTTGGACACCAGCCCATCCAATAGGGCGGAGATTTTGTAACCGAGTGCGTTGGCCTGTGCATCATGGCCATAACGCCCCGTTGCGCCGATTTTGTCTTGCAGTTCGTTCACCGCCTCGGCCATTGCGAAAATGCCGAACATGGCGGTAAATCGTGTTTCATCCAGCCAGCCCTCGGTCACAAGGAAGCTGTCAAAGAACCCCGATTGGTTGAACAGATAGTCGATCCGAGCTTCGGTCAGGCGGAAATTCAGGTCGACATAATGGGGCAGCTTGTTGGTCAGGAAATCTTCAACATCATCCGACTGCTTGGCCACCTTTGCCAGATTGATCCGCGTTAACGTCGAAGCCCCGCCTTGCAGTGGCAGCGCGTTATAGCAGCTGACAATACCATATCCACGCTCCCCGAACACTTCATCATGCAGCGGATGGTTGGCGATATGGGGCTTGGAGCACTTGGTGATGTTCGACGCTGCCACCTGCAAGATTGCGTCACTGCTGATTTTGGGATCGTAAAGAAAGGTCAGGTTCGGAGCGATCTGCTTTAGCTCGGCGTCGACCTGCAGGATGATTCTGGCGACCCGGTTGTCTGTGGGGCCGATATTGGCATGCATGAATGCGTCTGGCAGCACTCGGTCCAGATAGCGCCAGAACAATTTGATTTGCTGATACAGATCCGCGTCAGTCACACCGTCGCAAAACGGCAAAAGCAAATCGTCCAGCTGACCGATATAGACCGGCATGGCGGTCACAGATGGTACATGGTGATAGGCGATCATCAGAGTATGAATCGCTTCGTCCAGTGTTTGTGGCACCGGCAGTTCCAGCCATTCGCTGCCGTTTTTCAGTACCACACCGTAATCCGGCAGCACATAGCGCGGCTTATAAGGGGCGTGCCCCTCGTACATGTCACAAATCAACCGCGCCTCCAGCGCGTCTTGGGTTTCCCTGTCCAAGGCAGGGTAAGGCAGCGAGTTTTCAGCCTCCAAAGACAGGGCACGGGCCTTTTGCGCCGAACTTAGGGTCGGGTCGTTCACGATGTGACGGATGTGTGGGGTTTCACTCGGCATATCGGAGTCCTTTGATCACGGTGGCAGGTGGGCACAGCACCTGCACGAAATGTGCACAAATATGATGATACTCGCAAAGAAACCTGCTTAGAATAGCGAATACGCGCATTAAGCTGGACAAAAACCGCATCCATGGCTGATTTCACCAAATCCGAGGTCTTCTTTCACAACGCCGGGCCCTTAGCGTCACCCTGGCCTTATGCCATTGCCGCTGCCGGGCGCACCTGTGTCTCAAGGCGCGATGGGATGGTCCGCCGACAATACCACGAACACACCCTGATCCTAACGGTGTCAGGGCAGGGCTGCATCAAGGTGGCAGATGGTGAATTCCCCTGTGCAAAAGGCGACCTTGCCTGGCTAGACACCTCTAAGAAATACCAGCACGGCGCGGTTGAAGGGCAGGAATGGCGTTATGTTTGGGTGGGCTTGTCGGGATATGGCCTGGACCACTTGCATGAATTGATCGGCTTGCCGAAACAGCCCGTTATCGCCGACATGGACCATCTGCGACCCAGTTTCGACCAAATCGTGCGGATGCTGGCCGAAAGACATTCCGCTGCCGAGGCCGTGACAAATGCAAGCTTTGCCCAGATTGCGTCAGATCTGTTTTTCAAGCGACGTCCCAGGATCGTCGACAGCGGCTCTGACCCGGTATCCAAGGTCATGCGGCACCTGCGCGACGACCTTTCCCGCAAGTGGGACATTTCCACCCTGTCAGACATCGCAGGGCTCTGCCCGTCGCAGTTGTTTCGCCGGTTCAAAGCCGTGAGCGGCACCACTCCCAAAAACTGGCTGCGGCAAGAAAGAATGGTCCTGGCGCGCCACCTACTGGTCGCAACCAGTGATGATATTGCAAGCATCGCCTTGCGCTGCGGTTACAGCGACCCATTTCATTTCAGCCGAGACTTCACTCGCACAAATGGTCTCTCGCCACGTCAGTTCCGTGCAAATGCGCGGGCATAGATTATTCACCCTTATGGCGGGTTTTCCTGTGCTGGCCACGGCAGCTGAAACACCCGGTTTTACAAAGCGGGAACGGAGTTCAAAGAACCACGGCCTTCGCATTTGAGCAGAGCAAGGCCTTTGATGAGTTTGCCCGAAAGGCAGTTCATACCCCACATCAATGGCTCATTCAGATCGCAACAAATTCATGGGCCCGCCCTTTCTCCGTTTCAGTTTGTTCGTTATTCAGTCGCAGCGAATGTCGGGTCCCAACGAGTTTAAGACGTCAAGATCGTACGACTTAGAAAATCCCAAAAAACACTGACGGCCTTGGAACTCACTGAAACGGGCTTTTTGACAAAATAGATTTTGCGCGTTGGCATCAAAAGCAACGGCTTCACCACGATACCCCGAAGGTCCTCTGGCAAGGACAGAGACGTGACAATGGCATTCCCCATTCCAGCCCGAACCAGAGCAAGGATCGAATGTGTCTGTTGTATCCGGTGCTTCACGTTTGGAGTGATCGCGGCTGCTTCGAACCATTTTTCAATGACCGGCTCACTGCCCGCCAAGGTCATCACAAAGGGTGCGTCCTCCAGGTCGAGGGGCGCGATGGCGGGTTTCAACGACAGGGGTGATCCCTCCAGAACCAGCGCAACCAATTGATCGGTCGCAATTGGTATCGCGTCAAACTCATCAATCCGATCCCCAAGCACGGCAATGTCCACATTTCCGTTGACCAAATCCTTTCGCGTCCTGTCGTCCGAGCCTTCCAGAATGCTTACTGAAATGCCTGGATAACGCCTGGCAAATTTGGCCAAAAGAGCAGGCAGAATCTGCGACGAAGCTGATGGCCCAAAAGATCCGATGCGGACCGCACCTTCTTTGCCCTGCTTCAGGGTCTCCAGCCGCTCACTCAGCGTTCGGATCGAGCGATCAATCTCAGCGGCATGGGCGGCGACCAACAGGCCCTCTTCGGTCAATGTCAGCGGCCGCACACCCCGGCGCAGCAATTGCAATCCTATGGCTTTTTCGTACTTGCTGATCGACCTGCTGACCGCAGATTGGGTGACCCCCAAAGCGACAGCTGTTTGGGATACGCTGCCCGTTGTCTGGAGACTCTGCAGGGCGCGCAGCACAGGAAGAGAGGGTTCGGTCGTCATCAACTATGACTTCTAGTCATTTTGTTTTGCAGAGCAATACCAGTAGTGAATTCTATCGGTGCCAATATGAGGAATTCAAATGCAACACCCAGCCAACCCAAACATGGACATGCTTCCCGCTTCCATCACCGGACCTTCTGCATGGTTGGGCAAAGACATGGTGAACGCGCCGGACACCTGGCTTTACCATTTAACGGCAGCGGACGTCCGCGATCTCGAATCCGCCGCACAGCATTTCCAAAGCCTGGAGCTGGATGTCGGTGAAATCAGCAAAGAGACCTTTCCGCTGGCGACGTTTGGCACCCATATACAGCACCTGAAGCAACAACTTCTGACGGGCGTCGGGCTCGAAGTCTTGCGTGGGCTTCCCATCGCAGATTATTCGCAGGCGTTTGCCGCGACGATTTTTTGCGGCATCGGGGCACATGTCGGAAGCGCCCGATCGCAGAACGCAGACGGGCATATTCTGGGCCATGTTCGTGACATCGGGGCGGATGCAAACGACCCCAACAGCCGTATTTACCAGACCTGCGACCGCCAGACTTTTCACACCGATAGTGCGGACATCGTTGGTCTGCTGTGCATCCGCGGCGCCAAGGAAGGTGGGAAATCCCTGCTGGTCAGTGCGGAATCGATTTACAACCGGATGAAGCAGCAGCGTCCAGACCTGCTGGAGAAACTGTTTGATCCAATCGCAACGGATCGCCGAGGAGAAATCCCCGAAGGGGCAAAGCCCTTTATGGAAATTCCAGTTCTTAGCTGGCACGCGGGATATTTGACTGTCTTCTACCAGCGCCAATATATCGACAGCGCCCAGCGGTTTGAGGGCGCCATGAAGCTAACTCCCGAACACATCGAAGCGCTGAATATGTTTGATGCCCTGGCCAATGATCCCGCGCTTTGTTTTGGGATGCAATTAGAACCGGGTGACATGCAGTTTGTATACAACCACTCGCAGCTGCACGACCGGACCGGATTCCTCGACTGGCCAGAGCCCAGCCAGCGGCGCCACCTGATGCGTCTTTGGCTCTCAATAAAGGGCGACCGTCCATTGCCGACCTGTTTCAAAGAGCGGTATGGATCAATCGAGATCGGCAACCGTGGTGGGATCATCACCACTCAGACCAAGCTGCACGCGCCGCTCGATTAGGATCAAACGCGGGCCAGCCATGAGCTGCATGGCTGGCTGTTTTCTGGAAGCAGACCTTGGCGCAAAAATGTTCAAGGGCATCTAAGCCCGCACAGGAGGCATTGGTGCGTCGCGCAGCGAAGGGCAGCCCACCGCCCTTAGTGACGACTTGTGCCTGGTGCAGCATTGCTCGCTTAGGGCTCAAGGATGTCGTTTGATGGTGAGCATTTTGCCAGATTTTGAACCTAATATAGCTCGGTCCAAGGCCAAGGTTTGACGTCGCTTGCCGCTGTATGGAAACGGGCCGCTTTAGGCTATCCAGATGCCCGAATCGGTGCCTGAACCCGCCAGTCGTCCGTTCGGGTGTTTGTTGTTAACAAGCATGATAACAAATCGCTATTTGATTAAGGAGCACTCAACTGAGGAGCGGATATCCTAACAATAAAAGTCATCCCGTGTTGCCCGATTTATCTCGGGAATAAATTTTCTGTTCGGCGTGAAAAACCGTTTCAGAACGAAGGGAAAATAAAAGATCAAGAACAGCGATGGGGTTAATGAAATCGAACTATGCTGAGTTGCATTCCAAGTTCTGTCTACTATCTCGCTCCCGCGACCAAAATACGACCAACTCAATTAACTCATCTTTTCTAACCGGCTTGCTAATGTATCCATCCATCCCTTGCTCTAAGAACTTCTCCCTGTCACCTTTCATGGCATGGGCGGTCAAGGCAATAATCGGGCAGGCGTTCATTCCGTTTTCTGCCTCAAAGGACCGGATTTCCATAGTTGCCTCAATGCCAGTCAACTTGGGCATCGAAATGTCCATAAATACAAGTCCGGGAATGTGGTTGATAAACTGTTGCACCGCCTCGCTGCCATCTTGTGCGAAAATGACTTCCGTGCCTGTTGTTTTAAGCATTTTCTGGACAATTAGCCTGTTGGTTTTATTGTCATCTGCGATCAGAACTTTGAGGGGCGCTTTGGTCAGTTCTGGGTTGATCCGATCAATCAAATTGTTCTCAGTCACCTGAAGTGAGGATTCTGCATTTTTGGATGTTTTCAAAAGGCATCTGAACGTGAATGTTGAACCCTTTCCAACTTCTGAGCGAACTTGAATGTCGCCGCCCATCATGCTCGCCAAGTCAGAGGCAATTGTAAGGCCCAATCCGGTTCCTCCAAACTTGCGGTTGCTACTGGCATTCACCTGCGAGAACCCTTCAAATATTTTTGCAAGTTTGCTTTCTGGAATGCCTATACCGGTGTCCTGTACAGCGATTTCCACCGATGAGACGCCGTGTGCGGAGGATCCTGACACCACAACACGAATGCTGCCGTTCATAGTGAATTTTTCCGAGTTTCCAATTAGGTTTGTAATGATTTGCCGGATACGTCCTTCGTCTCCAACCAAGACCTTCGGCATGTCAGGACTGTAGTCCATCACCAAGTTCAGGTTCTTGCCAGAGGCTTTCTGAGACAGAAGTTTCAGGATGCTCTGTACAAGGTTTTCCAGATTAAATGGCTCTTCATCCAAAAGGATTTTTCCAGCTTCAATTTTGGAAAAATCTAAGATGTCATTGATGATGACCAGCAACGCTTCCCCAGATTCTGAAATCGTGCGAACGAACAACTGCTGCTCTTTGTCCAGATTGGTTTCCTCTAGCAGCGATGCCATGCCCAGCACCCCATTCATTGGAGTACGGATTTCGTGGCTCATTGTTGCCAAGAATTCGGACTTGGCTTTTGTGCCTGCCTCTGCCTCCTGAGTGCGATCTCTGACTCTCTCCTCCAGCGTCTCGGTCAGTTTCCGAAGGTCCTGGTTGGACTTATCAAGGTTCATCAGCATACTGGAAAATGACTGTGCAAGACGACCTACTTCACCTTTTCCACAATCTGGAACTTCACGATCACTGCTTCCTTCCTTTACCCTGACCGCAAAATCAGTCAGTTTATTGATCGGTCGGGTGATTTGCCTAGCCACTGCAATTGCGATAAATGAGGTGATGAGGACGAAGAGAGCTGACAGCATAAGTGTCTGCTGTATTTGTCCAATCATTCGTGCATTTAGCTCTGCAGTCGAAAAATCAAGATAGACGAAGCCGAGCACAACTCCCTCGGTCAGTAAGATTGGCCCCCCGACCAAAATTCTTTCGTCTTGGTGTTGTGCTGACCAGGCTTTTTCCGTCAGGACGCGATTTGCGAACGGGTCCACAATCCGGATACCACGAAGGGGATTTTCCTCCGTCCCATCGGTCAGCACCAGACCTTCAGCATCCAAAATGAAGGCCGTCTTGGCGTCATTGTTTGTCAAAACGGAGGTCACCTGCTGCCGCAGGAGTTTGATATCCAAATCATAAACCGATTCCACTACGGCTTCACCTAGAGTTCTGGCCAGAGCTGTTACCTTTCTTTCGAATGCGGCAAGCGAATTTTTGTGGTCCAACGCAATCGAAATCGTGGATAAGCCCCCAGCAACAGCGAGGACGACCAGAATGGTGTAGGCAACAAGTTTTGTCCGAAGTTCAAACAACTTATTCCTCGCCTACCAGGGCCAAAACGGGGATCTGGAAAAGATCCAAAAGCGCCATCGTTTCCTTTGGAATTGGGTCAAATTTGGTCGTGTTTTCAAAGCTATCCAGTACACTCTGCCCATCTTCGCTATCTTGCATGGTGAACAATACGGCCTCGATGGCAGAGGATAAAGGCCCCGAAATTTCAGAGGAAATGCTAACCGAATGGCGAGGAATGCCTGCGGTTTTCAGAATTATTTTCAGCTCTTTCCAGTTGGTCGCGACCCGATTTTCGAAATTGGCCATAGACATGGCACCAGCATCGACACGGCCGCGTAAAACCCACTCCATCGTGCTTTCATCATCTCCAGAGAACACATATCCAGCCTGCTTTGTGGGTACATTGGATTGGAGATTCAGCAATTGCGTCAATGGTACTCCCATCCTCTCCATGGTTATTCGTGGAAGCAAATGCCCGCTTGATGAGTAGCTCTCTTCAAATGCGACAATGCGACCGGTAAGGTCATGAACCGAATCTATATCACTGTCTTGTCGAACGAAAACAACGGAATGGTATTGTGCGATACCCTTTTTCCACCTTCGGGCTAACAACCGGCATCCTGTTTTCCCAATGATGGCCAGTGCGACCAAAGGACTGTCAACAAAGAGATCAACCTCTCCCTTGTTAATGAGGCTGGCCATGTGGTCGATGTCCCGTGCAATTACAACTTTTCCGTCGTCGATCCCGAATGTTTCCAACTGTTTAGCTAGGTACTTGGCAAAAGGCAGAAATGCCCGAATTTCTTTGACCGGCTCGTCGCTAATCGTGCCTATGACTAGCGGCCTTGCAAGGGCGGTATTGCCTGATAACAAGCTGATACATAAGCACAATTTTAGAATGAAGCACCTAACAGTCATCTCTGTGGCCTCTCAACAAGCAATAGGTTCGTAACGTAGGGGTTCTGGCACCTACTGGCATCTGCCCATGGAATATTTAAAGGGGGCCATAAGCACAATCGCTGACAACATCCTGATAGGCTTGTTTCCATCTTCACAAACTCGCAACTCTGAACTGCCGCCTACCATAGAATGTACTAAAGGTACGTGAAGGAAACTGAAGAACAATATTGATACTTGGGGGGCCGTTGAACTCGAAATCATTTTCGAAGTGTCACGAACATTAGATGACACGCTCATTTAATTTGATAAAATCAAGGCTTTGAGGATTTCAAAGTGAAAATCCGGTGACCCGGATGTTGGCTCAAATCCTTGTTTCCACCACGAAATTTTGACATCCTACTGCTGAAAACACGAAGACCATCCAATTATTGGAGATCCCGTAAAATCAAAGGATAGCGGTAACCGCGGCAAGCTAAGCTAAATGCTTGTAACAGGTAGAAATGGGTCAATCTCACCTGTTTGCACAGATCGCATTCATACCTAGCTGCCATTGGTGCACACCGCAGCGAACTACCGCTTTCTGCCCATACTGACGGAACTCTGCGGCAGCAGCATTGTTCGCTGACTGCGCTAGTTCGGAGTTTTCTGGGTGTCGTTCGAATGGCCGCTATTGGATGACAGTGTTAGAATTTAGTGCCGTGCTCGGATCCCAGATGGGAGCACCAGGTGTCGGTTTTCCCCAAAAACGCTTCCCACTTCCAGCACGTAAGGGAACTTTTAAAATACCTCTATGGCATTGAATTTTTTAGACTAATCCCTATCTTGGAAGCCGTGAACAAACTTGGCGCAGGATTTCCCAGTACCGACCCTTAGAATAAGCGCGCTTGCCGGGGTGCCGAGACGGTTACAATGGCCGATCAACCTTATTTATAAGGCTCGCAGAGAGGTCAGAATAATTTGCAAAGATAGGTGTCCCAATATCGGTCAAACGGCGTTAAAGGCCCGTTTTAAGCTGTTTTGAAGGACATTCACCAAACCTGCCCGGGATGCGGTTCACCGTCACAAAACCCCTTGTTTGCAAGATTTATCCGGGCTCTTCCGGCATCCTCCGGGCTCTTCCGGTTACTGCAATAATAAGTGTCCAACAACACTCGTTTTTGGATATTGGGCACCTTAGCGGCGATTTTGACAGAGGTCACTACCAGTGCGTTGGAAGCACGTCAAAATCTCAAACCGAAATTGCGCGGCCTTTCTGGACGATGGGCCCTGGGCGGCTGACCGTGGGGGGGCCTAACTTCAAATTCCAACGGTACCACATCGGCGTTTTGGGACACAGATATTTGCAGTAGCCAATCGGGTGGCGGCTCAAATCGTTTTAATCGGCTTTCTGACAACCTCCTTGAACGGTGTTTGAACGGTGTTTAAAACCCGTTCTATAGTTCCGTCTTCAACGCTTTAAACACGCGTGCGGCCGCCATTGGGACCAAACGGTTATCCGTCATTTGTGACGGAATGTGCCAGATGCAGCAATCGGGTCACTTCCCGCCCGCGGTATTGTCAAGAACTGCCCTTACTGGCCGTTGGACCTCTCCGCAGCGAATTCACACTCTCAGCCCTTTTACGACCTTGGTGCGCAGTGCAGCATCCAACACTAAGGGCGGATAACCGATCTTCGCTGCCGTCGCGAACCAATCAGGTGCAACTTCCGGAAGCGGGCCTTCGACTGGCAGCGAATTTGCGTTTCTGTTCTGGGTCTCAGAAGCCTGCGCAGATACCTGATTACCCTTTTCTGAAGTCCGCCAATGACTAGATTTTTTGACCAAGGATTGGGTCGGCGATCAACACCGCCGACCAACCAGTATTGAAATTAAAGCCCTGAAATATCTACGTAAATCTGATAGTCTGCGACTTTACCGTCGCGTAGCTGCAATCGTGTAGCAAAGGGCACCTCATGCCCGCTTTGGTCTTTCCGCGTGTAGTGTACTGACCCGGTGCAAAACACTGTTTCACCTTCGGACAAGATATCGGTGATAGTGTGCCGCATGGCTGAGATTGTTTCAAAGAAGGCCTCGTTTGCTTCTTTGACAGGATCTCGGCCGACCAGAGCGTCGAAATTACCTAAGCGAAAGTTTACGTCTTCAGTAACGTAGCTGACTATGCTTGTGGCATTCATCGCATCGACAGCTGAATAAAGGCCTGCAATCAGCTTCATGTGAGGGGTGGTGTTTGTTGCAGTGATTTGCATGGATCTTCTCCTTTTGGTGGACGGGGTGTAGGTTGGTTGATGCCCAGGGTGCACTGGCTCAGGCCCGGATGCCTGCTATCCACCTGGTGGCCAGGCTCCGAAGCATAAACCATAGCTGCCCGGGGCTTTTGATTTGGCCGTTCGAAATACCTAGCCCCAGAAATATTACGGCGAGAGAGAGCAGGAGTGCGGGCCGAATAGTCTCGCCAAAGACAAGCGCGCCCATGGCAATTCCAGAAAGAGTGGCAAAGTAGCCGACCTGTGCAAAGCCAATGCCATCGGTCCGGCGCTGAACCTCGAAAGTCAGAACATAGGTGACAGCAGTGATCAGCCCGACGCCAAGAATGGCGGCTTCAGGACCAAAGGCGATGCTGGATACCGGTTGCGCCGCGCTCGACAACGCCAGCACCGGCCAGATCAACACGAGCTGCGACAACAGCGCCCCGGTAGCCATCATCATCGGATCACCCTTCGGCGGATAGGCTCGGCTACGAAAGACGTTGCCCGAAGCAAGTAGCAGCGGTCCGCCGACCGCCAAGATAATCCAGACCGTCGCAGTACTGTCGAAGTTAAAGCCTTTCATTGTCGCAATGCTAACACCAGAAAGTCCGACAAGGATTCCGACCAGACGATGGAAAGGCAGCATGCGCCTCTCCGCCGCAGCGGTGATGGCAAAGGTGAACAGCGGTGAAAGCGTCACAAGCGCCGAATAGAAGCCTGTGGAGACATGGCTGAGCACGGTGTAGCCAATCAGAGCCGGTCCACTGACACCCAAGATACCTGCGCCCAAGTAATAAAAGACGTGCTGGCGCGTCAGCGGCAAGCGCCGCCCGGTTGCAATGCCAACCACAAGCAGCAAAAGACCCGCCACCAAGAGCTGTCGGAAAAGCGCGAGCAAGGGTGGCACCCCGGCCATGGCGGCAATCTTGGAGAGCGTGAAGCTAACGCCCACCAGCACCCCAATCGTGATGATCAATAGTATTGGCGGCAGATTTTTGAAAGCAGTGGGCATCAGGATGCTCCTTTCGTCGGGATCGCCATGACCTGCAATTCTGGTCCGATGGAAATAATACCCGTTGGGTTGATGTGGCGGTGGCTCTGGAAATAGTGGGCGCGGATGTGCGGCATATTGATTGTCGGTGCCACGCCCGGATACTGCAGGACATCCGCAAGATACCGGCTCAACGCGGGATAGTCGGCGATCCGCTTTCGGTCCGTTTTGAAGTGGGTGACATAGACCGGATCAAACCGTAAAAGCGTCGGAAACAGCTTTAGATCAACCTCGGTGAGGGTCGAGCCCGCCAGATAGCGCCGCTGTCCCAGTAAGGATTCGATGTCGTCGAGTGCATCAAACAGAGCGATGACAGCAGAACAATATGCAGTTTGCGACGTTGCAAATCCGGCGCGATAAGCGCCATCGCGGATTGGCGTCTGAATCATTGAGTCGATCAGGTCGATCTCATCCGCAAGTGCGGTTGGGTAGAGGTCTGGCCCTGTTGCGTCGACGTCGGTGAACGCGGAATTGAGCATCCGCATGATGTCGGCAGATTCCGTACTGATAATTTCGCTCGTGGATTTATCAAGCAGAACCGGCACCGAGATTGGACCGGTGTAATCAGGCGCAGCACGCTGATAGGCCTGATACAGAAAATGGTCGCGCGGCACGCCATCGTTCCCGTCAAAGGCTGACTGGTCGATCACCCAACCATCCTCGGACGAAATCGGATACATCCAGGTAATACTGATCGCTTCGGCGAGGCCTTTCAGGATCAGGACTAGTTCAACTCCGTGGCACCATGGGCAGGCTTTCGAAAGGTAAAGGTGATAGCGGTCCAATGCCGCCGGATGTTTTGAACCGGGATTGGCATCAATTTGATTGCGAAAGCCGCTAGGCATCCTGTGGAACTGCCCGTCGATTTGGGCGGGCTTGTCACGAAGTACTCCGTTGATCAGCATCTTGGGCATCTGAACCTCTTTCAATGTTCTGCAACTAAATTACGAGGTTTCCCGATGCGTGATAATCCGCTAAGTCTGAAACCAACCGATGAGAAAAACTCACCAATGCGAGATCAAATTGACTGAAATTAGCGCCATCCCCGTGTTCGTGGCGGTCGCAGAGACCGGTGGCTTTGCTTCAGCAGCGCGTCAGCTTGGGATCACAAAGTCTGCAGTCAGTAAGCGTATCTCGGCTTTGGAAGCCAGGTTGGGAACTCAGTTATTTCATCGCTCTACGCGCAGCATTTCCTTGACCGAGACGGGTGAAATTTATTTGGCACATGCGGCGCAAGCCCTTGGCGCTGCGCGCGAGGCTGAGGACGCGGTGGCGGCATTGCAGGGCAAGCCGGTCGGGCACCTCAAGATTAGTGCCCCAATGTCATTCGGGCGCTTGCACATTGCTCCATTGGTTGCAGGTTTTCTGACGGATCATCCGGGTATTACGCTCGAAATTACAATGGATGATCGGATCGTTGATCTGGTCGAAGCGGGCTACGACATGGCAATCCGTGCGGGCACTATGCCAGACTCAACGCTGATCATCCGTCGACTGGCCCCGATCTACAGCGTGATTGTCGCCGCTCCGTCCTATCTCGTCAAATATGGAGAGCCGACGCAACCTGACAGTCTGACAAACCACAATTGCCTGCATTACGCCTATTCCCGCGATCCACTGGATTGGGTATTCCTTGGTCCCGACGGTGAAATCCGCGTCCGGACAACCGGCTCCCTACGCATCAACAACAGCGAAGCGCTATGTACCGCATTGGTTGATGGTTTGGGGGTCGGGCGGTTGCCGACATTCATTGCCGGTGCGTTTATTGCTGCGGGTAGTTTGGTGCGGTTGCTGCCCACCCACCCGATGCCGAAGCAAGCACTATTCGCGGTATTTCCGGAACGGCGTCACATGCCAGCGAAAGTCCGTATTTTCGTGGACTATCTCATCAACCAGATTGGCAGCACCACGCCATACTGGGACTGTGAAGTAGGTCTGTTGGATATGTGAGGGAAAGCTGGCGCCACAAGCTACCGAATATTTAAGTTTGCTCGTCATCCCTTGCTAGCGCACTATTTTTCCTAGCGGACTGCTACCAGCTCCAGGCAAAGACCTATCGTCCAACGGTAGGGCGGGGCCGCAGCTTCAGAAAATGGCGCAGCTGCTATGAGAGTCCGCATTTGTTCGCTCTACCGCTAATCCCACTGTCCAAATGCAGCGCTTCTTGTGAATGTCAGCAATGCGAAAGGTGTCTGACGTCAGCGCCTATGGGTCCAAATAGCGTTATTTGATAAGAGAGTGTTTCTGGCTCATCGTAACCATTGAGGAGTGGAACATGAGACATACAACTGGAACAGGCAAAAGCCCTGGCGAGAAGATCGTCAAAGATATCAAGCGGGCCACCCCTGCCCGGCAGCACATGCGCAGCATGTGTGAGAGGGGCGCAAGCATTACTCATCCGAAGAGAAGATCAGGATCGTCCTGGATGGCCTTCGTGGCGAAGACAGCATTGCTGAGCTGTGCCGTCGTGAGGGCATTTCCCAAGGCATCTACTACAAATGGTCGAAAGACTTCATGGAAGCTGGCAAGAAGCGGCTGGCTGGCGATACTGCACGCGCTGCAAACACCGACGAAGTGAAGGATCTGCGCCGTGAAGCGCGTGATCTGAAGGAAGTTGTGGCGGAACAAACGCTCGAACTCCGTTTGCTTAAAAAAAGCATGTTCGACGGTGGGGACGGCCGCGAATGAGATACCTGTCACCCGGCAGGCGATTGCGTAGCAATCTGCCGAAAGGGGGCATCTGAGAAGTTAGAGATCATCAGGCTGGTTGAGGGATCGCATCTGTCGGCCCGCCTGACATTGGCCAAGTTGGGCATCCCACGCACCACTTTCTATCGTTGGTATGATAGGTATTTGCAGCGCGGCGAAGCTGGACTGCAGGATCAATCGCCGAAGCCCAAACTCGTCTGGAACCGTATTCCGGACGCGATACGGCGCAAGGTCGTGAAGTTGGCGCTGAACGAGACCGAGTTGTCGCCACGTGAACTGGCAGTGACGTTCACGGATCGAGAAAGCTATTTCGTATCAGAGGCTTCGACGTATCGGATCTTGAAGGCGCACGATCTGATCACCAGCCCCGCCTTCATCGTTATAAAGGCGGCGAGCGAGTTCAAAGACAAAACCACAGCCATCAACCAGTTGTGGCAGACGGACTTCACATATCTGAAGATCATCGGCTGGGGTTGGTTTTATCTCAGCACGATCTTGGACGATTACAGCCGGTACATCATCTCATGGAAGCTTTGCACGAACATGAGAACACAAGACGTCACTGATACGTTGGACTTGGCTTTGGAAGCATCGGGATGTGACCAAGTTCATGTCGTCCACAAGCCACGCCTGCTGAGTGATAACGGTTCCAGCTACGTCTCAGGGGAACTGGCGGAATGGCTGCAAGACAAGGGCATGAAGCACAGCCGTGGCGCGCCGTATCACCCGCAAACCCAAGGTAAGATCGAGCGGTGGCATCAAACCTTGAAGAACCGCATCTTGTTAGAGCACTACTTCCTGCCCGGTGATCTCGAAGCCCAGATCGAAGCCTTCGTCGATCACTACAATCATCACCGCTACCACGAGAGCCTGAACAACGTCACACCCGCCGACGTCTACTTCGGACGCGACAAAGCCATTCTACAACAAAGGGAAAGGATCAAACGTAAGACGCTCGAAACGCGGCGCTTGCATCACAGACAACGCGCCGCATAATGAAGCCAACCAGATGAGCCGAACTCTCTAGTAGTTTAACCCGCCATTGGTTCCAAAAACCCTGACGACGGACACCGGGAACGGCGATATGGACACGGAAAGCGCGGGCTTTACTGGTCGAAGGGGCGAACAGGTTGCGCCACCAGATTACCAACAATCTGGCCGTGGCGATCTGAGGTTTAATGACCAGGAGTTCACGATGATCTACCGGTTTGAAATCGGCGTTTCTACGGGTAAGGGTCTGATCGCAATAGAGGGAGAAGATAATGACAACATTGCATTTTCCAACTCATGGCTAGGGCAGCAACAGTTGAACTCTGACCTGTGCGGTTTGGTTCGGGTTGAAGGCGACAGCATGGTGCCTACAATTCCCGATGGGTCGCTGGCATTAGTTCATGCACCAGAGATGTATGCGCTGCATGAAGGCATATATGCCTTTAGCCGCAACGGGGAAGCATTCATCAAGCGTTTGATCCCGTCTGATTTCGATGAGGAAGGGCGACCGCGCACCATTGCGATTGTGGCAGACAACCGCTCCTATCCAGTTCAGGTTGTTTCAAATGAAGAATTACTTACCATACGCATCGCTGGCCGCATCCGGGCTGTCATAAGCATATTCTGACACTAAAACCCCGGAAATCACTCTCAAGTCCCAGCGCCAATTTTCTGTCACGCAAATCATCTATGTTATTGAAAAGTAAGGTGTATGCCCTTTCTTGAAAGAGAGGAGCGAACTTGAATCGGCTCGTTCAAGTTCGCAGCCTTGATTTGCCGCCAATTCCGCGCGTTCACCTAGATACCAACCCCATATTTGCCTTATTTGAAAGGGCTTTACGCCGCCAATTCGGATTCAGTTTTGATCCCAATGTCCCAGCGAGAACCTGTAGAGGTTTTAGGGCGCGTCGTGTGGTCAGAAAGTGCCGTCACAATTGAAAAGTAGAAACCGAGATAAGTAGAAGGCGATACCGGGCCGCTTCACTGCTGCTCCCGCGTGGGGAAATCGAACTCAATCTCGTCGAACGACGAGTACAGGCCCTTGACGGATCCCATTAGCCCTCCGAAACCAACATTGATCAAATACCATACGCCATCGTCGAGTAGAGCCAGGTAAGGCGCGGATATCTTCTGTCGGTCGTCGCTTTCTAGCACAATGACGGTTGCCGACGGGAGGAGCCACGTATCGGCCGAGGGCAGTTTTGTTGTTGATATGCTGGCGCGCTTGCTGAAGGGATTGTCATCATGATCCCGGTGCCGAGCAATACGCGGGTCTGGATTGCAGCTGGCGTAACGGACATGCGGCGTGGATTCAATACGCTGGCAGCAAAGGCCGAACAGGTTCTGACGGAGGATCCGTTCTCCGGTCATCTGTTTGTGTTTCGGGGACGGCGTGGCGATCTGCTCAAGATCATATGGTGGGACAGCCAAGGCGCCTGTTTTCCAAGCGACTTGAACATGGCCGGTTTGTTTGGCCTGTGGCAAAAGACGGCAAGATCAGCCTGACCTCGGCGCAACTGGCGATGCTGCTGGTAGGCATCGACTGGCGCATTCCAAAGCGGACATGGCGACCTTTGCAGGCGGGATAATCAAGTGCAATTATCAAGTAATACGGGCGAATATGGATTCCCATTTCGGGCGCGTTTCTGTATAGAATGGCCATGCTGAACGCCCTTGACAACTTGCCTGAAGACCCCGCCGAACTACGGCAGGTGAGAGAGCTTTTGGCGGCCGAAGTAAAGGCGTTGACCCTGAAGGTTGAGCAACTTCAGCACCAGTAGCACGGAGCTAACCGGCATCGTTTTGGGTCAAAATCCGAGGGCATGGATCAACTGCAATTGTTCGCCGAGAATGAAGAGATCGCAAAAGCGGCTACCGAGGTTGAACAAACCGCGCTCGCTGCCCCCGTTGAGCCAAAGGCAAAGCCCAAACGCAAGCCGTTGCCAGAACACCTTGAACGTATTGAACAGGTTTTGTCTGTTGGTGAGGATTGCCCTGAATGTGGTGGTGACGTTTCAAAACTGGGCGAAGACATAACAGAAGAACTGGAATACATTCCGGGCCGCTATGCCCTCGCGTCCGATCGAACGTGGCAGACCCGGGCCAGGTTTGTTGGCGCACGTTTTGGTCAGCAAGTATGCAGATCACTTACCGCTTTACCGCCAGTCACAAATCTATGCCCGCGAAGGTGTCGATCTGGACCGTTCGACAATGGCGGATTGGGTGGGGAAATCCACAGCCCTGCTGGAACCATTGGCTGATGCCATCGCAAAACGGGTCAAGGATGGCACATCCCTGTTTGCGGATGATGCGCCGCTTAAAATGCTCGCTCCAGGCAACAAAAAGACCAAAACCGCCCGCATCTGGGCCTATGTCAGAGACGAGAGGCCATGGTCCGACCAATCTCCGCCCTGCGTCTGGTATCAGTTTACAGTCGACCGTAAAGGCGAGCACCCAGTCAAATGTTTATCCGGTTATCAAGGCTGGGTGCATGCGGATGGTTATGCTGGGTTCAATGGTGTGTTTGGTGAAGGCAAAGTCTCGGAAGTGGCCTGCATGGCCCATATCAGGCGCAAATTTGTGGATGTGTTTACCGCGCAAGGTTCTGCCATCGCCGAAGAAGCCATCAAGCGGATTGCACGATTGTATGGCGTGGAAAAGCAGGCGCGGGGCCTATCCCCCGAGGCCCGTGATGCTCTACGTCAAGAAAATGCAAAACCTATCTTCGATGATCTGGAAGATTGGCTGCACGCCCAGTTGCCTAAAATATCAGGCAAATCGCCACTGGCCAAAGCCATTCGATACGCCTTGAACCGCATGCCCAAAACACGGCCTTACCTCGACAATGGTTTTCTGGAACTGGATAATAATACTGCTGAACGCGCCATGAAGCCCATCGCCATCGGACGTAAAAACTGGATGTTTTCTGGTTCACAACGCGGTGGTAATTCTATGGCTATCGCCTTCACCCTGATTGAAACCGCCAAGCTGAACAAGGTCGATCCACAGGCATGGCTCACATGGGTTCTGGAACGTATCGCTGACCACAAAATCAACAGGCTAGACGAGTTGATGCCGTGGAATTATAGTCCAAAGACGTAGGCAACGGACGCTTACGATCAATCCGGCGTAGGTTGTTGTGAACACCTTGAACACCTCGAACCCCTCTGCCTCGACGCCTTCCGCCGCCGCACGCGACACCAGCAACCCAAGCATCTGTGCGTCCAGCATACGCTTGTGCGCGGCCCGGTTGCGTTGGGGCTCCAGATTGCCGCGTTCGGCGATCGCTAAAGGCTGCATTCGTCAGAGTGGTTGGAGGCTATATCCATCCTACTAAACCGCAAATCGTTGGACACGGCAGAAAACAAGGGTCACCCACTGCCAGATCGCCGGGGAGAAGGGTCAACAAGCATCTGAATTTCACGCCCAGAGACGTGAAAAACTCCGTCGGCCTGAATGCGTTTGAACAGGCGTGACACGGTTTCAGTTTGCACCCCAATCAGGTCGGCCAAGTCAGAGCGTGACAGTGGCAATTGCATGTGCAGGCACTCTACGGATTGTTCACCATGCGCCTTCATCAACCGCAACAAAATGTCGATCAGCCTTTGTTTGCTGGATGTTGTCGCGGCGGCGATGATCCGGTCGTGGTTGCGATCGATTTCCGAAATGCAGCGCGAGGCCAGCCGTGCCAGGATTGACGGATTTCCTTGCACCACCTGCTGTGCATCACGCCTCGCAACGGTGCACACGCGAGAGGCCAAGAGTGCACGCGCTTCAGTTCGGTGTGGGCGGTTTTCGAGAAAAGACCGAAAGCCGATGATGTCGCCGGGATAGGCCAGCCGGAGCAAGGTTGACGAACCATTTTGGTGATATGTGCGAAGCGCGACCAAACCTTTGGACAAACAGAACACCCCCCGGTTTTCATCCTCCTGATAGTAGAGGGATTGCCCTTTGCTTAGATCCTTGCGCGAATAGCCACGGGACAGGACGGAAACTGAGCAGGAGGCAACGGGTTGCCAGACGCTGTCGTTATAAAAATCGCAGGCCCCGCAAGGGTGTATTGGGTTTGATGGGTCCGACATCTCGTTCCTCGTTGAGGTAACATGAGCCTGAATAGACGCTTTTTCCTGCGACGTGTTTGATATTGGACAATAACGCCTGCTGTTTTGGCCTTGAATCCGCAGTAAAGGATCTATCGTAGCAAAAATTGATGATCGTCAATTACAAACCAAAGATGACAAAGGAGAAATCGTGCAACTCTGACCAATTATCACTGTTGTGGGGCCCGAATTGCTAGACGAGAAACCTGTGCCGCCAATGGATGTGCCGCCTAAACCTGTTGCCCGGCAGGGTAGAGTTTCGCTATGGACTTATTTCCGGCTGTTCAAAAAGGACATTCTGTCGGCCCAGCCCGCACATTTGTACCGCGCTTGGATGGCCGAGATGCGCACTCCATTTTTCAGGTCATACCTGTGCAATGATCCCGATCTTGTTGATCTGGTTTTGAAAAAACGCCCAAAAGACTTTCCCAAGTCTGAGCGGATCCGGGTCGGATTGAAACCGCTTTTGGGCGAGTCCGTCTTTATCTCGAACGGTGAAACATGGGCCCGTCAACGTCGCATCATTGACCCGGCGTTTGAGGGCGGGCGATTGCGAACCGTGTTCCCGTCGATGTGGGACTGTGGCAATGCGGCAGTCGAACGCCTGAAACCGATGGCGGATGGCTCTCCTGTCGAGATCGAGGCCCAGACCAGCCATCTGGCGATGGATGTGATTTTCCGCACCTTGTTTTCGGTCCCAATCGACCATGAAATTGCCAATGCGGCGTTTGAGACCTTTCGTGAACATCAGGCGGCGCATCCGATTGCCAATATCGCGGCTGTTTTGCCGTTGCCAAAATGGTTTCCGCGGTTTCATTCGCGCAAAACCAAGGAAACGGCCCGCACAATTCGTGGTTTGATCGGGCAGTTGACGCAACAACGCGCTGCTGCCATCGCAGACGGCACCGCGCCGGATGATCTGGCCACCAAGATCATGACCACGCCGGACCCGGAAACCGGCACGGTATTTGAAACCGAGGAAATGATTGATCAGGTCGCCATTTTCTTTCTGGCCGGTCATGAAACCTCGGCGGCGGCATTGGCCTGGGCGCTGTATCTGCTGGCCCGTTACCCCGTTTGGCAAGACAAATTGGCCGAGGAAGCTTTGGCGGAAATTGACCCTGAGAAAATCTATTTCTCGGCCCTGTCTAAACTGCGCCATTCCCGCTCTGTGTTTCGCGAGGCGATGCGGCTTTATCCGCCGGTGCCCATGTATGTCCGCGAGGCCACCTGCCCGGAACAGTTCCGAGGCCGCAAGGTCAAGCCTGGCTCACAGGTCATCATCAGCCCATGGCACCTGCATCGCCACGAGCGCCTGTGGGACAGACCTGATGAGTTTGATCCAGGTCGCTTTGATACGCCCAACGGCAAGGAGTGCCTGCGCTCGGCCTACATCCCATTTTCTGCTGGCGCCAGGGTGTGTCCAGGCTCTGCCTTTGCCATGGCCGAAGGAGTGTTGCTGTTGTCGATGCTGGTACGGGCCTATCGATTTGAGGTTGTCAAAGGTGATGACCCGATGCCCGTCGCGCATCTGACGGTGCGCTCGGCCAATGGTATTCGCCTGCGCCTCACCCCGCGCTCTGATGATAGCAATAAGGAGAACTGAATATGACATGGGCGACTGAATCCCCAACCGACAAAAATCGACTAAACCCTTGGCCCTACTGGATGACACTGACATTTGTACCCTTAGTGGTTCTGGCAGTTTTACAGGGAGGGTGGACGATATTGTTGATCCCTTTCTACGGCTGGGTGCTGATGCCATTGCTGGACATTATCATGGGCAAAGACCTGCGTAATCCCGATCCTGACACCCCTGAGGCCGAGCTTTTCTGGTTTCGCTTGCTCACCTGCATCTGGTTCCCGATTCAAATCACTCTGGTGTTTGGGTCGCTCTATTATTTGACCCGAGTTGGTCAGTATTCGACATTGGAAACCCTTGGCATCATGTTCGGCATCGGTGTCACAACCGGAACCGTCGGCATTGTCTACGCACATGAGCTGTTTCACAAACCCAACCGGATCGAGCGGGGCTTGGGCGATCTGCTGATGGCCCTGGTACTCTATGGCCATTTTCGCACCGAGCATCTGTTGGTGCATCACCCCCATGTTGGCACCTCGCGCGATACGGTGACAGCGCGCTATAACGAGGGATTCCACCGCGCCTTTGCACGCACATTGTGGACGGGTTTTGGTTCGGCCTGGCGGGCGGAAAAAGCGATGCAGGCCCGGCTCAATAGGTCGCCGTGGCATCCGGGCAATCCGATCTGGAAATATCTGGGACTGCAGGTTGTCTTCCTTGCCATCGCCTTTGCCATTGGCGGCTGGATCGGTGTGGGCCTGTTTGTGTTTCAGGCCTTTGTTGCCATCTGGCAGTTGGAATTGACCAACTATGTCGAGCACTATGGGCTGACTCGCAAACATCTGGGCGACGGCAAATACGAGCCGGTGCGGCCGCATCACTCATGGGATTCCGCTCATCGGGTCTCGGGGCTGCTGCTGATCAATCTGCAACGTCACGCTGATCATCACGCCCATCCGATGCGGCGCTTTCCGCTGTTGCAGGTCTATGATGAGAGCGAAGTGCCGCTGTTGCCGACGGGCTATCCGCCGATGACTGCACTGGCGATGATCCCGCCGCTGTGGCGCCGGGTGTTTAACCCACGTGTCCGGGCCTGGCGCAAGCAATTCTACCCCGAAATCACAGATTGGGAACCTTACAAAATGGGAACCCTGCCTAAGCCAAAGGGCGCAGGGTAACCGGCAACAGATCTAGGTCAGGCGCTTTGAAAGAGATTTCAAAGCGCCTTATCATTTGGGTCTAGCGTTCGGATATGGCGTCTTGCACCCAGTCAAATATGGCCTGCGCATCGTCCGGAAGTGCAACCGCAAGTCCGCCGGCGAATTCTTCAAACGCTGCTATACTGGCCCCACCAACGCCAACCTGTCTGACGTCAGCGCCTATGGGTCCAAATAGCGTTATTTGATAAGTGGACCTGTCCCGCTTTCGTTCCGCCCCTTGTGCTCATTTAGGCGGCGATCTTTTCAAAAGCCAAGGGACTTTTCCAGCCTAATGCCGAGTGTCTCCGGCGGGGATTATAGAACCCATTAATGTACTCGAAGATGGCGATCTCAGCAGCCCTGCGGGTTTGCCAAGAGTGCCGCCAGATCAATTCCGCTTTGATGGTTTTGAAGAAGGTTTCCATTGCGGCGTTATCATAGCAATTACCCTTGCCGCTCATGGATACCTTGAAGCCATACCGGCGCAGGATTTTCTGGTAATCCTGCGAGCAATATTGGCTGCCCCTATCAGAATGATGGATGCATCCTTTGGGCGGCCTGCGCAGGGTTATGGCCATGTTCAGCGCCCGTATGGCCAGATCGCGCTTCATCCGGTTGCTGACAGCCCAACCGACCACGCGCCTGGAGTACAGGTCCAGAACCACGGCCAGATAGAGCCAGCCCTCGCGGGTCCAGATGTAGCTGATATCAACAACCCATTTTTGATTGGGTCGATCTGCTGAGAAGTTCCGGTTCAGCAGGTTTGGCGTGATGTTGAACTTGTGATTGCTGTCCGTTGTGGCCTTGTACTTACGGGTTCTGACAACAGATATGCCGTTCTGGCGCATCAATCGGCCGACACGGCGGTGACCAATATCCAGACCAAGCTCTTTCAGTTCTTCGACCATTCTCGGTCGGCCGTAGCTCTGCAAACTCAGGCGGTGCTGCTCCCGGATGTGGGCCAACAGAACCATATCCCCACGTTGACGCTGGCAGGCAGGGCGTTTGCGCCAGGCTCGGTAGCCACGTGGGGTGACATCCACAATCCGGCAAAGTCGCTCTGTGGGAATGCTATTGCGGTGCTTTTCAACAAATGAAAACCTCATTTGCTTTGGTCCGCAAAGAAGATTGTTGCTTTTTTTAGCAGCTCCCTCTCCTCACGTAGAAGGCGGTTTTCCCGGCGAAGGCGCTCGTTCTCATTGGCCAGTTCCTGATCCTCTTTCGAAACAACGTCCGCGTCACGATAGGTTCTGATCCACTTGCACAGGGTGGACATACCAACCCCAAGATCGGAGGACGCCTGTCGGCGGGTCAGCCCGCTGGTCAGTGCGATCCGCACTGCGTCGCGTTTGAATTCTTCGGATGGTCGTGGTGCCATGGTGTATCTCCTTTGGGGCAGAATATGCTCTCAAAGGGGCGGAACAATACCGTGACAGGTCCATATCTACTGGCGCGTGTGGAAAATTTCGCCCGATTTGAGGGCGAAAACCTGTCTGCCGACCCTGTTATGGGGTATGGAAAGAGCGGTAAAGTTCCTAGTGAGATTTCCAATTTTTCACTCGCATCCGATGGCTTTATCTATGGCTACCTTCCAAAGAACGGAGGAGGCGACTTAAGTCGGTTGGGCGGGGATCGCGACGCTGACAAAGTCTCGAACGTAACCGTGCTTTTTATCAGTGGTGGTGTTTTGTGCGGATACTACAGGAATGCGACAGTTTTTGCTTCTCCAGTTCGGCACCCAGATCGCCTTAAGGCTGGCAAGGATAAGATATCCTGCCGGGTTAAGGTCGACCCAAAGGATGCATTTTTGATCCCGGTTGACAAAAGAAACGATGAATTGCAGCCCAGACCTCCAGGCATGTTCCCAGTTCTCTATGGGGATGCAGATAGTCCTTGGGTTGTTTGGTTTGAAAAGTTGGCTCAAGGACTTGAAAGCAGCATCGACTGCGAAAAGAAGCGTAGGAAATGGTCAGTAGGGGTTGAGCGCACCTCAAAGGCTCGAAAAATGGCCCTTAAGCAGTACGGGTATAAATGTGAATGCTGTGGGATTTCTCACGAGGACAAGTTTCGTGGCGCCATTTTTGAAGTTCATCATAAGGTGCCATACGCAGAGAATTTTAAGACGCGTCGTCTGGAGATTTCGGATTTGGCAGTCCTTTGCACAAATTGCAACCGAATGATTCACATGATGCCAGATCTCGCAGATATAGAAGGCCTTCGCGCTTATCTGGGGTAGAAATATACATCCATTTTTGTCGCGAGCACTGGGCTTTGTTGCACAAATCGGCTTGAGGTCAGGCTTCCCCTTGCCCCGAACGGATTTACCCTACAGCCTCGGTCTTGGGTATGCCAAGCGCCGTGAAGCCATTGAGGATCGCAGCGCGGATTTGGATCTCAGCAACCTGCCGCTCGAAGTCTCTTGCGGAGAGGCGCTGACCTAAAAGTTTCATACAATGCATCCACTGACCGGCAGGGCATCGCAACGCGATGTCCCGAGAGGTTTCGTCTCGACGCGGCTACGGCGGTGGTATCCAGTCAGTTGCTGCCACAATGCACGGCCCAGATACTTTGAGGATCGGACCGCTTTGGCTCGTGCCTTGGTCCCGGGCGTGTCAGGCTTCCATAACTTGGCGTTCTTGCGCGGCGGGATCACGGCGTGTGCATTTCGGGCTGCAATCGCATTGAAGTGGTCCGGCAAATTTGGACAGCGTGCTAAGATGTATCCAACCCGAACGAATGGATGCGAGAATGACGAAGCGACGGAATTTTTCAGACAAGTACAAGGCTGCTGTGGTGCTTGAGGCACTGCGCGGTGACAAGACGGTTCAGGAAATCGCGGCCAAGCGGCAGCTCCACCCGACGCAGGTGAGCACATGGAAACGACAGGCGATCGAAGGCATGGCAGGTGTCTTCTCAGACAAGGTAAAAAAAGCTGAGAATAAGGACTGCGAGATCAAAGAGTTACATGTCAAGATTAATCAACTGGCAGTGGAAAGTGATTTTTTGTCACAAGGGCTGAAGCTGTGAGCCCGTCCACTGCCCGGCAGGCGATGCTTGCATCGCTGAGAGGGGGAATGCCGCGAGATGATCCGCAAAGACAACACTAACCTGAGCCTGACGCGCCAGTGTAAGGGTAATCCCCCCCGAAACTAAGGGGATGTGGAAGTAGAATTTTCTCGGCAGAATGCATGAGGAGATTTTGATGAAGATGACGAGATATAGCGAACCCCAAATTCTTGCGATCCTACGCCAAGCCGAAGGCGGTGTGCCTGTAACGGAGCTGTGCCGCGAGCACGGGATGAGCAACGCGTCGTTCTACAAATGGCGATCAAAATACGGTGGTATGGACGCGTCGATGATCAGCCAAATGAAGGCGCTTGAAGACGAGAACCGGCGGCTGAAAAAGATGTATGCCGAGATGAGCATGCAAGCAGAATTACTGAAGGAAGCCCTGGGAAAAAAGTGATCCGGCCAGCCTTACGACGGGGTCTGGCCGAGAAAGCGGTGGCGCGCCACGGTATCAGCATTGCGCTGGCCTGCCGCACGTTTGATGTCAGTGAGACGTGCTATCGTTACAGCCCGCTCTTGAGCGATGAGAACGAAGAGATTGCCGATCTGCTGGTTGGGCTGACGGCCGCACGGAAGACTTGGGGGTTTGGGCTATGTTTCCTGCATCTACGTAACGTGCAAGGTCATTCGTGGAACCACAAAAGGGTTTACCGGATTTACTGCGAACTGGAACTGAACTTGCGGATCAAACCTCGGAAACGGTTAAAGCGGGACAAACCCGATGCGCTGGCAGTGCCGGACGCCCCGAACATGACCTGGTCGATGGACTTCATGGCGGATCGCCTCGGGGATGGTCGGGCGTTTCGGCTCTTGAACGTGCTGGATGATTTTAACCGCGAGGGTTTGGGCATCGAGGTCGATTTTTCTTTGCCAGCCGAACGGGTTATTCGCAGCCTTAATCGGATCATTGAATGGCGTGGGAAACCAGGAACCATTCGGGTCGATAATGGGCCGGAGTACATCAGTGGTAAGCTGCTGGAATGGGCTGAGAAACAAGGTATTATCATCCAGTACATTCAACCCGGAAAGCCGCAGCAGAACGCTTACATCGAGCGCTATAATCGCACCGTCAGGCATGAATGGTTGGACCAACATATCATCGAAAACATAGAGGAGGCACAGGACTTTGCCACACAATGGCTATGGACTTACAATAATGACCGCCCGAATATGGGCCTCGGCGGCATCACACCCGCAATGAAACTGAAAATGGCCGCGTAAATTCTACGACCGCCCCCTGTTAAAAATGGGGGGATTACCTAAGCTTCTCAAGATCAACCGCTCGTCGATCTATTACACGCCCGTTGGGGTGAATTTTGAGACGCCTAAACTGATGCATGAGATTGATAGGGTGTTCACGAAATACCCGTTCTTTCATTGCCCGGCAGGGCATTGCAAAGCAATGTCCCGAGAGGGGAAGCCGTCAGATTGCGGCCTATCTTCCTCAGTCAGGGTTCTCGGCTGGGCGGCATCGTGTGCGTCGCCTCATGAACTCCATGGGATTACAGGCCATCCATCGCCCGGCAGTGCATGTTTACATGCACGAGAGGGTACAAAGGCCCAAACACCAGCAAAAAGCACCCACAGAACAGGATATATCCATACCTGCTGAGGAAGCTTGCAATTACGCGGCCCAATCAAGTTTGGTGCAGTGATAGTACCTACATACCCGTCAAAAACGGCCTTTTGTACTTGGTAGCGATCATGGATTGGGCAACCCGCAAAGTGCTGTCCTGGCGGCTCTCAAATACGCTCGACGCCAGCTTTTACATTGAGGCGCTGGAGGAGGCCATCGCAAAATATGGGAAGCCAGAGATAATGAATACGGATCAAGGCTGCCAATACACGGGCGCTGGCTGGGTCACGACTTTGACCGAAGCCACCATCAAAATATCAATGGACGGTCGCGGACGTTATTTGGATAACAATCTTCATTGAACGCCTCTGGCGACCATTGAAACAATAAGCCGTCTACCTGCATGAATTCACCGATGGTTTCCAAGCAAAACGGATCATCGATAACTGGATCGAATTCTACAACTCTGAGCGACCTTACACAGCCCTTGATAAGCGCACGCCAGACACCGCATACTTCGGCCAAGCGGAGACACAAAAAGCGGCATGAACATAAACCTGATGCATCTTAGCAAAGTCGCAAACCTGTCCTGAAAACTAGGACCACTTCAATCAAACAGGAGCAGTGATATGAGCGATCGTTTCTGGCTAACGGCCATCCAGATGTCCCGTCTTAAGCCGTTCTTTCCGAAATCGCATGGGAAGCCTCGCGTTCACTGCTCGGCAGGGCATTGCATAGCAATGTCCCGAGAGGGATGATAGACGTGTCCTGAGCGGACTAATATTTATTAACCGCAATGGGTTAAGGTGACGGGATGCCCCAGCGGAATACGGTCCTGCGAAGATGCTCTACAGCAGGTGGGTCCGCTGGAGCCGCAAGGCGATATTCGCTCGCATTCTCATGGAGTTGGCCCGCGAGGTGACAAAACCGACGTGCTTATGATTGATGCGACCCATCTTAAAGCGCACCGAACAGCATCAAGCCTGGCTCTCAAAAAGGGGGCAAAACCCGCCTGATTGGACTGACAAAGGGTGGTTTGAACTCAAAACTGCACGCCGTGACCGATGCATTCGGTCGCCCGATCCGGTTGTTGCTGACCGCTGGAAACGTGAGTGATTACATCGGCGCACGTGCCCTGATGGCGTCTCCTGTCGTTCCCAGATCTAAGGGGAGTCGCAGACGTCGCCTAACCGCGGGTCACATTTTGGCCTAGTTTGGAACCCTTTCCTGACCGAATGTTATGTCTAAGGTGTTAACAGCAGCCAGAACGGCGCGAGACATAAATGAAACTCTCGAACCGTTAAGTGAACCCATTCCATGGCCCCTCTCAAAAACATCGCTAAAGTATCGTCCGTTGCCATGCTTGTCGCCACTGGCGCTGCGGCGATGGGCAATGATGCGCCGCTTATCCTGCTTCGTTGCGAGCAGCAGACGCCAATCTGCCAAGCGCTGCTGCAGGCATTGTCCGCCGAGTGGCAGGATTACCGCATATCCCTATCGGCAGATCCGGATGCCCAGGCCGGTCTGACAATACGATACGTCGAAAAGCACCGCGCGCAGGACTGGCTGTCGGGATACCTCAGCTGGCAAAGCGCTGACGGGCAGAGTGGCAACGGACCGGTGATTGAATATTCGGTCATGGACCGGGCGCTGACTTCAAGTGACCTGACCCCCTATGCCGTTCAACTGGTTCGCTCTACCGCCCTTCCCCTATAAAATTTACAACCGAAAAGGAATGCAACATGTGTGACCTTTGTGGAAATCCTGATCATACCGATCCTGCCGACAATGCGACCAGCAGTGGCAGCACGTCTACGTCGTCGGCGTCCAAGCCTACTTACACCATTGATCAGGTGGCGACCTATCTGACCCAAGGCTACTGGGAGGATACCGGGCGCGCACAACGGTCCTATGATGTTGAGCCCGGTGGCCAGATCACAGTGAACCTGAATGGCCTGAATTCGGCGGGTCAAACAACGGCGCGTCAGGCGCTGGACAGCTGGACAGCCATTACCGGGATTGAGTTTGTCCAAAGCAGCTCGGCCCAAATCACTTTTGACGACAATCAATCTGGTGCCTACGCAAGCTCCAGCATCAGCGGCAGCACTGTTATCAGTTCCCATATCAACGTGGCCAGCTCATGGTCTGGCTACGGCGACTATTATCTCCAGACGTTCATTCACGAAATCGGCCATGCACTGGGGCTGGGCCATACCGGCAACTACAATGGCAGTGCCAGCTATGGGGCAAATGCGAATTTCGCCAATGACAGCTGGCAGATGTCGATCATGTCCTATTTCAGCCAGACCGAGAACACCTCGACCGATGCGTCTTATTCGTTCCTGGCCACTGCGCAGCTGGCTGATATTGCGGCCGTGTATCAGCTGTACGGGACGCCAACAAATGTCGAGACGGGCGATACTGTATACGGTGACGGCGAGACCACTGGCCGTGTGGGCATGGACCTGTCAAGCCGATGGTCTGTTGCGATCGTCGACAGCGGCGGCATTGACCTCATTGATCTGGGCTCGCGCAGCTATAACCAAATGCTCGACCTCGGGATTGAAACCTATTCCAATCTGAACGGTAAAATAGGCAATTTTTCCATTGCCCGCGGAACCGTCATCGAGAATGCAATCACCGGGTCTGGCAATGATATCATCATCGGCAATGATGCGGACAACCGGCTGAACGGTGGTGGCGGCGACGATCAGATCGATGCAGGCAACGGCAATGATATCCTGATCGGCGGCACCGGTGCAGACCAGTTGACAGGTGGTACTGGCGCTGACCGTTTTGTCTACGCCAGCCTGTCTGAAGCCGGTGATACAGTCACAGATTTTGATTTGGCGGCAGGTGATCGCGTCGATCTGGGGCAATTGCTGCAAGACATCGGCTATGGCGGCACCACACCTGTCAGTGACGGGGTTGTGTCTCTGGCGGCGGGGGCTGGTGGGTCGTGGCTGCAGGTCACTTATAACGGATCAACAACCCAATTGGCTTTTTTGACCGGTGTCTCGGCTGATGCCAATGTAGCAGACATCATTGACAGCGGTGATACACCGCCGCTACCGCCACCTCCGACACCGGGATCTGTCGATACAACCTATACCTTTGATAATGATTTCAACCTCAATTGGACATCTGCACTGGGGCTTGTCACCGATACCGACGGTGGCATCGATACCCTGGATCTTAGCGCTGTGACCTATAACACGCGGGTGACACTCGAGAGCGGCGGCCGAAGCAAAATCGGCTCCAAGGTTCTGACTATTGCTGATGGAACGGAAATCGAAAACATCATTTTGGGCCGTGGCAAGGATACAGCCACCGGCAATAGCGGGGACAATTTGATCGAGGGAAATGGAGGCGCCGACAGTCTTTATGGGCTGGAAGGTGCCGACACGCTGGACGGCGGCGAAGGCAACGACAAGCTGTACGGTGGAGACGGAGATGACAGCCTCGACGGTGGAACCGGCGACGACCTCTTGGATGGCGGCATCGGCAACGATGTTCTGCACGGGGGGGAAGGACGAAACCGGATAACCACTGGAGACGGTGATGACACTGTCACGGCGGGCGCCGGGGACGACAAGATATATGTCGGCGAGGGGAATAATCATGTCGATGCGGGCAATGGGCGAAATCAGATCACCACTGGCACCGGCAATAATACGATCATCACCGGCACGGGGGATGACAGGATCACCACTGGCAACGGCAATGATCACATCACAGCGGTCGATGGTCGCAACCAGATCAAGAGTGGCGATGGCAATGATACGATCATAACCGGCGCCAAAGACGACAAGATCACCACTGGCAACGGCAATGTTCAAATTGATGCAGGGGACGGTCGCAACCAGATCAAGAGTGGCAGTGGCAATGATACCATCACAGCTAGCTCTGGAGATGACAAAATCGACGCTGGCGAAGGGATCAACATCATCAATGCCGGTGACGGCAAAAACTACATCAAGAGTGGCATCGGCAATGATGTGATCATCTCGGGATCGGGCGATGACAAGATTTACGCTGGCGGTGGCGACGACACCATCACCACTGGCTCTGGTGATGACAGAATTGGCAGCGGTGGCGGCAACAACACAATCAACGCCGGTGACGGTAAAAACCAGATCAAGACAGGCAGCGGCCATGACACCATCATCTCGGGCCTGGGCGATGACAAGATCGACGCCGGTTTGGGACATAATCTGGTCAGCGCGGGCGAAGGGCACAACCAGATCAAGACTGGCGGTGGTGCCGACACCATCACCACCGGCTCGGGTGTCGATAAAATTGACAGCGGTGACGGCAATGACAATATCAATGCCGGTGACGGCAGTAACCAGATCAAGTCTGGCAGCGGCAATGATACGATCCTCTCGGGGTTGGGCGATGACAAGATCGACGCTGGCTTGGGAGATGACCTGATCAATGCAGGCGAAGGCCGCAACCAGATCAAGTCCGGCGGTGGCAACAATACCATCACCACTGGCTCGGGTGCCGATAAAATTTACAGCGGCGACGGCAATGACAATATCAGTGCCGGTGACGGCAATAACCAAATCAAGTCTGGCGGTGGTGACGACACCATCACCACGGGCTCTGGTGCCGACAAGATTGACGGCGGTGACGGCAATGACAATATCAATGCCGGTGACGGCAATAACCAAATCAAGTCTGGCGGTGGTGCTGACACCATCACCACCGGCTCGGGTGTCGACAAAATTGACAGCGGTGACGGCAATGACAATATCAATGCCGGTGACGGCAGTAACCAGATCAAGTCTGGCAGCGGCAATGATACGATCCTCTCGGGGTTGGGCGATGACAAGATCGACGCTGGCTTGGGAGATGACCTGATCAATGCAGGCGAAGGCCGCAATCAGATCAAGTCCGGCGGTGGTGCCGACACCATCACCACCGGCTCGGGTGCCGATAAAATTGACAGCGGCGACGGCAATGACAATATCAGTGCCGGTGACGGCAATAACCAAATCAAGTCTGTCGGTGGTGACGACACCATCACCACGGGCTCTGGTGCCGACAGGATTGACGGCGGTGTTGGCAACGACAGCATCACCAGTGATGGAGGGCTCAACTGGATAAAAGGCGGTGACGGACAGGATTGGATCCAAACCGGGGCAGGCAACGATAAGCTCTACGGCGACAACGGCAATGACACCATAAGCGCCGGCGCTGGCAACGACAGAATCTACGGCGGCGATGACGATGATGTGATTGATGGCGGCGCCGGCATGGACCGGATCGCAGGAGACGCAGGCAACGATACCATTGCAGGCGGAAGTGGTGTGGATCAGATCAATGGCGGTACCGGCGACGACCGGATCATCGGCGGCATCGATGCTGATATCCTCACCGGCGGCTCCGGAGCGGATGTCTTTGTCTTCGCCGGGCTGGATGAACTGGGCGATACCATCAAAGATTTCTCGCTCAGCGACGGGGATGTGCTGGAGATTTCCGGTTTTCTCGAGGCAATGGGCACCGATTTGGTGACCGCTCTTGCAGCGGACTTGCTGAGCTTAAACGGAACAAGGTCTGCCTCATGGCTGGAATTTGATGCCGATGGTGCGGGCGGCGAGGAGGCAATCCAGATCGCGTATCTCCAACGGGTCAATGCAGCGGAGGAGATTTCAAGCGATTGGTTCGCATAGGCATTGATGTGCCCAGGTGGGGCGGTGCATTCCCACCTGGCTGATCCTGAACCTTGGTGCAGGATTTTTGGCCCAAGAGCAGCGTTGCCTTTGCGCGGGTCATCTCGCGCCAAGCCGGGCAGCCTGCCAGTCGCATCAACGCCACCACCAAGAAATAGCGTCGAGAATCGTCGAAATGGCCTTGTTCCCGGATGTGAAACCTCCGCCGTCAAAAATTGTGCAACACCGCCAACACAAACCGGCCTTGTGAATTGAGAGATCACCGTAGATATAGGCCCGATGACATGGCTTTCCTGAGACCGGCTTGGCTCCCCACATTCGGAAAGCGGAATATATGTCATTAAGAAGGGCATGCTCTAACAGGGGATTACTATGAGACTACTCACGTCACCGGCCGCCAAAAAACTGATAGAATTAATGCCGGGCCGGTCTACCAGAAAAAATTCCCCTAATGGCATCTCCCGTCTGAAAAAAGAAAACTACGCGTACGATCCGAATATTGAATCCTTCGTTTTCATATGCGGCCTTCATCGCAGCGGAACAACACTGCTTGAAAGAATGATCGTGGATCGGTTTGACACGTCCTATTTGCGAGCGTCAGTCCCGGAGAGCGAAGGTCAACACATGCAAACTGTGTTTTCTCCAGCCAGGAAATTTGGTGGCCCCGGCGCTTTCGCATTTAGTCAGGAAATGTCGGAAGAGTTGAAAAATCAAGTTGACTACCATGCGTATCGTGCTCAAATCTTAAGGGAATGGCGGCAATTTATTGTTGGAACCTCGCCGGTTCTTGTTGAAAAATCACCCCCAAATCTTACCAAGATATGGTGGCTTCGTCGTGTATTTCCTGGAAGCCGTTTCATAATTTTTATGCGCGACCCTCGTGCAGTATCGACGGCCACCCAAAAACTGTCTCAAGCATCGCTGCCAGAATTAATGAAGCATTGGAATGTTGCATATTCGCAAGCGGATAAAGATTTTAGGGAAAGTGATTGCCTAATTAGCCGATACGAAGACTTGGTGGATCGGCCTGAAGACGTGTTAACGCGGCTCGGGACATTTCTATCGCTAAAACCACGATCAGAGGCGGTTGGTCTCGAAACACGTTTTTCGCAACTCAGCAACACAAATGCCAAGTATATCGAGGCCCATAACGGAGCTGTATATGGTCATGGTATATGGAACAAATATGGATACGTGGTTTAGAAGGTGGCCCAAAGGCGCGCCCATTTCATGATGTTCTAAATCAAAAAGCGCACCATATTCGAATTTTACTTAGGTCTGAGCTGGATTTGGGCGCGGCTAGGGTATTGCGATCCTGGTGAAGGGTGTGACCGAGCGCAGGCACAGGGGGCAGGTTGCTCAGACGGCAGCCGCTTTTGATATTTGCGCGATTGTACCGCAAGAGATCAAAAAGAGGCTGGACTTTGACGCCGGTGGCGCTGTTGGTTTTTGGCGGGCCCTGCTGTTTCAAAGTTCCTTGGTCATCAGCATATATCGGTCCTGTGGTTTGAAACGGGTGCGGGCATACAGCCGTTGTGCGCTTTGGTCCTCGCGATCAACGTCCAGATGCAACGCCTTGATCCCCGCCTCGGCCAGGGTTTTTGGCAGGGTGATCAGAACCTCGGTGGCGATGCCGCGTCTGCGCACCGCTGGCCGCACGTAAAGCTCGTCGATAGAGCCATCCATGCCGCCAAATTCCACCGACCAGCTGAAGGTCACAACGGTGTATCCGATCGGTGCACGGGTTGGGCCAGCCAGATAGACGGCCCCGTAGGGGATGCCATTCAGTAGTGGTTCAATGGCGGCGCGGCGGCTGTCTTCGGTGCTGGCAATACCCATTTCCTGATGAAAGGCTTCAACCAGCGCCAGTACCTTGTTCAGGTCGTCAGGCTTGGCCAGATGCAAGGCCGCACTCATAGCCGGGCCAGTCGTTCGGTGAGCAGATCAAAAAAGCCGTCGGCGTCGACGTCACCGATGAATGTGGCATTGGCCGGGCGATCGGTGACCCCCCACCAGTCGGCGACGGTCATGCCCAGGGTCAGCTCGGATTGGGTCTCGATTTCCACGTTGATGTGGCGGCCGGTGAAAAGCGCCGGACGGATCAGGTAGGCGGTGACACAGGGGTCATGCAGAGGCGCACCGGCAGAGCCGTATTTGGCGACATCAAAGCGTTCGAAGAATTCAGTCATTTGCGCAACAAATGTGCCAACCTTGCTGTCCAGAGCACGAAACGCATCACAGCGCGGTTTGGTGACCAGTACCTTGTGGGTCACATCCAGTGGCATCACCACGATGGGGCAGCCGGATTTGAAGACGATGTCGGCGGCCTCGGGGTCAACGTAGATATTGAACTCGGCTGCTGGGGTGATATTGCCAACCTCAAAATAAGCACCGCCCATCAGAATGATTTCTTGCACCTTTTCAATGATATCCGGAGCTTTGTTAAAGGCGGCAGCGATATTGGTAAGCGGCCCCAGCGGGCATAGGGTGACCGTGCCGGACGACTGGCTGCGCAGGGTCTCGACGATGAAATCCACCGCGTGCCCATCGGCCAGCGGCATGGTTGGATCTGTCAGCTCCGGACCATCGAGGCCGGTTTTGCCATGCACATGCTCGGCGGTGACCAGTGGACGGCGCAGCGGCGCGTCGCAGCCGGCATAGACCGGGATGTCGCTCCTGCCGACCAGCTCGCAAATGATGCGGGCGTTTTTCTGGGTCAGCGGCAGCGGAACATTGCCAGCAACGGCGGTAATGCCGAGCACATCGATCTCCTCGGGGCTGGCGAGGGCCAGCAAAATAGCGACGGCGTCATCCTGGCCGGGGTCGGTATCGATGATGATTTTGCGTGCGGTCATGAAAGGCCTCTTGGTGTTGCAGGGACGGAGATTTGCAAGGCTATGGTGATTTGTCCAGCGGTCGTGGCGGCGGCAGGTCGGGATTTGAGTATTTTTGGCAAAAAGATGCGTCAGAAGCGCGCCGTTATTCGGTGTCTTGCGGGCTGCGTTCAGCGGCTTTTACCGCGGTCCACAGGGCCTCCATTTCATCGAGATTACTGTCCGACGGGGATTTTCCCAGCGCCGCCAACCGGGTTTCAATACCTTCAAAGCGGCGGGTGAATTTGGCGTTGGCACGGCGCAGCGCGGCTTCGGGCTCAACCCCGAGGTGGCGACCGAGATTGGCCATCACAAACATCAGATCGCCGAACTCTTCTTCGACGGCATCCTGGGTCAGCTCATCGCGGGCTTCGACCAGTTCAGCGCTTTCTTCAGCGATCTTGTCCAGTACGCCCTGCGCCGAGGGCCAGTCAAAGCCAACACGGGCGGCGCGTTTTTGCAGCTTATAGGCGCGCAGCAGAGCCGGCAGCCCCAAGGCAACTCCGTCAAGGGTGCCTTTTTGATCTTTGCCCGCGCGCTCAGTGGCCTTGATTTCCTCCCAGTCGCGGGTTTGTTGCGCGGCGGATTTGTCGCGGCTTTCATCTGCGAACACATGTGGATGGCGGCTGACCATTTTGTCGGACATGGTGGTGACCACATCCTGAAAGGTGAAATGCCCGGCCTCATGTGCCATTTGGGCGTGGAAAACCGATTGAAACAGCAGATCGCCCAGTTCGCCCTTCAATTCCTGCCATTGCTGCCGCTCGATGGCATCGGCAACCTCATAGGCTTCCTCGATTGTGTAGGGGGCTATGCTGGCAAAATCCTGTTCAATATCCCAGGGACAGCCGGATTGCGGATCCCGCAGTTGGCGGATGATTTCCAGCAGCCGTTCGATGCCGGCGGTCTGGTCGTGGATCAAGGTGTTTTCGGGCATTGCGGCGGCTTTCGTTCCAGTGTCAGATACATCAATCCCGAGTCTGACCTAAGGAGTCCAGCCCATGCCCGTTGTCAATCGTATCGCCGACTTTGCCGAAGACATGAAGACCTGGCGGCGGCATTTGCATACGATCCCGGAACTGGGTTTCGATCTGCCGGAAACATCTGCATTTGTGGCCGAGCGTTTGCGGGCGTTTGGGGTGGACGAGCTGCATGAGGGTATTGCGCAGACTGGCATGGTGGCGATCATCAACGGCCAGGGGATTGGGCCGACCATCGGGTTGCGTGCGGATATGGATGCCTTGCCGATACCCGAAGGCACCGGGGTTGACTATGCATCGACCAAGGTCGGCAAGATGCATGCTTGTGGTCATGACGGTCACATGGTGATGCTGTTGGGGGCGGCAAAATACCTGGCTGAGACGCGGAATTTTTGTGGTCGGGTGGCGTTGATTTTTCAACCGGCTGAGGAAGCCGGTGGCGGCGCCGGTGTGATGGTGGATGAGGGGATCATGGATCGTTTCGATATTGGTGAAGTCTACGGCATCCACAATGCGCCGGGATTGCCGGCGGGGGATTTCCTGACCACCTCAGGTGCGCTGATGGCGGCAGTGGACGAGTTTCATATTAACATTCAGGGGCTTGGTGGTCATGGCGCGATGCCGCATGAGACCCGCGATCCGGTGATGGCGGCCTGTG
This sequence comes from Parasedimentitalea psychrophila, assembly GCF_030285785.1. Classification (NCBI taxonomy): domain Bacteria; kingdom Pseudomonadati; phylum Pseudomonadota; class Alphaproteobacteria; order Rhodobacterales; family Paracoccaceae; genus Parasedimentitalea; species Parasedimentitalea psychrophila. The sequence goes on along the minus strand of NZ_CP127247.1, from coordinate 4,387,080 downwards.
GTATTGCCCAGGCGATCCAGACCATTGTCAGCCGCAATCACTATGCGTTGCAGGATCTGGTGATCTCGGTCACCCAGATCCACACCGGCACCACCGACAATGTCATTCCCGATACTGCCTATATCAATGGTACCGTGCGTACCTTTGACCCCGAGGTACAGGCGATGGTGATGACGCGGATGCAGGAGATTGTTGACGGTCAGGCGGCGAGCTACGGGGTTGAGGCTAAGTTGGCGTATGAACTGGGCTATCCTGCCACCATCAATCACGCCGACAAAGCGGCGTTTGCGGTTGGCGTGGCCAGGGAGGTCTCGGGCGACAGCCACGTGGAGGCCGAGGGCCGCCGCGAAATGGGGGCTGAGGATTTCTCATATATGTTGCAGGCGCGTCCGGGGGCCTATCTGTTTTTGGGGCAGGGCGAGAGCGCGGGCCTGCATCACCCGAAATATGACTTCAATGATGAGATCGCGCCGATTGGAGCCTCGTTCTTTGCCCGGCTGGTTGAGCGGTCGCAAGCCCTACGCTGACGGGGCGGGCAACAGGTGAGGTGACAGGCGGCAAGCGCTGGTCTATGCCAGAGCGCAGTCGCAGGCTGAAGGGTATGATAAAATGGCATTGGAAGATGCAAAATACTTGGTCGATGAGGCCTTTACGCGCGAAGACCTGAAAGGGTTGAGCTTTGAGAATACCTTTGGCGGTGCCACGTCGTTTTTGCGGCGCAGGTATCGTAAGGATTTGAGCGGCGTTGATATTGCCGTTACCGGCGTGCCGTTTGACCAGGCGGTGACCAATCGTCCTGGAACGCGTCTGGGGCCACGGGCCATCCGCGAGGCCAGCGCCTTGCAAAGTCCGGATGCGCCTTATGGCTGGGGCTATGACCCGCTGAGCGAGTTTGCGATTATTGATTATGGCGACCTGGCCTTTGACTACGCGAATATTGCCGGCTTTCCAGATGCGCTACAAAAGCATATTCACGGCATTCTGGCCGCCGATGTGGCCTCGGTCGCCTTGGGCGGGGATCATTATATCACCTTTCCCATCCTTAAGGCCTATGCCGAGAAATACGGACCAATGGCGCTGTTGCAGTTTGACGCCCATAGTGACAGTTGGGCGGATGACGATATGGACCGGGTCGATCACGGCACCTTTGTCTACAAGGCGATCAAGATGGGGCTGATTGATCCTGCCCGCTCGGTTCAGGTTGGTATTCGCACCAGCAACGAAGACACAATGGGGATGAATATCATTGATGCCGCCGAAGTGCATGAGATCGGTGCGGCGGCAACGGCGCGCCGGATCAAAGAGATCCTGGGCGATCATCCGACCTATCTGAGCTTTGATATTGACGGGTTGGACCCGGCTTTTGCTCCGGGAACCGGGACGCCGGTGTGGGGTGGGCTGACCTCGGCGCAGGCGGCGCGCATATTGCGCGACATCGCCGGCATCAACATTATGGGCGGTGATGTGGTTGAAGTGTCGCCACCATTTGATACCACGGGGGCCACGGCCATTGCCGCAGCCCATGCGGCTACTGAAATTATCTGCCTGTTGGGCTGGAATATGAGAAACAATGACTGAGTATAATCAACCGATCAGCGGCAACGACCTGGCCAGGTTTTCTGGACCGGGGACATTCATGAGATTGCCGCAGGCGTCGTCCCTTGCGGGGCTGGATGTGGCGGTGTTGGGTATCCCGATGGATATCGGCACCTCGTGGCGATCTGGCACTCGCTTTGGCCCCAAACAGATACGGGCCGAGAGCGCCATGATCCGGCCCTATAATATGACCACCAAGGCGGCGCCTTTTGATTACCTGCAAATCGCCGATATCGGCGATCTTGCGATCAACACCTTCTCGTTGCCGGACAGCCTGCGTATCATCGAGTCCAGCTATGACGCGATTGTCGCCACCAATGTGGTGCCGGTGGCGATGGGCGGCGATCACTCGATAACCCTGCCGATCCTGCGCTCAATCGCCAAGAAATATGGCCCGGTGGCGGTGGTGCATGTGGATGCCCATGCGGATGTCAATGACGAGATGTTCGGCGAAAAGGAAACTCATGGCACCGTGTTTCGCCGGGCCTATGAGGAAGGTCTGATACAGGCGGACAAGACTTATCAGGTAGGACTGCGCGGAACTGGCTATGCGGCCAGCGATTTCACCGAAGCGCAGGGCTGGGGCTTTCAGCAATTCCCGGCGGCTGAGCTGTGGCATCGGTCGCTGAGCAATCTCGGCGCGGAAATACGTCGCGATATTGGCAATAGGCCGACCTATCTGACCTATGATATTGACAGTCTGGATCCGGCCTATGCACCGGGCACCGGAACCCCCGAGATCGGCGGATTGACGACTCCACAGGCGTTGGAACTGATCCGGGCCTTGCGGGGGGTGAATATTGTCGGCTGTGATCTGGTTGAGGTGTCGCCGCCATATGACACCACCGGCAACACCGCCTTGACGGGCGCCAACCTGTTGTATGAGATGCTGTGCATACTACCGGGTGTGACAACAAAATAAGATAGCTCCCCAAATCCAATTGTGGCTTTGGGGCCGCATCACAGCGGGGGGCGGCTGAGGTATGGGACGAATTATGATATTTGGCTGGATTTGTTTGGCCGCTGTTGTGGTGGTGCTGGGCTTGATCCGACTGGCTCCGGTTGACCCGATTGACTGGAACATCCAACCGGATTTTTCCGAGGACAAGACGTTTCGTGGCGGTGTGTTCCGGGTGGTGCAAACCGGGCCCGGCGGGCTGGCCCGGTTTGACCGAGTGGCCAGTGCCGCGCCGCGGACCAAACTGCTGGCGGGCTCTGTTGAGGACGGCTTGGCGACCTATGTGACCCGGACCAAATTTATGGGATTTCCAGATTATACCACGGCGCGACAAGATGGAGATTTCCTGAAAGTCTATGCCCGGCTGCGATTTGGACGGTCAGATCTGGGCGTGAACGGGGCGCGGATTGGTGACTGGCTGCGCCAAATGGGAATTGAGGCGGTTCCCGAGGCGATGCCGGCCGACTAGAAGACCGGCGTTTACAGCTGCGGATATGGGGCGACCGGGCTGTCGTTGCTCTGGTTTTGATCCAGCGAGGAGGACAGGCAGCCCTGCTGCACCTCGCGCCACATCGGCACATTGAGCGACATTTGGCACTGCGCCATGAACATGCGCCCGTCAACCTGCAGGCAGATGGTCTGGCCCAATTCTACCCGCGAGCCAGACCTGTCGGTGCAGTAGCAATCAATGGTCTTGCCGCCGGGGACAACGACATCAGACAGTACGGGTTGCGCCCAGAGGGCAAGGGTGGCGGCGATAACGGCTCTGGCATGTTGCATGGCGCTAGCATATCACAAGGATCAGGCCAGACCAAATTTCACTACAAGCGGATCACCCACCTATGGTTCCCGAACAACGTCTTGAACAGATCATCCAGCGGTTTCAGTATATTGAGGCCTTGATGTCCGATGGCACCAGTGGCAGCGATATTGCCCAGCTGGCCAAGGAATACTCGGACCTGCGCCCGGTTGTGGAACAGATCATGTCCTACCGACGGCTCATTACCGATCTGGGTGACGCACAAGAGATGCTGTCTGACCCGGATTTGAAGGGGCTTGCCGAAGAGGAAATCCCGGTTCTGAAGGCGGCGATACCGGCTGCCGAGACCGCCTTGCAACTGGCGTTATTGCCGAAAGACGCGGCAGATACCAAGCCGGCCATGCTGGAAATTCGCCCCGGTACCGGCGGCGACGAGGCGGCGCTGTTTGCCGCAGACCTGCTGCGCATGTACCAGCGATACTCTGAGGCGCGTGGCTGGAAATTCGAGGTGCTAGAGGAGCAATTCACCGAATTGGGCGGCATCAAGGAAGTTGTGGCCCATATCAAAGGTGAAAATGTCTTTGCCCGAATGAAGTTCGAATCCGGTGTGCACCGGGTGCAGCGGGTTCCGACCACCGAAAGTGGCGGCCGTATCCACACCTCGGCTGCAACTGTCGCAGTTCTGCCCGAGGCCGAAGACGTGGATATCGAGATCAACGCCACTGACCTGCGCATTGATACCATGCGGGCCTCCGGTGCCGGTGGCCAGCACGTGAACACCACCGATTCCGCTGTGCGCATCACTCATTTGCCCAGTGGTGTCGTTGTCACCAGCTCGGAGAAATCCCAGCACCGCAACCGTGAGATTGCGATGCAGGTGCTGAAGACCCGGCTGTATGATCTGGAACGTCAGCGGGTGGACAGTGAACGCTCGGCGGACCGCGCGGCGCAGGTGGGGTCGGGGGATCGCTCGGAACGTATCCGCACCTATAATTTCCCGCAGGGCCGGATGACCGATCACCGTATCAACCTGACGCTCTACAAGCTGGATCAGGTGATGGCGGGGGATCTGGACGAGATGATCGACGCTTTGTCAGCAGACAATCAGGCGCGGCTTCTGGCCGAAATGGGCCAATGAGCGGCGCCCAGACTGCGGCGCAGGCGATGGTCACCGCCACCGCACGGCTGCGTGCCGCCGGGGTGCCGGATCCGGCCCGTGATGCCCGCGTGTTGCTGGCCCATGCGGCCCGGATCGAGGCCAGCCGGGTCACTCTGATCGCACCTGAGGATCTGGATCCTGATATTGCCGAGCGCTATGACCAGTTGATTGCGCTGCGGGCCATTCGGGTGCCGGTGTCGCATTTGTTGGGCGAGCGCGCGTTTTATGGTCGCCGGTTCAAAGTGTCGGGTGAAGTTCTGGATCCGCGTCCGGAGACCGAATGCCTGATCGAGGCGGCCCTGTCACTGCCGTTTCAGCGGCTGTTGGATCTGGGCACCGGCTCGGGCTGCATTCTAGTGACGCTGCTGGCTGAACAACAGCAGGCCACCGGCCTTGGGGTGGATTTAAGCGAAGCCGCCTGTTTGCAGGCCAGTGCCAATGCGGTGCTGCAGCGGGTGCAAGCACGGGCTGATATTCGCCTATCGGACTGGTTTCAGACCGTGGATGGAAAATTTGATCTCATCGTGTCCAACCCGCCCTACATAGCGCTGTCTGAAATGCCGGGTCTGTCGGCCGAGGTGCGCGACCACGAACCGCAAATGGCGCTGACAGATGGCGGTGACGGTTTGGGCGCCTATCGCCGTATTGCCAGCGAGGTGGGAAATTACCTGACCCGGGGCGGCCGGGTGCTGGTTGAAATCGGCCCAACCCAGGCGGTGGCGGTGGCGGACCTGTTCGAGCAGGCCGGCCTGCGTCAGATCCGGGTGGTTCAGGATTTGGATGGCCGGAATCGGGTGGTTTGTGCGCAAGCCGACTAAATGGGATGCGTTTGGTCGCTAAATTGGCATTTTTGATCGAAAAAGTGGAAAAATCCCATCCTGCCCCTTGTCTGGATGTGCTGGTCAGGGTTACACATAGGTGTCGCAGAGTGTTCGGTTTGAAATCCTTACCGGCGACACCAAGCCCAAAATGGTCGATGATCCGGCGCTAATAGGCGCACTTTGGGATCTGCGACGCAACGAATCAAGGCTGACGTTAAACAAATGAGATCGTCTAAAACACGTTCGCGGTCGAAATCGAACCGCAATCGCCCCACTGGTGGTGGTAATGTTGTGAACCGGGTGTTCGATAGCTCGGGCCCAGAGGGCAAGGTGCGTGGCACTCCGCAACAAATCATCGACAAATACAATCAACTGGCGCGCGATGCCCAGTTGGGCAATGATGGGGTCGCCGTTGAGAACTTCCAACAGCACGCAGAGCACTATTTGCGGATGCTGGGAGAGGCTCAGCGCGAGCAGGATACCCGTCGCGAAGAGCAGGAACGGCAAAATCGGGAGCGCCAGGTTGAGCGCGACCGGGAACGCGCCGAGCGTCAGGAACGCGATGCCGCGGCCCGCAGTGACGCTGCGGCCCGGAATGAACCGGCAACCACCCCTCGCGATGATCCAGCAGGGGCGCCACAGCCTGATGTCCTGGAGGTGAGCAACACGGTCGAACCGGCAGGGGATTCCGGTCTGGTCGAGACGCCGGAAAGCAAACCTAAAAAAACCAGCACTCGCCGCCCGCGGACGCGAAAACCCGCTCCAAGACCTCAGGAACCAGTCGCCGTCAAAGCGGTAGAGGACCCTGTCGTAGCCAAGGCTGCAACACCCGTGGCGCCGGTCGCGCCCAAGGTTGAGGCACCGGTCGCGCCCAAGGTTGAGGCGTCGGTCGCACCCAGAGCTGAGGCGCCCACGGCGTCAGACCGTAAGGCTGGAGATGCGCCTGAAGCGGCTGAGTAAGCCTGTTTTATTGAGACAGAGAATAGAGACAGAGAAAAGCCCCGGTCCAGTTGGACCGGGGCTTTTTGCATTTGGGGTGTCGTGGTGACACCTCGCAGAATGTCAAAACCATAGCTGTTCTTGCGCCGGGGATTGGCAAGCCATAGGCGGGTGTCGCCGTCAGGTCCCGGGATTCAAGCTGCGTGCCAGGGCGCAGAACGCTTCGAGACCAACCTGCTCTGCGCGCTCGGTCGGAGGAATGCCGGCAGCCTTCAGGTGGTCTTCGATGTCGGGAGACACGCTTTTCAGTGCCGACCGCAGCATTTTCCTGCGCTGGTTGAAGGCGGCGGCCACCACCTGATTCAGGGTGCCGGCATCTGCTGGAAACCGAGGTTCGGGCAGCGCCGTCAGATGGACAACTGCGCTGGATACCTTTGGCGGTGGGGTGAAGGCTCCGGGCGGCAGCGACATCACGATATGCGGCTCGGCGCGCCACTGTGCCAAGAGGGCGAGACGGCCATATTTCTTGGTGCCCGGCTGCGCCACGATGCGTTCGGCCACTTCGCGCTGGAACATCAGGGTCAGGCTCTGCCAGAACGGCGGCCATTGTTTGGGGGTCAGCCAGCGCACCAGCAATTCGGTGCCGATATTATAGGGCAGGTTGGCAGTAACCCGGATTGGCGGGGTCAGGTGTTCAAGTGGATTGATCTCCAGCGCATCGCCTTCGATCACCTGCAGACGATTGGGGTAGGCGGCGGCGACCTGGGCCAGCGCGGGCAGGCAACGTGCGTCTTTTTCGACGGCCAGCACCCGGCGGGCCCCCTCGGCCAGCAGGCCTCGGGTCAAACCACCAGGGCCGGGGCCGATTTCCAATACGTCGCAGTCAGACAGATCACCGGCCAAGCGGGCGATCTTGGCGGTCAGGTTCAGGTCGAGCAGAAAATTCTGGCCCAGTGATTTGCGGGCGGAGAGCTGGTGGTCTGCAATAACCTCGCGCAGGGGAGGCAGGCTGTCGATGGTGGTCATATTGTTTCTAACTTGGGGTTGGGCGTTGGGACTGGACGTTGGGGAGGCTTCAAAACTTTATGCCTCCGGCGGGGATATTTGCAGCCAGATGAAGGATCAAGAGGATTTGGCCATGGTCTGCGCCATTTTGAGCGCTTCGATCAGGCTGCTGGGATTGGCCTGTCCCAAGCCGGCGATATCACAAGCAGTGCCGTGGTCGGGGGAGGTGCGAATGAAGGGCAGGCCGAGGGTGACATTGACGCCGCGATCAAAATCCAGTGTTTTGATCGGGATCAGCGCCTGGTCGTGGTACATGCAGATGGCAGCATCATAACGGGCGCGGGCGGCGGCGTGGAACAGGGTGTCGGCGGGATGTGGACCGGTGAGATCATAGCTGTCACTCTGCATGTCTTGAAGCAGGGCATTGATCCAGTCGAGTTCCTCGGAGCCCATCGCGCCGCCTTCGCCCGCATGAGGGTTCAGGCCGGCCACTGCGATGCGCGGGTGAGGGATTCCAAATTGGTCTTGCAATCCTTTGACCGTGATCTCGATGGTTTCGCGTAGCAGAACCGGGGTCAGATGCCGGGGCACCTGGGCCAGGGCAATATGAATGGTGGCAGGCACCACGCGCAACTGCTCGCAGGCCAGCATCATCACCACGCGGTTGCGCCCGGCCAGCGCCGCCAGGAATTCGGTGTGGCCCGGATAGGCAAAATCAGCCCCGTCGATCAGGGCCTTTTTATGGATTGGTGCGGTACAGAGTGCCGAGGCCTGGCCGCTCTGGACAAGGCTCACGGCTGTTTCGATCGACTGGATGACACCTGCGGCGTGCCGTGCAACAGGCAGTCCTGCGATGGCGGCACCGTCAAAAGCCATCGGTAAAACCGGCAGTGCGGTGGCGCAGACAGTCAGGGATTCGGCGGCGGTGGAAATTTCCACAAACGCAGTGCCCTCAGGAAGATGACGGGGATCGCCGATCCAGAAAAACGGGCAACTATCGCGCAGCTTGTCCCAGGCCTTGGCGGCGATTTCAGGGCCCACTCCGGCGGGCTCCCCACAGCTGAGGGCAATGGGGGGGAATGGGCTCACTTTATCACGATTTCGGCGTCGGCGCGAAGTTGTTCAATGAAACTGGCGGCATAGGCCTCAAGCCGTTGTTGGGTGAGCGCATTTGCGACCCCCTGACGGCCGTCATCCTCGTCGGTGCCCAGATCAGCGGTGCGGCCGCACATCATCAGCAGCACCAGGGTTTGGCCATTGTTGCGGGTCAGCACGGCAGAGGTCTCGCCACTGTCAAGTTTTGCCAGCTCCAGTGCCACATCCAGCGGGATCTCCGCCGGCGCCAGGCTCTGGATCTCCAGCACCGCAGGATCCTGGTCTTTGGCGATGCCGTAGAGGTCGTCACAGGTGTCGATCTGGGCGGCGAGCTGTTGCGCGGTTGCCTGCGCCTGCGGGCTGTGGCCACCTGCAATCAGGTAGCTGGCGTATTCAATAGCGGCAAAGCGAGGGGCGGCACCGGCGACTTCCCGGACGTCGCGCATCTGAAACAGGGCAATGGCGCCTTGCACTTGCAGCGGCGAGGTGATTTCGCCTGCGTTCAGAGCCAACACAACTTCCTGCAGTTGTGGCGGTAGCTTGGTCAGTGAGACCCAGGGCAGGTGACCCTGATTGTTGCGGCTATCGGCAGCGGAATATTGTGTCGCGGCGGATGAAAAGGCTGAAAAGCTGTCCAGCTGGCTGATTTGTTCTGCGAGTTCTTTAACCTGACCCACATTCTGTTCATTGATCGGGATGATCACTTCGGACAGCAGCACCTGCACACCACCGGTGTCGGCCCGGCCCATGGCCCGGTCGATTTCGCCTTCACTGGGGCGCGCCAAAGACAGGAACCGCGAGCCGACATAGTCCCGCCAGCTCAGGCCGGCAATGGTGTAGTCGCGCAGGGTTTCGGGGGCCACATCATTTTCCCCCAGCGCTTTGAGAAATTCCTCGAGGGTCAGGTTGGCCCGCCCGGCGAATTCGGTCATGCCAAGGGTAATTGCATCTTCGGAGAGCGTGATCCCGGCCTGGGCCGTGGCCTCTTTCTGGAGCCGGTCGTTGATCAGATCCTCAAGCGCCCGTTTGTTGGGGTCACCCGGGGTGCCAAGCAGCCGCATGAACTGGGTCCGTTGTTCCAGTTCGTATTTTGTGATCACCGATTCATTGACGGTGACAGCTGGCGAAAATAACCCCTGTGCTGACGTGGATTGCGGCACAATGACCGCCGCACCAAGAAAGAGGGCCGTGTAGGTTAAACGGATTGTGCCGCGGACCAGATCCGGGGCAGAGAACCAAGACTTTAGGAATTGCTGCATGATCGCCTGTAATTTTGTGTGCCGCTATCAACGGAAAACCCGTTCAATGCGATGGTAAAGCCGAAATCGGTCGAAGGCTCAACACTTGATGTGGTAGTATAGCGCCTGTTAACCGAAAGATCGACCTTGACGCATTCGTTTGTGTAGACAAATCCAATACCGGCGCGTGACGCACGAGAATCGGAAATATCGTAGCGCAGATTGGCGCTGGCGGACCAGTTCGAGTGAATCTGATAGCGGCCATTGAACCAAAATTCCGAGGTTTCCTCGGTTCGGCCTTCGGCCGCATCGGTGCCCAGCCATAGGTAGCTGCCCGAAATCTGGGCGTTCTGGTTGGACCAATCGCCGCGAAGTTCGGCCTTGGAGAAGTTCAGCGCGCCATTTAGCAAGCCGCGGGTTGTGATAGCGATATCGTCGTTAAGCCTGAGCTGCCCGGCCATCAATATATCGGAGGAGGTGCCGCTAAGGCCCGAAGATTTGGTGAATTGGCTGTCTGCAGTGCTGCGAAACACCTGGCCGAGGGCGGCGGAGGCCTGCCAGCCGTCTTGCGAATACCGAGCCCAGTTGATGCCATAAACCAAGGTCACGCCATCCTCGCGGGCATCGGTTGCCGGAAACCGGGACATTTCCAGCAAATTGCCCTGATCAAACTCGACGAAATTGCTTTCGTCATTTGGCACCGCATCGCCAATGGTATCGGTCCAGCCCAGCTGCACAATAGGTTCCAGGAATTCCGTGCCCCCAGAGGTGGATTGGCGCGTCATCGGCAGTCGAAATGTAATGGCACCGCGTGGCGTCAGACGGGATTCATTTGACGAATATGTACTGTCATCCTGAATGTTGAACGCATCGGCGGACAGGCCAAATTGGGTCTGGGTGACAACTCCGTTCTGTAGGTGCCATTCGCGTTGCCAGTTGGCATCCACCGTGGTGCGGGCGATATCGCGACCTATAATATCAGTGTTCGAAGAGCGGTTGTGGGCGTGGGCCAGCAGGGTCATTTGCAACTCACCGCCCAGTTGCTCAGGGTGAAAGCGCTGCTGATAATAAATGTCACCGATCGAGGATGGAATTTCAGTCTGCTCGTCGGAATCCCGCAGCGTTTTGTAGTAGATCATACTGGTGTGGAACAGGCTGTCGCGATTGACTTTTGTCAGCGTCAGTTGCGAGCGCAGACGGTCGAGATCTGGCAGCCCGTAATCGGCAAGATAGGCATCGTCCGAGACGGTTCTGATTTGAAATTCAAGATTGTAGCCTTTGCGCAGATCGAAGGCGCCATCAGCAAACAGATAACCGCGGGTATCGCCGGGCTGCAGGTCATCGCGGGTCAAGGCGCCTTCGACTTCCAGTGTTCCCGTTTTGAAGGCCTGTCGGTAGCGGGCGTCAAGGGTGCGTGTTTTGGACGACAGGTAGGGGGCCAGTGTCAGGTCCCGGGAGTCGCCCAGAGTGAAGAAGTAAGGCACTTTGACCCCGGTGCCCAAACCCGACGTGGTGCGTACTGACGGCACCAGTAAACCCGAGGCGCGCTCTAGTGTCGGATCGGGCAGGCGCAGAGCTGGGAAATAGAACACTGGCACATCCAGAATTCGGAACTGTGCGTTCTCAAAGTAGAGCTGTCTCTCCAGCTGGTCGTGGGTGACCTTCTCGGCCCGGATTTGCCAGAGCGGCGGCGAGCCATCATCACAGATCTGGCAGGAGGTGGCCGATGTCTTGTAGAGTTGCGTATAGCGACCACTGACCCGAGTCATCTGCACCGAGGCCAGTTGCAGCTGCTGCTGAAACACCATGCGGGCCCCCTTGAGGATACCATTGCGGAGGTCTTTGTCCATGTCAGCGGCATTTGCCAGAATGGTGATCTCGCCGCCCTGATCTATGCGAATAGGGCCTTCAATATGAAGGGTGCCCTTGTCGCGGTCAAAGGTGATTTTCTGTGCCCGCAAGCGGATGTCGCCCTGATAGGCTTCGACATTGCCCTCGGCGATCAAGGTGCGGTCCGGGGTGATGTAGACCGTATCGGCAACCAGCAATGCCGGCCGTCTGTCGTCCACTGACACCGAGGTTTGCTGGGCACCGGCCGTTGAGGCCAGGATCATCCAGGGAACCAAGGTCAATACATAAAGAGTACGACGCATGTCAGCCGTCCTCCGCATGCAGCAGCAGGCCAAGGGTCAACAGGACCGAGGCAACCGGCGGAGCCCAGGCCGCCAGGCTGACCGGGATCTGGCCGTTCTCGCCGAGGATTTGAGCGAAATTACGGATGAAATAGAGGCCAAAGCCCAACAGCACGGCTATCAGAACCGCCAGCCCGGTGCCTCCCGACCGCGCGTGACGCATGGTGAAAGCTGCGCCGACCAGAACCATGGCCATCAGAAACAACGGCCGCGCCAGTTCTACCTGAAACCGAACTTCATGCCGTTTGGTCGAAAACCCGGCCTGGCCAAGGACCCGAATTGTTTCTGGCAGGTCATAGATCGAAACCCCGTCGGCAGATCCAAGACTGTCGCGAATGCGATCCTGGGTCAGGGTTGTCGGCAGTCTAAGTTCGTCATGAATGGCCGAGTTTGTTTCAGGGTTGAGACCGGGCGTCAGAGGCCAGGCCTTGGCATTTTTCAATAGCCAGACGTCCCCCTGAATTTGAGCACTTTCAGCGATGATCTGGCGCACGGGCCCTCCGTCGGGAGCATAAGAAACGATGGTGACATCATACAGGCTGATATTGCCGGCCTCACCGCCATAGCCGGCGGCATGAATGACGGACTGGCCCTGAGCCCCGCCCTGGCGCAGCCAAAGGCCCTCACCAGACAGCGACAGCGCCGCTGAGCCGTCGGTGCGGTAGGAATCCGCCAGATCTTGATACCGGTTTGAGGTGGCTGCAACAATAGGGTTCAGCGTGGTGACTGTCAGCACGCCAATCAACGCAGCCATGCTCAGCGGTGCGGCCAGGGCGCGCAGCCCTGACCGGCCTATGGCACGGGTCACCACCAATTCGCTACTGCGTGCAAGACCGACAAACAACACAATGGTGGATAGAATCATGATCAGCGGCAGAAACTGGTCCAACGCCGCTGGCGCCGTCAATAAGGTCAGGTTTACCAGCTGACCAAAACTAAGACCAAACCCGTCAAAACGACGGAACTGTTCGTTGAGGTCGATCAACATCACCAGCGTAAGCAAGACAATGCAAATGATGGCGAACCATTGCAGGAAGCGGCGCGCATAATAGAGGTCTAGCGTCACTGGGCAGCCTCTCTTGTTGCCGGTTGTGAGGGGCGTCTAAACAGTTTGATCGGATGTGCTGCAAGTTGAAGGAAGATGGCTGCGATCACCAGCCCAATTGCCGAGGGAAGATAGATCAGTGGCCAAAGATCGGCATTCTCAAGGACCGGCCCAGCCACCACGCCGCGCAGACCTTCGATGACAACCAGCAGCACAAAGGCCAGCAGCGCCTGACGCCACACTCCGAACCGTGAAAATGTCCCCAGCATCAGTGACGAAAACCCGATCAACACAACCGCGACGCAGACAAGCGCCCGGGCAAAGCGCAGATGCAGTTCTTCGGTCAATTGGCCGCGACTGAATTTTTCCCGCTCGGCAATCTGATCCAGACGCGTCAGCAACTCATAACTGGGAATAACCCGAATGCCGCGGTTTCTTTGCCCGTTTTTGTCCGTCAAGCTACTTATATCATATGAGAAATCAGAAAAGACAGTTGATGATAGCTTGCGGCCCTGAAGATCCATGCGAAGCGCCATTCCGTCCACCATCACCAGATGGGAGCGATCCTGTTCTCGAACCAGAAAGGCCCGCGCCCCGGTATAGAGGACGCTTTGACCCGGGGTGCGCCGGTCGGAAAGGAATACATCGTTCAGCGTTCCGTCCGGGTCGATTTTGCGGATGTAAACGGTGACGCCCTTAGCGGGGTGCAGGAAACTGCCTTCGTTCAACAGCTTGGCGGTAATATTGCGGGTGACTTCGGATTCACGGTCCTTCAGCTGGCCAATCGATGCAGGCAGCAGGAAATGGGTGAGCACCGACATCATCAGCGCGGTGACAACACCAAAAACAAGCGCTGGCCGGGCCATTTGCCAGGGGCTGGTGCCGGTGGCCCGCAACACTGTCAGCTCACTTTCTCTGCTCAACCGGTTGGTCACCCAAACCGCCGAGGCAAAGGCGGCAACCGGCAGAACCATCCGCACAAGGTTGGGCAGCGCCAATGTGGTGAATTCAAGAAATACAAGCGCCGATTGTCCATCGCCAATCAGCCGATCAAACAGCACCACCGCCCGGTTGATCCAGAATACCGCCACCAGGATCAGCGAGAAGAAGCCGAAAAACAGTAGATATTGGGACAGCAGGTACCTGTCGAATCGTGACACTGCGATCCCCCCAGATCTAGCCATATTTATTGTCGTCGATGTTAGCGTAGATTGAGGCCGGGTAAAACTGCAATTTCCACGTCAACGCAGATCCTTCGCCTTCGACTGCCCCTAGCCAATTGCGGTGTCGCAGGCTAGCTGTTGCAGCACCTCGTATCAACCTAAGCTGGAGCCCGCTTCATGAGCCATCTGACACCAATCCGTTTTGTCGATTACGACCCCAAGTCACTGTCAGAACAGGTCGGGCGTCTGGTGATCCTGATCACCCCCGAGGGCCTCATGGATCAGGCTGGACGCAGCGCCAACCGACTGAGCAAAGGCGCCTTGGCGCGGCTCATCGCCAGCGACAGTTTTAAGAAAGCCAAGACCGGCCAGATCATCTCTCTGGGCTGGCCTGCCGGACTGCAGGTCGAAGCGTTGGATGTGCTGGTACTGCCACGCCGGGTCACTCCGATTGAGGCCCGCAAGGCCGGTGCGGCCCTGGCCAAAATAGGGGCCGGCAAGATCATGACGGTGATGGCCGGATCAATGCCCAAAGCCGCCGATCTGGCGCTTGGTATTGCTCTGCGCAGTTACTCATTTGATCAGCATAAAACGGCCCAGGACAGCAAGACACTCGACGCCGTGGTGATTGCGCATAAGGCGCATGAAGAGACTGCCACCAAATTTGCACCGATGCTGGCGGTGGCCGAAGGCGTCCACATGACCCGCGATCTGATCAATGAGCCCGCCAATGTACTGACCACAACCGAATTCGCCAACCGCCTGGTTGAGATGGAAGCCATCGGCCTGAAGGTCGAGGTGCTGGACGAGCCGCAGTTGGAAGAGCTGGGGATGCGCTCGCTGCTCTGTGTCGGTCAGGGCTCCGATAGCCCCTCCAAAGTGGTGATCATGCAGTGGAACGGCGGCCTTGAGGGCGAGGCTCCACTGGCGCTGGTCGGCAAGGGCGTGGTGTTTGACACTGGCGGTATCTCATTGAAACCGGCGGGAGGCATGGAAGATATGACCATGGACATGGGCGGGGCGGGCGTGGTGGCCGGCACCATGCGGGCGCTTGCGCTGCGCGGCGCCAAGGCCAATGTGGTTGGCTTGGTTGGGTTGGTGGAAAACATGCCCTCTGGCAATGCCACCCGTCCCGGCGATGTGGTGACATCGATGAAGGGTGACACCATTGAGGTGATCAACACCGATGCCGAAGGGCGTTTGGTGCTCTGTGATGTGATGTGGTACACGCAAGAGCGGTTCAACCCGGTTGGCATGATTGATCTGGCCACCCTGACAGGGGCCATTATCGTAGGCTTGGGGCATGAAAATGCCGGTGTGTTTTCGAACAATGACGCGCTGTGCAATGCCTTTCTCAAAGCCGCCGCTGCCGAAGATGAAGGTGCTTGGCGGATGCCCTTGGGAAAGGGCTACGATGATCTGATTAAATCCCGTATTGCGGATATCAAGAACACCGGTGGTCGCGCAGCGGGATCCGTTACCGCAGCCCAGTTCCTGAAGCGGTTCGTCAAGGACGAGACCCCTTGGATTCACCTGGATATTGCCGGCGTTGCTTCGGTCAAGGCAGACACCAGCTATGCGCCCAAGGGGGCCACCGGCTGGGGCGTGTCTGCGCTGAACCGGTTGGTACACAATGGCTTCGAGACGCAGACCGAGACGCAGACCGAGACGCAGACCGAGACGCAGACTGGGGCGGAGTGAGGCGATAATGGGCGCGGTCTTCTTTTATCACCTCACCCGCAGGTCCCTAGAACAGACCCTACCCATGCTGCTGGAAAAGGCAGGGGGCGCGGGTTGGCGGGTTGCGGTTCGCGGTCGGGACCCGGATCGCATGGGGTGGTTGGACGAACATCTCTGGCAGGGCGCTAAGGATAGTTTTCTGCCACACGGGGTGCAGGGTGGGCCCAATGATGCGCTGCAGCCGGTACTTCTGACCACTGGCGCGATGGCTGCCAATACCCCGGATTGCGTGATGGCTGTCGATGGTGCATCGGTGAGTTCGGACGAGGTGGAGGCGCTGCAGCGGGTCTGTGTCTTGTTTGACGGCACCGACGGAGATGCCGTCAAACGCGCGCGCAGCCAATGGAAGACACTGACGGACGCTGGCTGTTCTGCACAATACTGGTCCGAGGCCTCGGGCCAGTGGGAAAAAAAGGCAGAAACCTGAAGCCAGGGGCGCTGCCCCTCTTGGCCTGCGGCCAATTCACCCTGAGGTATTTTGGACAAGAAGAAGCAGGCCCGGCTCTCCTTTTAACCGAAGGTTAACCAAAACCTGATTTACTTCCTATGCGGTACAGGCTGAGGAGCCAATGACCGCACAAGGAGAAACCTCGCTGCGCGATCCATCTGCGTCCCGTGGCGGGGGGCCTTGCGATCAGCCTTAAAGTGTCTTGCCGCCGATGTGGGCGCCACCTGTTTTTCTTCTTGTTTCAAATACCTCCGCCGGAGGCCTGCGCCAATAGGCGCATTTTTTGTCAGCGGGTCAATACCAACGAGCCGTTGCGAATTTCAATGCTGGACCAGCGTTGAAGATAACTCATACCAAGCAGCGATTGGTCCAGTTCGCCTTGATTGACCCAGGCCCGGATATTGGTGTCAGTGATGGGGCCCAGTGAAATGCTGTCGAGCCAGACCGAGGCGGTGCGCACCTCTCCGTTGGCCGTGTTGGCGCGGCCCAGGTAGGCCAGGGCATCAGGGTCTATTCCGGCCCTGCGCGCATCTTTTGCGTTCAACACAACATCGGTGGCGCCGGTATCGACCAGAAAGGTGACAGGCACGGAATTGATGTTGAGGGTCAGATAATAGTGACCGTCGGCTGAGCGTGGTACCGCGATCTGGCCGCTGTTGCGGATCACGGATTGTTGCGACAGGACCGTGCGGCGGATGTCATCCCAGAGCCCATAACCTGCAATCACGCCCAGAAAGATAAAGGCCCAAATGGCGAGCTGCTGTATTGTTTTTCCCAGCCGCTGGCGGTTTTGTACAAACACCCAGGACCCCACGGCGGCCAGCATCAGCACAAGGTAGATCACCCGGCCAAAATCGACATCTGTCATCAAGCATCCCCCCTGCAGTCTAATTTAGACATCGATGCTGAACTTGCTAGCCTGCAAATCCGAAGTCCTTTAGCCCGTCGAGAATGAACTGCACCGACAGGGCGGCCAGCAGCATTCCCAGAAGTCGGGTGATCACATTGATGCCGGTTTTGCCCAGCATGCGCTCAAACAGGCCAGAGGCGAGAAACATCACCACCAGCACGGCCAGCACCGCCAGCATAACGGTTATCACCATGGCAAAGCCTTCGATACCTGGCCTTTGCCCGGCCAACAGGATCACCGTCGCAATCGAACCTGGTCCGGCAATCAGCGGCATTGCCATTGGAAAAACCGAAGGATCGTCAATGTCGTCGTCGCTGCCCTGATCTTGCCGCCGCTTTGTGCGCCGCTCAAACAGCATGTCCAGTGCGGTGAGGAACAGCAGGGCGCCGCCAGCCACCCGGAAGGCGGCCATCGAGATGCCAACAAATCCCAGCACCGCCTCGCCAAAGGCGGCAAACAGGGCCAGCAGTCCGGCTGCGGTGAAGCAGGAGCGCAGCCCGACCGAGCGCCGTCTGGCTGGGCTCATGCCTTGAGTCAGTGCCAGAAATACCGGTGTCAGGCCAATCGGATCCACAATGACAAACAGCGTCACAAACGAGGTGATCAGAAAGGCCGTGTCGATCATAGAGCTTCCGCTTTTTCCAGTTTCTCCAGCGCCTTCATCCACATGGTCTCGGCACGCCCCAGGGCAATCATGACTTCGGCGTGCTTGCTTTGCCAGACCTTGGCCTGATCCTTGTTCTCGGGCTGGTACATCTCGGGATCACCCAGTTTGGTGTCCAGCTTTTCCTTCATCTGCGTCAGCTTTTCCACCCGCTGCTCGCTTTTGCGGGCATCTGAGCGCAGCGCCAAAATGGCATCCCGGGTGGGGCGTTTGGGTTTTGCCTTTGCTGCGGCCGCTTTTGGGGCTGGCTTGTCCTTGGCCAGCAGCAGGTCGCGATAAGAGGCCAGATCGCCCTCATAGGGGGTCACTGTGCCCTTAGAGACCAGCCACAGGCGATCGGCCACCAGGCTGAGCAGGTGCATGTCGTGGCTGACCAGGATCACCGCACCGCTATAGGCGGTCAGCGCCTCGACCAGCGCCTCGCGGGATTCAATATCCAGGTGGTTGGTCGGCTCATCGAGAATCAGCATATGCGGCGCATCAATGGTCGCCAGCAACAAGGACAGCCGCGCTTTTTGGCCGCCGGACAGCCGTCCGACTTCGGTGTCAGCCTGATTGGCGCCCAGGCCAAATCCGGCCAGACGGGCGCGCAGTTTCGACTGGCCCTCGCCGGGGCGTTCCCGTTGCAGGTGCATCAGCGGCGTTTCGTCAATGAACAGCTCGTCGACCTGGTGCTGGGCAAAGAAACCGATGCGCAGTTTGTTCGACTGGGTCATCTTGCCCGACATCACCTGCAGGCGCGCCGACAGCATCTTGGCCAGGGTGGATTTACCCTCGCCGTTTTTGCCCAGCAGGGCAATGCGGTCGTCCTGGTCGATGCGCAGGTCCAGATTGCTCAGGATCGCCTTGCCGTTATAACCAACCGAGGCCCCCTCGGTGGCGATGATCGGTGGTGACATTTCTTCGGGCTCGGGGAAGGTGAAGACCGTGCGCGCGGCATCTTCGGGCGCGCGGATGGTTTCCATCTTCTCCAGCATCTTGACCCGGCTTTGCGCCTGCTTGGCCTTGCTTGCCTTGGCTTTGAACCGGTCCACAAAGCCCTGCAAATGGGCGCGACGCAGATCTTGCTTTTTGGCAGCGGCGGCTTGCACGGCCCGGTTGGCAGCACGCTGACGGGCAAATTGATCATAGTTGCCAGAGTAATAGGTCAAGCCGCGTTCTTCGACATGCAGGATGCCACCGACCGAGCGGTTCAGCAATTCGCGGTCGTGGCTGATGATGATCACGGTATGTGGGTATTTCACCAGATAGGCTTCAAGCCACAGCGCGCCTTCGAGGTCGAGGTAGTTGGTCGGCTCATCCAGCAGCAGCAGGTCCGGTTCGGAAAACAGCACCGCAGCCAGGGCCACCCGCATCCGCCAGCCGCCAGAGAAGTCTGAGCAGGGGCGTTGCTGCGCTTCGACGTCGAAACCCAGACCCTTGAGGATCGAGGCGGCACGGGCCTCGGCGGACCAGGCGTCGATATCGGCCAGACGGGTCTGAACGTCGGCGATCCGGTGCGGGTCGGTGGCGGTTTCCGCCTCGGCCATCAGCTCAGCGCGTTCGGTGTCGGCGGCCAGAACGGTGTCGATCAGCGACACGTTCGATGACGGGGCCTCTTGCGAGATGCCGCCGATACGGGCCTTGTTGGGCAGCGATATGTCGCCTGATTCCAACACCAGTTCGCCGTAAATCAGCCGGAACAGAGTGGTTTTCCCGGTGCCATTGCGGCCAACCAGGCCAACCTTGTGCCCATTGGGAATGGTGGCGCTGGCGCCTTCGAACAGGGGCCGACCTTCGACCGCGTATGTGATATCTTTGATGCGTAACATAAAGCCGGACGTAGCAGACAGTGACGGTGTGCGCCAGTCTCTGTTATGGGGTTCGATGCGATCTGTTTGTTGCGGCATTTCCGGCGGTCAGACGCCGACTGTCCCCTTTCCAAACGGTGGCTGCCGTGCTACCCGAGCGCCAAATTAGATCACTGGCGGTGGGGCGTTTTGCCCGACCCCAATAACAGGAGAAGCCCGATGGCTCTGGAACGCACATTTTCGATCATCAAGCCCGATGCAACACGCCGTAACCTGACTGGCAAGATCAACGCCAAATTCGAAGACGCCGGCCTGCGCATCGTCGCACAAAAGCGTATTCACCTGACCATCGCGCAGGCGGGTGAGTTCTACAAAGTACACGCCGAGCGTCCGTTCTACGGTGAGCTGTGTGAATTCATGGCGTCGGCTCCTATCGTTTGCCAGGTTCTGGAAGGCGAAGGCGCCATTGCCAAGAACCGTGAAGTCATGGGCGCAACCAACCCAGCAGACGCTGCCGCCGGCACCGTGCGCGCTGACTTTGCTGAGTCGGTTGGCGAAAACTCGGTTCACGGCTCCGACGCTCCGGAAACCGCTGCTGAAGAAATCGCTTACTTCTTCTCCGGTCTTGAACTGGTTGGCTAAACCTTAGCCGGTTTTGAAAATTGATTGGGCCGTCTGTTAACGCAGGCGGCCTTTTTTGTATGATGAGGGCTTAGCGGCGTTTCTCGACGACACCGATCTGGTTCAAGGTCGCCTCCAGCTCTGACAGCCCTTTGTCAAAGGCGCGGCCCTTGATGTCGTCAAACCGGACGCGAAGCGCCTTTTTTTCCTCCCCCTTGCAGTCATTCCACGGCCGACCCTGCAGGCCCATCACCAACACGTAATAGCCAATGAAATGGGGTCTGGTGCCGGTTTTCAACAACTGCTCATAGGTCTCATCAGCGCCTAGCTGCCGCAGCTGTTCAGCCGTTTGGATGCCCGCACGGGCACAAGCCTCTTCATATGCGGGGCCAAGGTTGCGGATCGAGGATATCGGTGTGTTCATGTTTCGTTTCTATCCGGGCTGAACGCGGTTGTCATCCATAGAAAACGCCCGGACAGAGACCGTTTGCCCCTCCTGGCAATTGACAGTGTACTTACAGTCATTCACCCTATCTGTGAAATTGAGAGAGGGTGATGGGAATGGCCGCAAACAGAGCGTTGCAAGCAAATGTGAATATTGAAGGCTTTGATCTAGCGAATCCGCCGCAGGGGTTTGTTGACGATCCTTTTCCCTACTATGACGCGCTTCTGGCAGAGGCTCCGGTTTTGCCGCAGCCGGATGGGTCGGTGATGCTGTGCCGTCACCGTGATCTGGATCGTATTTACCGTGATACCACCCTGTATTCGTCAGATAAAAAGGCGGCATTTGGGCCCAAGTTCGGGGTTGGTTCGCCACTGTTTGAACATCACACCAGCTCGCTGGTGTTTTCCGACCCGCCGCTGCACACGCGGGTGCGCAGGATCATGACCTCGGCACTGGCGCCGCGCGCCATTGCCCGAATGGAGACAGGGTTGATCGCAACCGTCGATCATTTGCTGGAGGATATGGCGCAGCGAGATCAGGTGGATCTGATCGAAGATTTTGCCTCCTCTATCCCGATCCAGATCATTGGCAACCTGCTGGACGTACCGATGGAGGAACGCGGACCGCTGCGGGACTGGTCGCTGGCGATCCTCGGGGCGTTGGAACCGTCGCTGAGCGCCGAACAGCTGGCGGCCGGTCAAACGGCAGTTGCCGAGTTCAAAGCCTATTTGTCGGACCTGATTGGACGGCGGCGGGCGCAGCCGGGGGATCTGGAAAACGATGTGCTGACCCGATTGATTCAAGGGGAGGGGGCCGACGGCACATTAAGCGAAATCGAGTTGATTCAGAACTGTATCTTCATCCTGAACGCAGGCCATGAAACCACCACCAACCTGATTGGCAACGGATTGGCCCTTTTACAGGATCATCCGGATCAAAAAGAGCGATTGCTGAACAGCCCTGAGTTGATCAAACCGGCCATTGAAGAGATGTTGCGGTTTCGCTCTCCCAATCAGCTGGGCAACCGCGAAACCACGGCAGAGGTTGAGATCGACGGCAGGATCATCGCCAAGGGCACCAATTTGCATCTGGTGATTGGCGCAGCTAATCGCGACCCGGATGTGTTCGACGCGCCCGAGATTTTCGACATATCACGGGCCCGGAACCGCCACCTGGCGTTTGCAGGTGGTCCGCATGTCTGCGTGGGTCTGACGCTGGCGCGGATGGAAGGCTGGATTGCGATTGGACGATTTTTGAATCGGTTCCCGGATTTTCAGATCCTTCCCGGTCGCATAGGTGGAGGCCGGATGAGGTTTCGCGGCTACGCCAAGCTTCCGGCTGTGCTGTAAACGCCGGTCCCAGGACGCATTAGAACAGACCGGCTTCTTTTGCAGTGATCGCAGCCTGGGTTCTGTTTTTTGCGTCCAGTTTGCGACACAGGGTCCGCACATGCAGTTTGATGGTCACTTCCTGCAACTCCAGATCGCGGGCAATTTCCTTGTTGGATTGTCCGCGGCAAAGACCGCTCAGAACTTCGACCTCGCGCGGGCTGAGTTTTTCAGCCAAAGGGTGAACGTTTGCAGGTGATTGCTCTCTGAGCAGCTCAACCGGGACATATACCTCGCCTGCGCTCATGAAGCGGACGGCGTTCAGCAGCGATTTAGCCCCCATGGTTTTTGGCAGATAGCCAATGGCGCCCGCGTCCAGCGCATCCTGAGCGGTGTGGGTGGGGGCGCTGCCGGACAGGATGGCGACGCCCTTGCCGCCATTGCTTTTCAACGCGCGCGCCAGCCCCTCGAGGCCAAACATCCCCGGCATGTTGTAATCGAGCAGAACAAGATCAAATGGACCAGTCTTTTCGATCTGGTCCAGTGCATCTGGCAGGTTGACGGTCGAGGTTACTTCGGCGCCGCCTACTGAATGCAGGTAGGCGGATATGGTGTCACGAACCATGTCGTGGTCGTCTGCAAGTAATATGCGCATGAAACTCACTTACTGGATTAAGTTCCCCCATATTTTCAATATAGCGGTAAACTTGCCAATACCATCCACTTTTGTGAAATGGAGAGCGTTTTTTTTCGACCTAAATGCTTCAAATTTTTATGGACATCACCCTCGAAGTTCAGGGTTGGGCTGCTCATTTGAGACCTGATAAGCTTGGCTGAGGAGGGGGCGACCTAAGTACAGCCCATATACAAAAGGATAGTCGGGTATACTTAGGCTAACGTGCGTTCCAGCCGTTTCTGTGTCAGGTTTGGCCGGTCGTCCGCTATTGAGTGTCGCACTGACTTTTTGATTTTCCAAATAGATTTTCAAGGTTGTCATATTTATTATCTTGGCTGCGCCTCGTTGTCTTCACCCCTGATTCTGGGACTAAAATGCTGATTGGTGCGGTTCGTCCTGCAACCCGATAATTAGGAAGGTCTGCCAATTGAACTCCAAACGCGCCACAGCACGCACAAGACTGGTGCTCACGCTGACGATTGCATTTCTTGTTGGCCTTGGGACGCTTTCGCTAGGACTTGGACGGCTCGTTCTGGATGAGCTGGACACGGTTGGGGGCAAAGCCTCCGAGCGATTGACTTGGAACCTAGCACAGGTTCAGTTTTCCCACATAAAAATGACGGAAATTGCCTATCGGGCCAAGGAAGGCGAGAACCTGAATGTTTTTCGTCTTGAATTCGCCAAATATTACAATCGCGTAGCCACATTGCACGATTACCCGATGTTTGATGAGGTGCGGGCAGATGGCATTGTGGCTGAGAAGTTCATCCGAATCCAAAATCGGTTGGATTATTTTGCGCCGATTGTGGCCGGGCCGGATAGGGATTTGGTCAAATCACTGCCCGAGTTGATCATCAAGTTTCAACAAAATGACAGCGATATTCGCGATTTGATCCGATATGGTTTGCAAATGGAAACTCTGCTCGGTGCCGAAAGCAAACAGCGCGTGTCACTCACGATCAGGCGGCTGGGAAGGGTGTTGTTGACGCTGGTGGCGGCATTGGCAATGACGGCGATAATGATCCAGCGTCTGTTCCACCACAGTCAGGGTTTGATCGCGGAAAATCGGGCCACTGCAGAGCGGTTACGCGTTATCGTCGACTCGTCTTTGGAGGCCATTGTGTCGGTTGATGTTTCGGGCCGAATTCTGAGCTTTAATAGCGCGGCTGAGAAAACATTCGGCTATTTGTGCAAAGACGTGGTCGGGCGACGCTTGATGGATGTGATCATTCCGGAGCACCTGCATCAATTCTCCGAAGACAACACCGCAAGTTTTCTGAAAACCGGCGATGGTGAACTAATCAACAAGGGGCGCACACGGGTAGAGGCCAAACGGAAATCCGGGGAGATTTTCCCCATCGAGCTCAACGTGACAGCCAGTCAGGATGGCGATGATTTGGTTTTTGTGTGCTTCATACGTGATATCACTTCCCGTATTGAAGGCGAGAAAGCGTTGCGCTGTGCGCGCGATGATGCACAGGCAGGGGAGCGGGCCAAGGACAAGTTGCTGACAGTTCTCAGCCATGAAATCCGAACGCCACTGAACGGAATTATGGGTTCGATTGAGCTACTGGAGACGGCTGACACGCGGTCCCAAGAACAGCAATACTTGCGGGCGATGCGGCAGTCCGGAGAGTTATTGCTGCATCATGTCGATGAAGTTCTCGAAATGTCCCGGCTCGAGTCTGCTGCAGAACTCGAACGCAGTGAGCCATTCGATTTGCAGGAAATGCTAGCGGGCTTGATTGACGGCCTCCATCCGACCGCCCAATCGGGTGGCAACCTGATACGTTTGCGGTGCCGGTTGCCTGAGGATGCGCATTGCATCGGTAACTCTAAGAGTATTCGGAAAGTGCTGCAGCGGTTGATTGGCAATGCCCTGAAGTTCACCGAACGCGGAGAAGTCACCATTGAGGTTGAACGTCTTGCGCACAGCGATGCGGTTGAGTTTCGCGTTTGTGACACGGGCGAGGGGATCGCTGCCGATGATCTGGAACGGATTTTCGACGACTTTGTAACTTTGGATGCCAGTTACAGCCGCCAACAAGAAGGGACCGGACTGGGATTGTCGATCACCCGTCTTATTGTTGAGCAAATGGGCGGCGAGATTGGCGTTGAAAGTGAACCGGGAGAGGGCAGTATGTTCTGGTTCACATTGTCCTTGCCGCTGGTGTCCTCGCGTCAAAACCAGCACCCAAAGATGTCTATTGATGATGTTGCCGCGCGCCGGATTCTGGTTGTCGAAGACAATGATATTAACCGGATGCTGTTGGAGGAAATGTTGTTGCGGCAAGGCCACCGGGTGAGGTGTGCCACCGGCGGAGCAGAGGGTGTCGAGGCGGTGCAGCATGAGAGATATGATCTGATTTTGATGGATATTAGCATGCCGGGTTTGGATGGCATCGAAGCGCTTGGGCAGATACGGTCAAGAAAACTGGCCGAAGGTGTGGAAATTATCGCGTTGACGGCTCATGGCGCAGGTGATGATCAAAGGCGCATTCTGGATGCGGGATTCACTGAAATCCTGATCAAGCCTGTGACACTGGCGAAATTGGCATTGGCGATCGACCGCTACACGGGCCAGAAAACACCGATTAAAATGAATCATGAGGGTTCGGATATCCAGCAATTCATCGAAGCTCTAGGCAATGAAAAGGCGCAGGGCTATCTCAATGCCCTTTGCCGGGATGTTGCTCAGTTTCGTCAGGATCTGGGCGCAAGCGAACAGGTTAGCCAATCCCATCAACGCGAGGCGCACCGTCTGGCGGGCTCTGCTGCTGTGCTGGGGCTCACGGCGCTTCGCACCTGTCTGCAAGAGATAGAGGCGGCGGCGGCGGGCAGTGTGCCGCCGTCGGACGCGCTGGCGGATGCATGGGGTGAGGCAGGCGTTATTCTGGGCCCTTATCTGGTCAGTAGCCCGGTCAATGCGGGTATTTCGCAGGCATTTTTTCCGCCCGGTAGCTCTGCCTGACCGAGGCCAAAATCAGAATGCCCGGAGCACAGGGCCCCGTGACAGCGCGGGTTTTAACAGCGCCGTGCCCTAGCGCCAAAAAGCCACCCAATCGATCAGTTCGTAAAACCGTTTGCCAAGAAAAACCACATGGACAGTTCCAAACAGGGCGATATCAGCCACAAGGGAGGCGATGATTATCAGACCAAGAACGATAGAAATTTTGGTGGTCATGTCGCCTCGTTAAGATATCTCACCCGGGCAGATATGCCTGACCGGGTGAGATATCTCAAGCTCAAGCCGCCTTGGACAGGGCAGAAAGACGGCCCATGGCGCAGGCAACATCCGCCATGCGCACAGAAAAACCCCACTCGTTATCATACCAGGCCAGAACACGGACCATACGGCCGCCCACAACACGGGTCTGATCCGGGGCAAAAATCGAGCTTTCCGGCGAGTGGTTGAAGTCGGTCGACACCAAAGGCGCCGGCTCGTAGCCCAGAACGCCTTTCATCGGGCCTCTTGCGGCCTCGGCGACGATTGAATTGACCTCGTCCACGGTCACATCCCGTGAGGCATAGAAAGTCAGGTCCACCGCCGATACATTTGGCGTCGGCACCCGGATGGCAGAGCCGTCCAGACGGCCCTTTAGATTGGGCAGAACCTCGCCCAGGGCAATGGCGGCGCCGGTTGAGGTCGGGATCATCGACATGCCAGCCGCGCGGGAGCGGTACAGGTCATCATGGCGGCGATCCAGGGTCGGTTGGTCGCCGGTGTAGGCGTGGATCGTGGTCATGATGCCATGTTCAATGCCGATGCCTTCGTCCAGCACTTTGGCCAGTGGCGCCAGACAGTTGGTGGTGCAGGAGCCGTTTGAAATCATGGTGTCGGTGGCGCGAAGCTCATGATCATTGACGCCATAGACAATGGTTCTGTCGATGTTTTTGCCCGGCGCTGAAAGCAACACCCGCTTGGCGCCCCGCTCCAGGTGCACCTTGGCCAGGTTGCCGTCGTTGAACTTGCCAGTACATTCCAGAACAATATCGCAGCCGTCCCAGTCCAATGCGTTCATGTCATAGGTGGAGTACATCTGCATGTCGCCGCGACCCAGGTTCATGGTGCCGTCGCCGATGGTCACTTCGCCTGGAAAACGGCCGTGCACAGAATCATATTTGATCAGGTGGGCCGCAGTTTCCAGCGGGCCGGTGGCATTCACCTTGACCACTTCGATGTCATCACGACCCGAAGCAGCGATATGTGACAGGGTGCAGCGGCCAATACGGCCAAATCCATTGATCCCGACTTTGATGGTCATGTGTATCTCTCCAAGCGAGCAATCCTTAAGCAGGATATAATGCGGTGCCGGTCAGTTCGAAAGGGAGAAAACGGATATAAATCCATACTGTTAGCGCAAAATACTCATGTTAACGATAACGGAAATTGACTGGTGGCGGTAACACAAAAGGCGATTGCGCTAACGCTTGTGCCACCGGTGGTATCGGTTAGATTGGCCCGCATAATGACAGGCTGAGAGGGACTTGCGATGAGCGGATTGCTGGCACTGCTGGATGATGTGGCTGGAATTGCCAAGGTGGCGGCGGCCTCGATCGACGATGTGGCGGCGCAGGCTTTGAAGGCTGGTTCAAAGGCTGCCGGTGCGCTGATCGACGACGCCGCCGTGACCCCAAAATACCTGCATGGTTTTGCCGCCAGCCGCGAGTTGCCGGTGATCTGGAAGATCACCAAGGGCTCGCTAAAGAACAAACTGCTGTTCCTGCTACCCATCGGCTTGCTGCTGGTCAATTTTGCCCCCTGGTTGATCTCTCCGTTGCTGATGCTGGGTGGGTCGTATCTGTGTTTTGAGGGCGCCGAGAAGATCTATCACCTGCTGGTGCCCCATGACGAGACCCATGTGTTCAAAGAGGATGAGGCCGGAGATCCGGCGCATCTGGAGGAACAAAAAGCATCCGGCGCCATCAAGACCGATTTCATCCTGTCAGCCGAGATCATGACCATCGCACTAGCTGAAATTCCTGATAGTAACATCTGGATGGAGGCGGCAACGCTGGCGCTGGTGGCTGTTGGTATTACAGTGGCCGTATATGGCTCAGTCGCCTTGATCGTCAAAGCCGACGACGTGGGTCTGTACATGGCGAAGAATGGCTATTTTGGCGTAACCCGCAATCTGGGAACGGGGCTGGTCCGGATGATGCCGGGCTTCCTGAAGCTGCTGATGGTTGTTGGCACTGCGGCAATGCTGTGGGTTGGCGGGTCCATCGTCATCCACGGGATGGAGCAGCTGGGTTATGGCTGGCTGGGCAATCATATCCACGATTACGCAGCGGCGGTGGGGCATCTGGTGCCCGAAGGCTGGACCGGATTTGTAGAATGGTTCGCCAAGGCGGCGATGGACGGGCTGTTGGGTCTGGTGCTGGGGTTTGCACTGATCCCACTGGCGACCAAGGTGATTGCGCCTATTTGGGGCGCTTTCAGAGGCTCCAAATAATCAGGCTCAAAGATAACTGAATGAACACAAATTAACAGGCCGAGATATTATGGCGAAACAACCGACAACAGCAATTATCAAAATCATTTCCGGCCCTTCGCCGACAATGAAAGGGGTAACCGGAGCAGCGTCCGGCGGCCTATCGCCGCTTTTTTCGGCGTTGAGTACAGCAGCGGACCTGGCGCCAATGGATGCCAAACAGCTTTATGGGTTTCTTCACTTTCGAGTTGAAGCAGCAAGCAGAGCTGAAGGCCGTAGTGGTTGGTTTGGAGGCCGGATGTACAATAAATTCAGTGGAGAAAGTCCTGATTACATCCCTCTTTCTGGGACGCAGCTAAGACAGGCCTTCCTGGTTGCTGGTATTCAACCACCTGATTTTGTCGTTGCTGCAGGCCAATATGAACTGCGTCTGGATTATGTGCGCAAGGCGTATAATGCACTTAAGGCGGTAGTCGAGA
Organism: Parasedimentitalea psychrophila; assembly: GCF_030285785.1. NCBI lineage: Bacteria > Pseudomonadati > Pseudomonadota > Alphaproteobacteria > Rhodobacterales > Paracoccaceae > Parasedimentitalea > Parasedimentitalea psychrophila. The sequence continues at coordinate 4,358,573 of NZ_CP127247.1, read as the reverse complement.
CAAAGGCGTCGTAGTAAATTGTACGTGCAAATCACGGGCAGAACCCTGACCGAACCCGAGGCGAGGCGCTTTGCACCCCATTTCTCGACCCGGACGCCGGTTATGTAAGTCTCAAGTGCTGTTTCAAAAGAAATGGGCGCCCAAAGGCGCCCATTCTTGATCCGACAGTGTAGGGTGCGTGCTTGCACGCACCGTTCAATTTAGCCCAGCAGGTCTTTGACCTTGGCAGCAGTCGCATCCGCTGTGATGCCAAATTTCTCGTACAACTCGCCCGCAGGGGCCGAGGCGCCAAAGCTATCCATGCCAACAAACGCGGCTTTCTTGTCCTGGCCACGCTCGCCCATCAACCAGCGATCCCAGCCGCCGGCCCGCATGGCGGCTTCGATACCAACCCGAACTGGTCCTGCAGGCAGCACTTTGCGGCGGTAGGCTTCGTCCTGGGCTGCAAACAGCTCCATACAGGGCATGGAAACAACACGGGTGCCGATGCCCATCGCCTCCAGCTTGGCTTTGGCCTCCATCGCGATTGCGACTTCGGAGCCAGTGGCGATCAAGATGGCCTGACGCTTGCCCGTCGCTTCGGCCAGCACGTAGGCGCCCTTGGCGGTCAGGTTGTTCAGCTTGTGCTCGGTCCGTACAGTCGGCAGGCCCTGACGGGTCAGCGACAGAACCGATGGCGTGTCTTTGGTGGTCAGAGCAATTTCCCAGGCCTCGGCTGTTTCCACCGCGTCTGCTGGGCGGAACACATAGGTGTTCGGGGTGGCGCGGCAGATCGCCAGATGCTCCACCGGCTGGTGGGTTGGGCCATCTTCGCCCACACCAATTGAATCGTGGGTCATCACAAACACAGTTGGGATCTTTGACAGGGCCGCCAGACGCATCGACGGGCGCGCATAGTCGGTGAAGCAGAAGAAGGTGCCCGAGTAGGGGCGAATGCCGCCGTGCAGCGCCATACCGTTCATCGCGGCGGCCATGCCGTGCTCGCGAATACCCCAATAGACAAAACGACCCTTGCGGTTATCCAGGTCGAACACGCCCATGTCGCCGGTCTTGGTCAGGTTTGAGCCAGTCAGATCAGCCGAGCCACCAACGGTTTCCGGCATGATCGGGTTGATCACCGCCAACGCCATCTCTGACGCCTTGCGGGTGGCGACCTTTGGCAGGTCTTCGCTGATCTGCTTTTTCAGGGCTTTGACAACAGCCGACAGCTTTTTCGGCGCGTCCATTGCATAGGCACGGTTGAAGCGATCCTGTTTCTGCTGTGAAACCTCAGCAAAGCGACCCTCCCACTCAGTACGATCCGCAGCGCCACGGCTGCCAATGGCTTCCCACTGGGATTTGATGTCGGCAGGGACTTCAAATGGACCAGAGGTCCAACCATAGGCCTCTTTGGCCGCTTTCATCTGGTCGGCGTCGGTCAAGGCGCCGTGACCTTTGGAGGTGTCCTGCGCGGCGTGACCAAGGGCGATATGGGTTTTGCAGGCAATCATCGAAGGTTTCTTCGATTTCTTGGCGGCAGTGATTGCCTCGTCGATGGCCAGTGGATCGTGGCCGTCGATTTCAATGACCTGCCAGCCAGACGCCTTAAAGCGCTGCACCTGATTGGTACGATCGGACAGCTCGACGGTGCCGTCGATGGTGATGTTGTTGTTGTCCCAGAACAGGATCAGTTTGCCGAGGCTGTGACGCCCGGCCAGACCCATGGCCTCTTGGCTGATGCCTTCCATCAGGCAACCGTCGCCGGCCATGACATAGGTGTAGTGGTCGACAATCTTGCGGCCATACTGCGCCCGCTGCATTTCTTCCGCCATGGCAAAGCCAACCGCGTTGGCCAGACCCTGACCCAGCGGGCCAGTGGTGGTTTCAACCGCGTCCAGCAGGAAATTTTCCGGGTGACCGGCAGTCAGCGCACCCATCTGGCGAAAATTCTTGATCTGGTCCAGGGTGACCTGGGCATCGCCGCAGAGGTGCAGCAGCGAATAAATCAGCATTGAGCCATGGCCAGCCGACAGGATGAACCGGTCGCGGTCGGGCCACTGAGGCGCAGATGCATCAAACTTTAGATGCTTTTCAAACAAAACGGTAGCGACGTCAGCCATGCCCATCGGCATGCCAGAGTGCCCCGAATTGGCAGCGGCAACGGCATCAAGGGTCAGGGCGCGGATGGCGGCAGCCTTGGCCCAATGTTCGGGGTTTGCAGTACGCAGGGCGGTCAGGTCCACTGGGTCATTCCTTTGGGTTTTCACGCAGATAGAGGGCTCAATAGCAGTGATTTGACAAAGATCAAGTATTGCTGGGCGTTACATCGCCGCCCAAGGTCAAGATTGGCCTGCAAGTGGTTGAAAGCAAACATGGGGTAATTTACTCCTGCTTTGAGTAAGCTGGCACAAACCGGGCCGCAGGTGCGATTCGCTTGTGGGGTTGGGTTTAAGCAGATGGTGCGGATTGGTGAGGAACGGGCATGAGGCAAATCGAGGAACTGCAAGGCCGCATAGCGGCCGCGATGGACAGAATCGGGACCGGATTGGGCGCTCTCGAGGCGGCTCAGAACGCGGCTCTGGGTGCGGCTGCACAAGACGATTTGACCCAGGCTTTGGACGATGAAAGACTCGCCAATGCTCAGCTCCAAGAGCGCCTGAAAACGCTAAAGGCGCAATTGGCGGATGTGGCACCGTCGGCGGATACGTCCGGGGATCTTGAGTCTTTGCAGGCCGAAGTTGAATTGCTGCGCAATGAAGTCGGAAATACCGCCGAAAAAGACGCCCTGAAGGCTGAAAACCAGCGGTTGACAGCTGATTTGGAAGCGGCGGGTAACACTGCAGCCGTGATGGCCGAAAGCAAAGCGGCGCTAGATGCCGAGGTCGCCGAACGGAACGCGGATATCACAGCGCTGCAAGCCCGGATCGCCGAGGCAGAGGGCGCGGCCAGTGAGGACGAAGACAGTGCGGATGCGGACAGTGCGGATGGCGGCTCTGCTGAGCTGCGCGCAGAAATTGAAGATTTGAAGGCGCAACTGCAAACCGCGCAGGGTGAATTGGCCGCGGCCCAACCCGCAGCTGCACTGGCGGATGGTGACGTCGGGTCCGACCACAGCGAAGAACTGGACCGGCAGAATGATATGCTGGTTCGGCTGGACACTGAATTGCAGCAGTTGCGCCACGCCAACGAAAGCCTGCGCAGCGCCAATACGGCCCTGCGTGAGGCCAATGCCGCCGGGGTTGGCGATGCGGATTTGATCAATACAGCGATGGAAGCCGAGATTGCAGGTCTGCGCGCCGCACAGGCCAGCGATCAGGCTCAGGTCAATGTGGTTCTGGCCAAGCTGGAACCGCTGTTGGCCCATGCGCGAAATCTACCAGAAGGGGAGGAAGTCTGATGCCCGAGTTGACCATTCATATCGGCGGTCGTGATTTTGAAGTTTCCTGTCAGGATGGCGAGCAGAGCTTTTTGCAATCGGCAGCCAAAATGCTGGACGATGAGGCGAAGGTGTTATCGGATCAGATCGGCCGGATGCCCGAGGCCCGGATGCTACTGATGGCCGGCCTGCTGCTGGCGGATAAAACCGCGGCGGTTGAGGACCGGATCAGAATCGTCGAGACTGAGCTGGCGGCGCGGGATGCGGAGCTGGTCTCGCGGGACGCGGAACTGGCCGAGCTGCGGGCCGCGCCGGCCCCCGAGCCCGAGCGCATCGAGATTCCGGTGGTGCCGCCACAAGTCACCGATACGCTGAGCGAATTGGCCACCAGGGCCGAGGCAATGGCGGCGCAGGTCGAAGAAAAACTGGCACAGTAACCGCCCGGTATCTGCATTTCTCCATCAGTTGAACGACAAAAGGCCCCCAGATCGCTCTGAGGGCCTTTTCGTTTCTGGGCAGATCAGCTCAGGCGTTGGATTCGCGGATCTTGTTGGAGGCCTCTTTGTCATAGGCGATACCATTTTCGTCAAACATACCGTCCAGCTCACCGGACAGGGTCATCTCGACGATGATGTCGCAGCCGCCAACAAATTCGCCCTTGACGTAGAGCTGCGGAATGGTGGGCCAGTCGGAGTAATCCTTGATGCCGGCACGGATGTCTTCGTCGGCCAGCACGTTGACGTCGGTATAGTCGATGCCGATGTAGTTCAGCACACCGGCGACCTTGGAGGAGAAGCCACACTGCGGCATCTCTTTGGTGCCTTTCATAAACAGCACCACGTCATTGGCTTTGACGGTTTCGTCGATACGGGTTTTTGCGTCAGTCATGTCGCGTTTCCTTAGTCTACCGCGCTGTCGCGCTTCATTTGATGTTACGGCTGCTCAAGCGCCTGCCGACGTCTTTTAACAGCTGGTTTTGTCTTATGGCCTGTTCAACCAGATCCAGATCCGTTGCTTCTTGTCCCAGCTCAACCTTTTTGCGGTTTCCATGGCGCATTTTGGGTTGCGACTGCGACAGTGCCCGTCTTTTGTTGCGCTTCACATAGGCTTCAATGCCGATTGCCGCAACAATAAGTGCAACAATTCCAGTTATGATCCAGGGACCAGTGGTCACTCAGGCGCTTTGGTGGTCAGACCCAGGGCGTGGATCTCGCCATTGGCGCCATCCATCTTGCCCTTGAGCGCCGCCATCACCGCGCGTTGTTGTTGCACCCGGTTCTTGCCCCGAAAGCTCTCGTCGATCACCTGGGCCGAGAAATGCACCCCGTCGTCCCCCATCACAGTGATCTCGGCGTTTGGGAAGCTTTCTCGGATCAGCGCTTCGATGTCTGAGGCTATCATGGCCATTAGGGTCGTCTCCTGTCTTGTTGGCTTAGATGTAGATGTGCTGGGGCGGGGCTGCAAGGGGGAGCTGTGATGACTGGGGGATCTGGGGGATCTGGGGGCCCACAAGGCGACAGATCAAAGCCACCCTTCCTTAAGGGGAAGGGGTGGCTTTGATGTGATTCAGATTGTGTCGTGGTGCCTAGGCCACTGCTGCGGCAAAACTGCTGCGGTAAATGGCGGACAGCTCAGCCAGCGGCGCCTCGCTGCCACCGATCTTCACCGTGTCGCCTGAAAAGTGGCCAACAGTGGTGAGGGTCACGCCAGCTTGCCCGGCAGTCAACATCAGTGCCTCGGCCTGGTCAAAATTGCAGGCCACCAGATAGCGCGCCTGATCTTCACCAAACAAAGTGGGGGTGTCGGCGGCGTCAATTTGCACCCCAACTCCAGCCTCTTCTGCCATCTCAAAGGCCGCCAGTGCCAGGCCACCATCAGCCAGATCAGTACAGGCCTTGATATAGTCCCGGTTGGCGCGGATGAACTCGCCGTTACGCTTTTCGGCAGCCAGATCCACTGCCGGGGCGTCGCCGTCTTCGCGGTTGAAGATCTCGGCCAGCAGGGCAGACTGACCCAGGTGGCCAAGGGTTTCACCTACCAGCAGGGCGATATGGCCGTCGCGGGCCTCGCCAATGATCGGCTCTTCACCGGCGGCAATCAGGCCAACGGCTCCGATGGTCGGGGTTGGCAGAATGCCCTCTCCGTCGGTCTCATTGTAAAGTGAGACGTTGCCGGAAACGATGGGCATGTCCAGCGCAGTAACCGCTTCGCCGATTCCTTGAATAGCGCCGACGAACTGGCCCATGATTTCGGGCTTTTCCGGGTTGCCAAAGTTCAGGTTGTCGGTGGTGGCCAACGGGGTGGCACCGACGGCGGTCAGGTTACGATAGGCCTCGGCCACCGCCTGTTTGCCACCCTCAACGGGGTTGGCTTTGACATAACGCGGCGTCACATCCGAGGTGAAGGCCAGCATCTTGTCGGTGCCATGCACCCGGATCAGGCCGGAACCGGCACCGGGGCGGCGGGCGGTGTCGCCCATGACGGTGGTGTCATACTGCTCATAGACCCACTGTTTGGCGGCGTAGTTGGGCGAGCTGATCAGCCCTTTGAGCCCGTCGATCGGGTCAATGGTGGGGACGTCCGCATCGGTCAATGGTTCAGCGGCGGGGGTAGCAACCCAGGGGCGGTCATATTCAGGCGCCGAGCCCGCCAGAGTGGTCAGCGGCAGATCTGCCTTGATCTCGCCGTTGTGCAGGATCAGGAAGCGGTCTTCGGATATGGTTTCGCCAACGATGGCAAAATCCAGATCCCATTTCACAAACACCGCCCGGGCTTCGGCCTCCAGCTCGGGGTTGAGCACCATCAGCATGCGTTCCTGAGATTCCGACAGCATCATCTCATAGGCTGTCATGTTCTCTTCGCGCTGGGGCACGTCCTCCAGGTTCAGCTTGACGCCCAGCTTGCCCTTGTCGCCCATTTCCACAGCCGAGCAGGTCAGACCCGCAGCGCCCATGTCCTGGATCGAGATCACCGCCCCAGTGGCCATCAGCTCAAGCGTGGCTTCCATCAGGCGTTTCTCGGTGAAGGGGTCGCCAACCTGAACGGTGGGGCGCTTGTCTTCGATGCTGTCATCAAATTCAGCCGAGGCCATGGTGGCACCACCAACGCCGTCGCGGCCTGTTTTGGCGCCAAGGTAGACAACTGGCATACCGATGCCAGAGGCGGCTGAATAGAAAATCTTGTCGCTGTCTGCCAGCCCGGCGGCAAAGGCGTTGACCAGGCAGTTGCCGTTATAGGCGGGGTGGAAGCGGACTTCGCCGCCGACGCAGGGCACACCAAAGCAATTGCCATAACCGCCAACGCCCGCCACCACGCCATTGACCAGCTGGGTGGTCTTGTGGTGGGCAGGTTCGCCAAAGGACAGCGAGTTCATCGAGGCGATGGGGCGCGCACCCATGGTGAATACGTCGCGCAGAATGCCGCCAACGCCGGTCGCGGCGCCTTGATAGGGCTCGATATAGCTGGGGTGGTTGTGGCTTTCCATCTTGAAAACCACACATTGGCCATCGCCGATATCGACGATGCCTGCATTCTCGCCGGGGCCGCAGATGACTTGTGGACCTGTGGTTGGCAGCGTGCGCAGCCATTTTTTGGAGGATTTGTAGGAACAATGCTCGTTCCACATCGCCGAGAAGATGCCCAACTCGGTGTAGGTCGGATCGCGTCCGATGATTTCCAGGATGCGCTCGTATTCGTCCGGGCTTAGTCCGTGGCTCTCAATCAGTTCGGATGTGATGGCTGGTTCCTGCATTGATCATTTGTCCCCGGATGGCTGGATGTGGGCGCCTTTTAGGACAAGCTGGCCTCAGGGGGAAGGGAAAAGCGGTCATTTGGGTTTCAGCCGTCGGTGTTTCCTGTTCGCGCAGGCGCGAAAAGCGCTGACAGATCGCAGCTCCCGCCCGTCGCTGGGTATCAGAGATACCCGCTCCCGTTGGGCGTGGCGCCGCGCTTTGCGCGGCGCCACGCCCAAGTCGGCAACGTGTATTGGCCTCGCCAATGCTCGGCGCAGACGCGGGAGGGTTTGGAGGGCGGCGGTGACATTGCAATGGGCCGCGTAAATGGGCGCCGCAGAGGGGCTCGGCTGTCAGAACCGCTGCCCAACATAGATATAGATCTGATCATCGCCCAGATTACTATGGCTGAGGTCAACCGAAAAATCGACCGGGAACTTCTTGGAGACACGATACCTGGCGCCCAGCCCGACGGCGCTGTGGCTGCCGTTGTCGCCAAGCGAGCTGAGGTCTGCGCCGGTCCAGCCAATGCCGCCAAACACAACAGCACCCCATCGCGGCCCAAATCTATGCCGGTATTCTGCCTGCAGAGATGTGGAGCGCAGATCGAGAAACTGGGTGGAGTTGAACCCGCGCATATTATCGGTGGCACCGATCGAGCATTGGTCAAAAAACGGAGTTTCATCCGTTGCCGCGCAGAGCACCCCGCGAAAAGCCAAGCTCTTGTCCGCCCCCAGAGGGTGGTAGGCATCATAGGTGACATCGGCCTTATCATAGCTGGCTCTGACACTATCAATTAAAAAGCTGCGGGTGGCCTCGGCTGTCAGGCGGGAGCCATCTGTTGGGTAATCACTGTTATCACGGCGATCCCAGTCGGCGCTGAAGCCGGCGGTGATGATTTCCAGGTTTAGATCAGGCTCATAGCTGGGGGGCAGCGACGGAAGGCCGGGTCTGTCGCCAGAAATGGAGGTGTTCAGGTATCGCATGACACCGCCGAACGAGAGTTCCTCGGTGACACCATAGGCCAGATTAAAACGTGCTAGATCACCATCCTGATGCACTGGAAACGGGCCAAGCGGCGTGTACAGATCATATCGGACATCAGCCTTGCCTGCGAAAATGCTCACCAGCCAGCGGTTGTTATTAAAGGCCAGATTGGTCATCAGGCCAACGGCCTGGCTGCCATTGTCTGACCGCATGGCCCCCAGTCCGATCACCGAGGTATTGGAGCCGGGATCGGTTTTGAACAGATAGCCGGCACCAAGGGCCAGCCCGGACCCGATTGTTGGATTGGAAAACGGAACCGGCGCCACAATCACTGACCCGTTGCTAAATCCGAAGTTGGACTCTGCCCCGGCGGTTTGAACGTGATCCATCTGTCGGTGAACGTCGTCGGGGCCAACAGCCTGCACCGCCTGCGGCGCCGTGCAACACAAAAGCACCAAGGCAACCGCCCGCGACAGGCAGCTTTGTGAAAGTGTCAGACGCTTGTATCCGAACGCGTCTGACAGGAATGGCCGGGAAATTTGATCAGTCATTTTTGTACAGTTCACTTGCTCTTTTTTGCAGCCTCGGCCTGCTTGGCTTCGACCTGCTGCTGAACGGCTGCTCCTGCCGCAGCTGCAATTGCGGTTTTATCCGCTTGGTTCAGGGTTTCACTGTTCTCCAGCCCAGGCAGGGCAACGCGGACCTCGCGGCGGGCGAATTCAATGCCGTTGGCCTCGAATTCTTTGCGAACCCGGTTGTAGATCTCCTTGCGAATGGTGAATTGAGTGCCGGGCTTGGCCATGAACTTACCCCGCATGACGATGCCAACATCATCAAACTGAAACACCCCCTGGCTTTTGAACGGCTCCAGGAAATCATCCTTGTACAGAGGGTCTGAAATCATTTCGGCACCGATCCTCTTGAAGATCTTTTTGACCTTGTTGGGGTCGGTATCAAACGGCACCGTGAACATCAGCTTCATGATCACCCAGTCGCGGCTGAAGTTGGTCAGCTTGGGGATCTCGCCGTAGGGAATGGTATGCACCAAGCCACGGTGGTGACGCAGCTGCATCGACCGAATAGAGATCTTCTCAACGGTGCCCATGGTGCCGCCAACCTCGACATATTCGCCAACGCGAAAGGCGTCGTCGACCAGGAAAAACACGCCGGACACCACATCGGTGACCAGTTTCTGCGCGCCAAAGCCTATCGCAAGGCCAAGGATCCCGGCGCCCGCCAGCAGCGGCGTGATGTCGATGCCAAGGCTGCCAACGGCCAGCAGTCCAAAGATCACCACGATCGCAGATTGGGCGCTGATCAGCGCCAGCGGCAGGACTGTGGTCAGACGAGACCCGCCTGCGCCGCCGCCTTCGCCGCCGCCCAGATCGCCTTCGACCGCGCCGCTGGCTGTTTGTTCCTTGGCCAGCTTGCGGTTGACGTAAAGCGAGACCAGTTCATAGATCACATAACCGGTGGCAACGGTCATGATGAACTCAACCGAATTGGCGGCAAACCGTTCCCCAACACCGGCCGCAGCCAGATTGCGCAGATCCAGGTTCCAGGCTTCGGCGACCCTGAGCACCACAAAAAGGCCGGCAATAACGCGACCGATTTTGATGTAGCTGCGTTTGGTGGCCTTATAGGCGGCCTCGGCGACGGCGCCTTTGCCGATCATGGGAGGCAGCAGATGGCGCACCAAACCCCTGATGGCAGTGTCGATGGCCGGTGCCAGCAGTAGCCAGAACATGGTGGTGTAATGCGGGGTTGTCAGCAGCAACTTGAAATAGCCATGGCCAGACAGCAGCTGGACAACGGTCCATGTGATGGCGGCAACTGAAATGGCAAAATAGGGATAAGCAGAGGCCACCCAGACATCAAACCGGCTGCGATCCGAATCGGTGCCCAGCATCATCTGGGTCAGGCCTTCGCGGGCGGTCCAGAATATCCATGCCACGTAGATGTGCACGGCGGTGTTGAGCCAAAAGGCAATCCGGGTTTCACGGATGGCAATGCCGTTGGCGATATCAAAGCCAATGATGAACAGGGTAAACCCAGCCAGAAGCACCAGGCCAATCAGGTTCCGGTGCAGATAGCTGGCCCAGCGGTCGTCGATGTTGACCAGTCGCAGGTCAGACCGATTTGGTGCCAGTACAAAGCGCGAGATCGCGGCGCCCAGACGTGGGAACCAGATCAAGTAGGTGACAAACGGGCCAGCAAAGGACAGCTGGGCTGGGCTGAGGAGGGCGAGGCCCACCAGTCTAAGCGCAAAATAGAATGCAACCAAACCAAGGATGTCGCGGCCAAAACGGCGCGCCAAAAAGGCAAGCGCGCTCCACAACGTGGCGTCTTCAGCTGCGGTTTCAGCCCCTTGCCAGCGTTTCGAGATTTGCTTGACGATCCACTCGGCAGCGAGGCCGGCGCCAATGGCAATCGCCATGAAGGCAAATAACTTCAGCAAACCCTTATCGCCAAATGAGCTTCTGAAGTTAGAGAGGGCCTCGCCCTGCTTACTGAACAACACCGGCAGCTTTTCAATGGCGCCCAGACCGGGCGAATAAAACGCGCTCCAGTTTTCTTCCAGAACTGTGATCATTCCCTTGCTTGCCGTTGGGGCGGCCTGAGCTGCGGCAACGGCGTCCAGCCGGTCCAGCAATAATCCCCGAACCTGATCATCCGACATTCGGGCGACCATTTCGTGGATCGCCTCTGGGGTCAAAGGATCTGGGAGTGCCACAGACTCCGCAGAATCAGCGCCGGTATTCGCAGTTGTAGGCAACATCGGCGATTGGGCGGAAAGAGGCACGGCCGTCGCAATGGTCATCAGAACGACAAGCAAAATGGAAGCACAACGCTGCAAAAGAGTATTCATATTATCCTCTCGGAAATTGGTCGTCAGGTGCAAATTCGAAAAAGCGGCAGAACACTGGCAGTGCCCTTGGTTAATATAATGTGACTGTTTCGCGTAGTTTGCTGGAATTTTCCAGATAGGAAAAGCAAAAAAAAAGGCCGAGCACAAGGCTCGGCCGAAGTCCAACAGGGAGGTATGAAGGTGAAGCAATCGCCATCACCTTCGAAAGCTGATCTAGGCGCGCTGAGTTAGCCCTTCAAGGCAATAATTGCTTGGATTGGATCAAAGCCGTTATGCGTTTTTTGCATGGCTCATATTTTGCCCAGCTCTTTTAGATGTTTGCGGTGGGCAATGATCTCATTCTGCACAAAATCACGGAAGGCTGAAATCCGTCGAGAATGACGCAATTCCTCTGGATAAGCTAAGTATACAGGGACGTCAGTGGAATATTTGTGTTGGAATATCTGCACCAGATCGGGGAAATCCTCGGTGACATAATCCGGCAATACGCCGATACCGAGGTCGTGTAAAACCCCTTGCAGCACACCGAAATAATTGTTCACAGTCAGCAGGGATGCAGGGTTATGTGTCATCAAATTCTGCACCAGACTGGCGGCCGTCCCAACTTGCGGTGACCGTGGGTTCTGACAGATCAACCGGTGCTTCGACATGTCGCTGAGTTCTTCGGGGGTGCCGTTGCGTTCAAGATAGGCGCGCGAAGCATAGAGCTGCATTTTGACGGTCATCAGGCGTTTTCGAATCAAATCAGCCTGGCTGGGCTCTTTCATGCGAATCGCTACATCGGCTTCGCGCATCGGCAGATCCAGCACACGCTCTTCCAGCATGAGGTCGATTTTCAGGTTTGGGTATTGCTCGTAGAGCTTGGTCAGACGCGGCGCCAGCCATAGGGTGCCAAAGCCAAATGTGGTGGTGACCCGCAACTCGCCAAACACCTCTTCATCGCTATCGCGAATCCGCGCCGAGGCGGTTTCCAGCCGTTTCGACATCGCCGCGGTCGCATCGAACAGCAACTCGCCCTGTTCGGTGAGTATCAGCCCACGCGCATGGCGGTGAAACAGCGTTGCACTCAGGCTTTCCTCCAAAGCGCGAATCTGCCGACTGACGGCCGATTGTGACAGGTTCAACTTGTCACCGGCATGGGTAAGACTGCCGGCATCAGCCACCGCGTGAAATATTCTAAGCTTGTCCCAATCCATAGCCATCTCTTTTGATCCGTTGGGGCTAACCTATATGAATTGTATCGCTTGTTTCAATTTTAACCGTGCCCAAACCGCAAATTTTTGGAAATGCGGCTATACAGGTCAGTATTTGTGACCTAATAATGGATTGAACACAGCACGCCAGTCAAGGTTGGGAGGCCCCGATGAGCAAGCAGGATATTTCGCTTAATGATAAATATGACCTAGAGAAATCCTCGGTCATGTTGAACGGCACCCAGGCCCTGGTGCGGTTGATGCTGACGCAAAAATTGCGCGACACCGCCGCCGGGCTAAACACTGCGGGTCTGGTCACCGGCTACCGGGGCTCGCCGCTGGGGTCCGTCGACACCATGATGGTCCGTGCCGAAAAGCAGCTGAAGGCTGCGGATGTGACCTTCCAGTACGGTCTGAACGAAGACCTCGCGGCGACCGCTCTCTGGGGCAGTCAGCAGGCTGAGGTGCGCGGCGAAGGCAAATACGACGGTGTGTTTGGCCTGTGGTACGGCAAGGGTCCGGGGGTTGACCGTTCGGGCGATGTCATTCGTCACGCCAATATGGCGGGCAGCTCCAAACATGGCGGCGTGCTGATGGCCATGGGCGATGATCACACCGGTGAGTCCTCGACCGTTTTGCACCAGTCGGAATGGTCTCTGATGGATTCCTATCTGCCGATTGTCAGCCCGGCGGGCGTGCAGGAGATCCTCGACTATGGTATTTATGGCATCGCGCTCAGCCGGTTTTCGGGTCTCTGGGTTGGCCTGAAGACAATGAAAGACACCATCGAGGTCACCTCGGTTGTGGATGGCGACCCTACCCGGGTGCAGCTGGTGACGCCCGAGTTTGAAATGCCAACCGACGGGCTCAATATCCGGCTTGCCGATGACCGCTTCCAGCAGGAAGACCGCCTGATTGACCACAAACGCTTTGCCGCCGAGGCGTTCTCCCATGCCAATAAGATGGACAAGCGGATCTGGGGCCAGCGCGGTGCCAAAATCGGCTTTGTCGCAGCCGGCAAGAACTGGCTGGACCTGACCCACGCACTATCGCTGCTCAATATCGACGAGAACACCGCCGAACGGCTGGGGATCACCACCTATAAAATCGGCCAGACCTTCCCGCTGGATATGAAGGGTTTTCACGATTGGGCCGAAGGGCTGGACCTGATCGTTGTGGTCGAAGAAAAACGCAAGCTGATCGAGGTGCAGATCAAAGAAGCCATCTTTGACGACCGTCGTGGCCGACGGGTCTATGGCTGGCACAAGGGCGGCGGTGCGGGCTCAATGCACGGCGAAGAGCTGTTCCCAACCCGCTACGCGCTGGACCCGATCATGATCGCCGAGAAGCTGGGCCAGATCCTGATCGAAGAGGGCCGCGAAACCGATGCGATTCACGCCGGTCTGGCGGCGCTGGACCAGGCCCGCCAGGCTGACAACGCCGAAGAAATCACCTCGCGGCTGCCGTATTTCTGTTCCGGCTGCCCGCATAACTCCTCCACCAAACTGCCCGAAGGCTCGCGTGCCTATGCCGGCATCGGCTGCCATTTCATGGTGCAGTGGATGGACCGCGAAACCACCGGGTTCACCCATATGGGCGGCGAGGGTGTCAACTGGATCGGTGAGGCACCATTTTCCAAGCGGCCGCATGTGTTCCAGAACCTCGGCGATGGCACCTACAACCACTCAGGCGTGCAGGCAATCCGTGCTGCATTGGCTGAGGGCACCACCATGACCTACAAGATCCTGTATAACGACGCGGTTGCGATGACCGGCGGCCAAGGCAACGAGGGCGGTCTGGATGCCCCCCGCATCGCTCGCGAACTGCTGGCCATGGGGGTCAAAACCATGGCGGTGGTCTATGATGAAAAAGAAGATGTGAGTGCCAGCCAGTTCCCCGCAGGTATGCGGATGCATGAACGCAGCGAGCTGATGAGCATTCAGCGCGAGTTCGAACAGGTCGAAGGCGTCTCGGCGATCCTGTATATTCAGACCTGTGCCGCCGAAAAGCGCCGTCGCCGCAAGCGCGGATTGTTCCCGGACCCGGATCAGCGGGTGTTCATCAACACCGATGTCTGCGAAGGCTGCGGCGATTGCGGTATCCAGTCAAACTGCGTGTCAATTGTGCCGGCCGAAACCGAACTGGGCCGCAAGCGGGCGATTGATCAGTCCTCCTGCAACAAAGATTTCTCATGTCTGAGCGGCTTCTGCCCCTCTTTCCTGACAATCGAGGGCGGCACCCCACGCAAAAATGCTACTGCTGAACTGGAGCTGCCAGAGCTGCCACAGCCTGTGCTGCCGACAATTGACGGCACCTTCAACGTGGTCATTACCGGCGTTGGCGGCACCGGTGTCGTCACCCTTGGAGCGGTGCTGGCCCAGGCGGCGCAGATTGACGGCAAAGGTGCCGGCATGATGGAAATGGCCGGTCTGGCGCAAAAGGGCGGCGCCGTTCACATCCATTGCCGTCTGGCCAACCACCCCGAAGATATCAGCGCCATTCGAGTGGCCACAGGCGAGGCCCACGCGCTGATCGGCGGCGATCTGGTGGTCAGTGCCGGCGCCAAGACGCTTGGTCTGGCCACCACCGGGCGCACCGGTGCGGTGGTCAACAGCCACGAGATCATCACCGGTGATTTCACCCGCGACACCAATTTCAAAATCCCCTCGGACCGGCTGCAACTGGCGCTCAAAGCGCGGCTGCGGGATCGCCTTGATCTGTTCGACGCCACTGATTTGGCCAAGGCAACACTGGGCGATTCGATTTTCTCCAACATGATGGTGTTTGGCGCCGCCTGGCAGCGCGGCTTGATCCCGTTGAGCCTCGATGCGCTGACCCAGGCGATCACCTTGAATGGCACTGCGGTCGCGCGCAACCTGCGGGCCTTTGACATTGGCCGCTGGGCGGTGCTGTTCCCGGTTGAGGCCGCACAGCTGAGCCAGTCGAAATTGGCGCAATTGCCGGTGAGTTTGGACGACAAAATAGCCTATCGCAGCACCCAATTGGTGGCTTATCAGGGGCCCAGACTGGCCAAGCGTTATGGCAAGCTGCTGGACGGGATCAGCGACCCAGCCCTGAAAGAGGCGGTCGCCAAGGGTTATCACAAAGTGCTGGCCTATAAGGATGAGTATGAGGTCGCCCGGCTGCTGCTGGACAGCCGCGCCAAGGCCGAGGTGGAGTTTGAGGGGGATTTCAAACTGTCCTACAATCTTGCGCCGCCGGTTTTGGGTGGAAAAGATGCCAATGGCCGCCCCAGAAAACGCAAATTCGGCCCCCGCATGCTGCCGCTGCTGCGCCTGTTGGCGCGGTTGAAACCGCTGCGAGGCACGCCACTGGACGTGTTTGGCTATACCGCTGATCGCAAAATGGAACGCGCCCTGATCAAGCAATATGAGGCGGATATGAAGACCTGGTTGCCCAAAGCCAGTCCCGAACTGCTGGAGCCGCTCATCGCCTTGTCAGAGCTGCCATTGCAGATCACCGGATTTGGGCCGGTCAAACATGCAGCCGTACAAAAAGCCGCCAAACGACGTGAGGAGCTGCTGGCTGTGCTGGCACAGGGCGGCGCTCAGATCGGCAAGGCGGCAGAATAACCGCAAGCGCTGCGCGGCAGCGCCGCGCTCTAAACCGGGGGCCGGTTCTTCATCTGGCGATAAATATCCCGGGGTCCGGGGCTGGCCCCGGTGCAACAGCTGTTGCGTGCACAAACGCCGGTTTTGCCGGTGGTCGGCCGGTGGTCGGCCTGTGGCTGGCCGCCGGATAGTGCCGCTGCGCGGCAGATTGGCGATCCGATTTACTGCGACAGACTTCAGCCGCGGCACTCAGGCGCCAAAGCAATGATGGATTTCCTGCGCAAAGCCCCGTATGAGCTTTCCCCAACGCCGCTAAAAACTTATGATTACGGCTCTGACTTCGAGGACAGGCGTCGCGCCTGACAGGGACTATGGCAGTTGGTATCTTTGATTCCGGATTGGGCGGCCTGACCGTCCTGAACGCCGCGCAGCAGCGGCTGCCCGATGTTGACTTTCTCTATTATGGCGATAATGCCCGTGCGCCTTACGGGGTGCGGGACGCCGAGGATGTCTTTCAGCTGACCAGAGGCGCGGTTGAAACCATGTGGTCGCATGGCTGTGATTTGGTGATTCTGGCCTGCAATACCGCCAGTGCCGCGGCGCTGCGGCGCTTGCAAGAGGGCGGCTTGCCGCCGGGCAAACGGGTGCTGGGGGTCTTTGTGCCGCTGATCGAGGCGCTGACCGAGCGCCAATGGGGCGACAATTCGCCACCGCGCGAAGTTGAAGTCAAACATGTTGCGCTGTTTGCCACGCCGGCAACCGTCGCCAGCCGGGCTTTTCAGCGCGAACTGGCGTTTCGGGCCATTGGTGTGGACGTCGAGGCGCAGAGCTGTGGCGGGGTGGTGGATGCCATTGAGGACGGCGATGAGATCCTGGCAGAGGCCTTGGTGCGCAGCCATGTGGAGGCGCTGAAGCGCAAGATGCCCGAGCCGCAGGCCGCCATCCTGGGCTGCACCCATTATCCGCTGATGGAAGCCTGTTTTCAAAAGGCGCTCGGGCCGGATGTGAAGGTATTCAGTCAGGGTGATCTGGTGGCTGAAAGCCTGGCCCATTATCTGGATCGTCACCCCGACATGATGGGCAGCGGGCCGGCTGGGTTTCTGACCAGTGGTGACGCCGCCCGGGTGAGTGATCGCGCGACCCAGTTTCTGCGACGAGAAATCACTTTTGCCGCCGCATGATCAAGCCGCATGATCAAATTGCCTGATCCAGGTCAAGGCGCTTGTCCCTTCCAACCCTATCTTCATCACCAGTCCTGGCGATGACATATGACATTCAAGAAAGAGGTCTGATATGGCCCATAAAATAGCTATTCTGGGCGCCAGTGGTTATACTGGTGCCGAACTGGTGCGGTTGATTTCGCAGCATCCGGGTCTGGAGATCGTTGCCCTGTCAGCCGACCGAAAGGCGGGTATGGAAATGGCGCAAGTCTTTCCTCATCTGCGGCACCTTGCGCTGCCAACTCTTTGTAAAATCAATGAAATTGACTTCTCTCAAGTCGATCTGTGTTTTTGTGCCCTGCCGCATAAAACCAGTCAGCAGGTGATCTCGGCACTGCCGGACACCCTGAAAATCGTCGATCTGTCAGCAGATTTCCGTCTGCGGGATCCAGCCGACTACGAGGCATGGTACGGCAACCCGCACGCGGCGCCAGAGCTGCAGAAAGAGGCGGTTTACGGGCTGACCGAGTTTTATCGCGCGGAGATTGCCGCGGCGCGTCTGGTTGCAGGCACTGGCTGCAATGCGGCAGCTGGGCAGTTTGCCCTGCGGCCCTTGATCGCCGCCGGAGTGATTGATCTGGATGATATCATTCTGGATCTGAAATGCGCGGTGTCCGGGGCTGGCCGCTCGCTAAAAGAGGGCCTGCTGCATGCTGAGCTGAGCGAAGGCTATAATGCCTATGCCGTGGGCGGCAGTCACCGGCATCTGGGTGAGTTTGATCAGGAGTTTTCCACCATCGCCGGGCGTCCGGTTCAGATTCAATTCACGCCACATCTGATGCCCGCCAACCGGGGCATTCTGGCGACGGCCTATGTCAAAGGCGATGCGCAGGAAATTTACTCCACCTTTGCGGCAGCCTATGCGGATGAGCCCTTTCTTGACCTGCTGCCGTTTGGCGAAGTGCCCAGTACCCATCACGTACGCGGCTCAAACTTTTGCCATATCGGTGTCTCGGCGGACCGGATCGAGGGCCGGACCATCATCATCGCAGCATTGGATAACCTGACAAAAGGTAGCAGCGGTCAGGCCTTGCAGAATGCCAACCTGATGTTAGGTGAAGATGAAACAACGGGGCTGATGATGGCTCCGCTTTTCCCGTGAGGACGACATGAAAACACTGAAAAAGCGGCGGCGGGTGCAGATTATTGTGGTGTCGGTGGTGACTCTGGCGCTGGCCACCGGGCTGATCGGCTGGGCCCTGCAGGATGGTATCAACTTTTTTCGCGCACCCAGCGAAGTGATTGCCCAGCCGCCGCTGGCCAGTGAAGTCTTTCGAATTGGCGGTCTGGTCGAAGAGGGAACGCTGGTCAAGGGACAAGGCAAGGTGGTGACATTTTCGGTCACCGATGGTGGGGCCTCGGTTCCGGTGTCATATACCGGTGTTTTGCCGGACCTGTTTGAAGAGAACCAGGGGATGATCGGCACTGGAAACTACATCGATGGTGTGTTTGTGGCCACTGAAATTCTTGCCAAACATGACGAGAGCTATATGCCGAGAGAGGTTGTCGATGCGCTGAAAGAGCAGGGTGTTTACGTCGATCCCGACAGTTGAAGCAACCTGACGGCTGCGGCCTCCGGCGGAGGTATTTAGGACAAGAAGAAGCGCGCGGTCTGGATAACAGGGCGCGCGCTCTGCTGTCTGGGGGGTAAGGTTTTGGCGGCAGAGTGTTGCGCACATCCTATAGGAGAGCGTAATGCCAACTGTGCAGCAGATTGCTGAGGATATTGTCGCCCGTGAAGGCGGCTTTGTGAACGACCCTGATGATCCGGGCGGTGCCACCAATCATGGGGTGACGCTGGCGACGATGCAGCGATTGGGGCTGGATCTGACACGAGATGGCCGCATTGGGGTGGCGGATGTGCAGGCTCTGAGCCGGGCCCAGGCGGTGGATATATTTGTGAAGCATTATTTTGCCGCGCCACAGATCTGTGATCTTCCGGCTGAGCTGCAACCTTCGGTGTTCGACATGTATGTAAATGCCGGCGCCAATGCGGTGAAGATCCTGCAGCGGCTGTTGCGTGACATGGGCTATGATGTTGCCGTGGACGGCGTGATCGGACCGCAGACAGAGGCGGCGGCCCGGGCGGCTGGCGCGGTGGATACGATGGCGTTGCGGGACGCCTATGGGGTGGCGCGGCGCAACTACTATTTCCGGCTGGCGGATCGTCGGGTCGCCAGCCGGAAATATGCCCGCTCAAAGGCGGGGGGCAAAGGCGGCTGGATTCGCCGCGCCGAAGCGTTTCTGTCGCCCTGTTATCATCTGAGCGATCTGGGTTTTCGGGCGCGGGTGGCAGCATGGGGCTGATATCTGAAGTCTTGAGTGTAATTTTTGGGAGCAACCGCAATGTGTTGCGTGAAACTGTTGAAGTGCTTCGGGAGAATTCAGAAGCGGGTGCAGGTCGCGGCCATGACCGAGAGATGGCTGCTCTGGCACAGATGCAGGCTGAATTTTCGGTGGCGCAAAGGGGCCGATTTGATCGGCTGATGGATGCGGTGAACCGAATGCCGCGACCGGCTCTGGCGCTGGGGACCCTGGGGTTGATGGTGTCGGCGATGGCGGATCCGGTGTGGTTTGCGCAGCGAATGCAGGGAATTGCGCTGGTGCCAGAGCCATTGTGGTGGTTGTTGGGGGTTGTGGTGTCGTTCTACTTTGGGGCGCGACAACAGGTGAAAAGTCAGCAATTGCAAAGCGATATGGCGCAAATTCTGGCGCGAGCCCCGCAGGTGGTCAGAAACATCTCGGCGCTGCGCGGGCTGGCTGAGGGACCTATGGACAATGCGGCAACGCAGGGCGTTGCTACGGATGAAATTGCAGTGGTCACGCCGGGGGAAAACCCGGCGCTTGATCACTGGACCAACACCCACCGGGGAGGGACGGAATAAAGCACAAACCTGTGACGGGATGGCGCGGTAATTGCCATTGGCCCGCCGCCCTGTTCAGCCTATACAGTCGCCATGATTACAGAACTCGGACACTTCGCCCTCATCCTCGCCTTTTTGATTGCTATCGTGCAGATGGTGGTGCCGCTGATTGGTGCCCATATGCGATGGCCGGGATGGATGGCGGTTGCCGAGCCGGCCGCACAGGCGCAGTTCCTGTTTACCGCCTTTTCCTTTGGCGCCCTGACCTGGGCCTTTGTGACCTCTGATTTCTCGCTGAAGCTGGTGGTGGAAAACAGCCATTCGGCCAAGCCCATGCTGTATAAAATCAGCGGTACATGGGGCAACCATGAGGGCTCGATGTTGCTGTGGGTGCTGATCGTTTCGCTGTTTGGCGCGGTTGCCTCGGTGTTTGGCGACGGTTTGCCGCCAACCCTGAAGGCGCGCGTGCTGGCGGTGCAGGCCTCGATCGGGGTGGCGTTTTTTGCCTTTCTTCTGTTCACCTCGAACCCGTTTTTGCGCATGGTGGTGCCACCGTTTGATGGCCAGGATCTGAACCCGCTGCTGCAGGATCCGGGCCTGGCCTTTCACCCGCCGTTTTTGTACCTCGGCTATGTGGGGCTGAGCATGGCGTTTTCCTTTGCCATTGCCGCCCTGATTGAAGGCCGCGTTGATGCGGCCTGGGGGCGCTGGGTGCGGCCCTGGACCCTGGCGGCCTGGGTCTTCTTGACCATCGGCATCGCTCTGGGCAGCTGGTGGGCTTATTACGAGCTGGGCTGGGGCGGCTTCTGGTTCTGGGATCCGGTTGAGAATGCATCCTTCATGCCGTGGATTCTGGCCACTGCGCTGCTGCACAGTGCGATTGTGGTCGAAAAGCGCGAGTCGCTGAAAAGTTGGACAATTCTGCTGGCGATCCTGGCCTTCAGCTTCTCTCTGGTGGGTACGTTTATCGTACGATCCGGATTGCTGACCTCGGTGCATGCCTTTGCCACGGACCCGGTGCGCGGGGTGTTTATCCTGTATATCCTGGCGATCTTTACCGGTGGTGCGCTGACGCTGTTTGCCACCCGTGCGCAGGCGATGGAGGCCAAGGGGGTGTTTGGCGTGGTTAGCCGCGAGAGCATGCTGGTGGTCAATAACGTGCTGCTGGCCGTCAGCTGTTTTGTGGTGTTCTTTGGCACTCTGTGGCCGATTGTGGCCGAACTGGCCTTTGATCGGAAGCTCAGCGTCGGGCCGCCTTTCTTCAACGCCGCCTTTACGCCCTTTATGGTGGTGCTGGGGCTGGTGATGCCGGTGGGAGCCATGTTGCCGTGGAAGCGGGGCAGGCTGGGCCGTGCGGCCTGGACCCTGCGTTATGTGTTTGTGCTGGCGGTTGCCCTGGGTGTCACCGCCTGGGCGATGCAGTCGGGGCGCTCGGTGCTGGGGCCGGTGGGGTTGTTCCTGGGGTCTTGGATGGTGTTTGGCGCCGCTGTTGATCTGTGGTCGCGCACCGGACGATCCGGTGTGGCCGGGCGGCTGGCGCGGCTTGTGCGCTTGCCGCGGGCCGATTGGGGCAAGACGCTGGCACACGGTGGTCTTGGCATCACCATGTTTGCCATTGCCGGGCTGACCGCCTGGGAGGAAGAGGATATCCGGGTGGCCTATATCGACCAGCCGTTTGAGGTTGGTGCCTATAGTTTGACGCTGGAAGGTGTCGCCCGCAGTCGTGGGCCGAACTACTACGCAACAACTGGCACTGTGCGGGTGACCAAAGCCGGGCAGCTGGTGGCCATGATGAAACCCGAGAAACGCAATTACCCGGTGACGCGGATGCCAACCACCGAAGCGGCTATTGATTTCCGTTTCCTGCGGGATCTCTATGTGGTGGTTGGTGATCAGCAAGCTGACGGTGGCTGGGTCATCCGGACCTATATCAAACCGCTGGCCAACTGGATCTGGGGCGGCTGTTTGCTGATGGCACTGGGTGGTTTGCTGTCGCTCAGTGATCGCCGGTACCGGGTTGCTGTTGGCGCCCGTAAGTCACGGATGACGGGGGTGGCTGCGGAATGATCAATAGCTGGAAAATCTGGGTCGCTGCCTTGGCTGTGATGCTGAGCCTGATTGGCTCGGCCTGGGCGGTGCAACCGGACGAGGTGCTGGACGATCCGGCGCTTGAAGCGCGGGCACGGGAGCTGTCCAAAGATCTGCGCTGTCTGGTGTGCCGCAATGAAAGCATTGATGAAAGCAACGCCGACCTGGCCCGCGATTTGCGTGTCCTGCTGCGAGAACGTCTGGTGGCTGGCGACAGCGACACAGAGGCTATGGAGTTTATCGTCGACCGGTTCGGTGAATATGTGCTGCTGCGGCCGACAACAAGTGGCGCCAATTGGCTGCTGTGGGCGGCGGGTCCAGGGATGCTGATTATGGCGATGATTATGGCCGGGCTCTATGTGCGCGGGCGCGCGGCCCCATCAAAATCCTCCGATGCGGGGTTGACCGGGGCCGAGCAGGCCCGGCTTAAGGAACTGATGGACGAGTGATTGCATCGCTCGCCTGCGGTTGCTAGGGTGAACTTGGTCAGCAGTTCACCCAGGCTCCGCCATGCGCTAAACCTGCTTTTTGTATATCCGGATCCTTTGCTCAGGATACCATTAGGATAAGGGCGGGCATCCACATCCCTGAACGGGCTGCGGTATCCATGGGAGAGACATATGACCCGGGATGTTATTCGGCTGACCATTGCCGACCTGTCACAATTCACCAAATCACTGCGCAGCATATTGCCCGATCCCCCCAGCCACGTTGAAATGTTGAACGTGGTGGCACAGGCGGCGGGCTACAAGAATTTTCAACACCTGCGGGCGACAAATACGCCGACCCCGCAAGTGGACCGACGTCGGGTTGACCGTGCCCTGCGCAATTTCGACGCTGAGGGACGGTTTGCCAATTGGCCGGGTAAAACCAGCATGCAAAATCTTTGCCTTTGGGCGGTCTGGGCCTTGATCCCGCCGCGAACCATTATGAATGAGCGCCAGATCAGCGCCTTTATCGATCAGCAAACAGTAACCAGTGATGCCGCGCAAATCCGTCGCTCGCTGGTGGAAATGAAACTGCTGACCCGCACCAGGGACGGCTCGCAGTATTGCCGGGTCGAGCAACCGGTGCCTGCCGATCCCCGGGCGCTGATTGCCGAACTGCGCGAGGTGCAAAGACCAGCTTTGCCTGACGTTGCGTTTGCCTTTCACCGACCGGCTACCTAAGTCAGCATGTAAACAACGTAAAATGATGTGAGGCCGAGTGATGGACTACAAGGAAATTACCTATTTGCTGGCGGATGGGCTGGCGATTGTGACGTTGAACCGCCCTGAAAAAATGAACGCGCTGACCAGCCAGATGCGGGCCGAGATAACCCACGCCATGCGCCGTGCTGGTGGCGAAGCGCGGGCCGTTGTGTTGACCGGGGCAGGGGCGGCCTTTTGCTCAGGGCAGGACCTGAGCGATGCCAGCAATGGTAAAGACCTGGATCTGGAACGCACCCTGCGGGATGAATACACTCCGATGCTTGAGGCGGTGTATGACTGTCCGGTGCCGACCATTGCGGCGGTGAACGGTCCGGTGGCTGGCGCCGGGGCCAATCTGGCGCTGGCAACAGACGTGGTGATCGCCACCGAGAGCGCCTATTTCATGCAGGCCTTTGCCCGTATTGGTCTGATGCCGGATGCCGGCGGCACCTGGTTCCTGCCGCGGCAGATGGGTATGGCCAAAGCCATGGGTGCTGCGCTGTTTGCCGATAAGATCTCGGCCCGGCAGGCCAGTGATTGGGGCATGATCTGGGAAGCGGTGCCGGACGCGGAGTTTGGCGATCAGTGGCGGGCGCGTGCCACCTATCTTGCCAAGGGTCCAACCAAGGCCTTTGGCGCCATCAAACAGGCGATCCGGGCCAGCTCGGGCAATACTCTGCCGGAACAGTTGTCGGTCGAGGCCAATCTGCAGGGCGAATGTGGCAAATCCCGCGATTTCCTGGAGGGCGTCACCGCCTTTATGGAAAAACGGCCAGCAAAATTCGAAGGCCGCTAAACCTGTGGCCGCCGTTTGGGATCAAGCGGCGGCCATTTCATGTCCTGTCATCTCTGGTGTCAAGCGGCGGGCAACAATGCGATATCGGTGCTGATGTCAAAGGTATCGCCTGCGTTCTCTAACCGCATGACTATGACACCGTCAGCCATAATGACCGCGTCGCTGCCGCCGCTGCTGTTGGCCTCGGCGACCATGGTCATCTTAGGTTCTGGCTGGCTGTCGTCATAAATATAGCCCAGAACGTCTTCGCCCTCAGTGAAATCGGTAATCACGGCGGCCTCATGGCCTTCGATCCAATCGCCAGTCAAAAAGACGTCCTCGCCTTCGCCACCGGTCAACGTGTCACCGATGCCGGCAAAAATCGTGTCGTTTCCATCGCCGCCATCAACGATATCTCCGTCACTGTCGGTATCCTGCGAAAAGTCCAGTTTCAAAAGTTCCTCCAACTCGGCAGGCGTCAGGTCGGCAGGAGGATTGGTGAATAGATCAACAAGAACCTGATCATCGATGAAGCCACTGGCGTAAATAAGGTCATCGCCACTGCCCCCATTTAATTCATCGGTTCCAGCGCCGTCCGTCAGGATATCATTGTTGGCACCGCCGTTCAGCGTGTCATCGCCGTCCTGACCAAAGAGCAGGTCTAGGCCGTCACCGCCGTTGAGCACATCATTGCCCTCACCGCCAGTCAGCAGATCATCGCCAAGGTTGCCGCCGACAGTGTCATCACCGAGACCACCGTCAACCAGATCATGACCGTTGCCGCCAGAGACGCTGTCATCACCACCGCCGCCATAGATGGTGTCATCACCTACGTCACCAAAAACACGGTCTGCTCCAGCGCCGCCGCGCAGAAAGTCATTGCCGTCCTGGCCCAGAACGGTGTCGTTGCCCTCGCCGCCATAGACGCTGTCATCACCGGCACCACCAGAGGCGACATCATTGCCACGACCGCCATAAACCTTGTCGTTATCTTCGCCACCATCCAATTGGTCGTTGCCGTTGCCGCCAAACAGGCTGTCGTCGTCAAAGCCGCCGGTAATGGTGTCATTTCCGTTGTCGCCAAACAGCCGATCGCCCCCTTTGCCGCCGGTCATTTCGTCGTCGCCGTCCAGACCAACCGTGCTGTCCGCGGCAGAGGTTCCAAGCAATAGGTCGTTGCCCGCGGTTGCTGCAGTTGGTTCCTGCTCGATAGGTATCTGGTCGCTGTCACTTTCGGAGGTGTCATCGTCGTCATCTGCCACCACAAAACCGACAACCAGTCCCAAACCAATCAATGTCATCCAAATCATTATAAGTGTCCGATCTAAAGAATGTGGTGAAATTATGTAGAATTAATGGAAAATTAAGACGTAGGCTGAAGGGGCGTCAAGAAGAAACGATCATTATGTCGATGCTGGGAACAATGGCCGGAAATCAGGGGTGTTGTCGCAAAAAAAGAGCCCCAAACCATCAGGTTTGGGGCTTTTGTTAACGACGCTTTGCCTGCGGTTTAGCAGGACCAGACTACCGATTCTCGATGTCGGTATAGTTGCGTGCAGTCTCGCCCAGATAAAGCTGACGCGGGCGGCCGATTTTGTTCTGTGGATCGGCGATCATTTCCTTCCACTGCGACACCCAACCAACGGTGCGCGCAACCGTAAAGATCGGCGTGAACATCGAGGTTGGGAATCCCATCGCCTCAAGAATGATGCCCGAATAGAAATCGACGTTGGGGAACAATTTCTTTTCGATGAAATAGGGATCATGCAACGCGGTCTGTTCCAGCTCTTTGGCAACCTGCAGCAGCGGGTTGTCTTCGATGCCTAGCAGTTCCAGAACCTCGTCAGCCGACTGTTTCAGCACCGTGGCGCGCGGATCGGTGTTCTTGTACACCCGGTGGCCAAAACCCATCAGGCGGAACGGATCGCTCTTGTCTTTGGCGCGGGCGATGAATTCAGGAATGCGGTCAACGGTGCCGATTTCCTTGAGCATTTCCAGGCAGGCCTGGTTGGCGCCACCGTGGGCCGGACCCCACAGACAGGCGATGCCTGCGGCAACACAGGCAAACGGGTTGGCGCCCGAGGACGAGGCCAGACGCACGGTTGATGTGGATGCGTTCTGTTCGTGGTCGGCGTGCAGGGTGAAAATGCGGTCCATGGCGCGGGCCAGGATCGGGTTCACATTGTAGTCTTCTGCCGGCACCGAGAAACACATGTGCAGGAAGTTGGCAGCGTAATCCAGATCGTTGCGCGGATAGACAAAAGGCTGTCCGATTGAATATTTATAGGCCATCGCTGCGATGGTCGGCAGTTTGGCGATCAGCCGGATTGATGCCACTTCACGCTGCCACGGATCGGCGATATCGGTTGAATCGTGATAGAAGGCCGACATTGCCCCAACAACACCAACCAGCGTCGCCATCGGATGAGCATCGCGACGGAAGCCACGGAAAAAGTTGTGCATCTGCTCATGCACCATGGTGTGGCGAGTCACACGGCCTTCGAAATCTTCCAGCTGGGTGGCAGTGGGCAGCTCACCGTAAAGCAGCAGGTAGCAGACCTCTAGGTAATGTGACTTACCGGCCAGTTGGTCGATGGGATAGCCGCGGTGCAGCAGTTCACCCTTGTCGCCATCGATAAAGGTGATGGTGCTGTCGCAGCTGGCTGTCGAGGTGAAACCCGGATCGTAAGTGAACACACCCGCCTGGGCATATAGCTTCCGGATATCAATAACATCTGGCCCGGCTGTGGGTGAAAAGATCGGTAGCTCATAGGATTCGCCATTGAGGCTAAGCGTGGCGGACTTCTTGGTGTCGGTCATGGATATCCCTTCCTGTTACTGGCATGAAGTGGCATCGGGCCACTGCACGCAGGCACGGCCTGCGCGATTGAACCGCAGGCTTTGTTATTTTGAGTAGATTACAACAGCATACAGCTGGTTAACCCACGGCATCGTTGAGTCGGGCCATGGTTTCATCGCGGCCCAGAATCGACATCATGTCAAAAACCGAAGGCGTCACCGCGCGTCCTGCCAGTGCTGCCCGCAATGGGCCAGCCAACTTGCCGAACTTGGTGTCATGGGCTTCTGCAAATTCAGTCAGAAGCTCCTCCAGATCATCTCTGGTCCAGCTAACATTTTGCAGCTGCGGCGTCAATTCACTCAGTATACCATCGGATACAGCAGCCAGCGCCTTGGCGGCTTTCTGATCCGGCTGAATGGGACGTGACGCTAGGGCAAATTCAGCCTTTTCAAGGAGATTCGGGAATGTTTTGGCCCGTTCCTTGAGGCAATACATCGCTTTCTCCAGAGCGGCTGACTGAACGTCAGTCAGGGTGGGCTGTTTCGCCGCTGCCAGATATTGCTGAATTTCATGCCGCAACGCAGCGTCATCGCTGATTGCGATGTGTTGGCCAGACAGGTTCTCCAGCTTTTTGGTATCAAACCGGGCCGGGCTTTTGCCGATTCCGCCCAAATCAAACCAGTCAAGCGCCTGGGCATCGGTAAAGAACTCGTCATCGCCGTGGCTCCAGCCCAGACGGGCCAGATAGTTGCGCATGCCACCCGCCGAATAGCCCATCGCCTGATATTCCTGGGCGCCAAGGGCGCCGTGGCGTTTCGACAGTTTCTTGCCATCTGGCCCATGAATCAACGGGATATGCGACCAGACCGGCACCGGCCAACCCATTGCTTGATAGATGGTCATCTGGCGGGCAGCATTGTTCAGATGGTCATCACCCCGGATCACATGGGTGACGCCCATGTCATGATCGTCCACCACCACAGCCAGCATATAGACCGGGGTGCCATCCGAGCGCAGCAGGACCATGTCGTCCAGCTGATCATTTCGAATGGTAACGTCGCCCTGCACCTGGTCCTCGATAATGGTCACGCCGCGCTGCGGCGCTTTGATGCGGATCACATAGGGCGCATCGGGGTGGGTGGCGGCGTCCGCGTCACGCCAGGGGGAGCGGTACAGAGTGGATTTGCCGTCGGCCTTGGCCTGTTCTCGAAAGGCGGCGATTTCCTCCTGAGTGGCAAAACACTTATAGGCTTTGCCCGCGTCCAGCAACTGATGCGCCACCTCGGCGTGGCGGGCGGCGCCGTCAAACTGGCTGATGACCTCTCCGTCATGATCCAGCCCCAGCCATGCCATGCCCTGCAGGATCGCAGCGGTTGCCTCGGGAGAGGATCGCTGCCGGTCGGTATCTTCGATGCGCAGCAGAAATTTACCGCCCCGGCCGCGGGCATAGAGCCAGTTGAACAGTGCGGTGCGGGCGCCGCCAATATGGAGAAAGCCGGTCGGGGATGGGGCGAAGCGGGTGACGACCTGTTGAGACATGGGGGCCATTTACCTTTTGGAAACTATTGTGGGGGTAACTTTGAGCCCTGTTTACCGAGCCAAACGGTGAGGAGCAAGATGTCTGCGACTGCCGCATTCGACACCCTGTTGCTGAGCCAACGGGGGCATCTGTTCCCCTGGGCCCCAGTGTGTCTGGGCGCAGGGGTTGGGCTATATTTTGCGCTGATGGCTGAGCCGGACGTCGAAATATACCTCGCTCTGGCGCTGCTTGGCACCTTTGGCGGGTTGATTGGCCTGCGGGCCCCGGAAAATGCTGCGGTCTTGGGATGGGCGCTGATGTTGGTTGCCGCCGGGTTCTGTCTTAGCGGGTCCCGCGCCCATTATGTCGCGGCTGCGGTGTTGCCCTACCGGTATTACGGTCCGATCGAGGGCCGAGTCATTGCCATTGACCGCTCTGCCAGCGACGCGGTGCGGCTGACCCTGGACCGGGTGAGATTGCGCGATATGGCGCGCGTGGAGACCCCTGAACGGGTGCGCATATCGTTGCATGGGTCGAAAAACATACCGGTTCCGGGCAGTCAAATTCTCACCACTGGCCATCTGATGCCGCCGCAAGGCCCGGCCGAGCCCGGCGGCTTTGATTTTCGCCTCCATGCCTGGTTTCAACAGATTGGCGCCGTTGGTTACACCCGTTTGCCGGTGCTCCTGGCCGCTCCCAACCGGAGGGATCTGTGGCTGCAGCGATTTCGCAGAGATGCCTCAACCTATATCCAGAAGCGTCTTCCGGGCGAGACCGGCGGCTTTGCCGCGGCGCTCACCACCGGAGACCGAAGTGGCATCGGACAGGGTAGTCTGATGGCGTTGCGCGGCAGTAACCTGGCGCATCTGCTGGCGATTTCCGGTCTGCATATGGGGTTGCTGAGCGGATTTGTCTTTGCTTCCCTACGGCTGTTTCTCTGCCTTTGGCCGAGAGTTGCGCTGCGGCTGGCGGTGAAAAAGATCGCCGCTGTGGGGGCTTTGCTGGTGGCGGCGGCATATCTGGCGCTGTCGGGCGGCAATGTTGCAACCGAGCGGGCCTTTATCATGGTGGCGGTGGTGCTGGGCGCGGTGCTGCTGGACCGGCGGGCCTTCTCTTTGCGGGCGGTGGCACTGGCGGCGATGATTGTGCTGGCACATCGACCGGAAAGCCTGATGAGCCCGGGGTTTCAGATGAGCTTTGCTGCCACCACGGCACTGGTTGCGGTGTTCACTTGGATCCGGGAGACGGGGGTGTCGCTGGGGCCTGGCTGGATGCGGGGCGCTGTTGCGGTGGTGATTTCCTCAGCCGTGGCGGGGGCGGCGACGGCGCCGTTTGGGGCGGCGCATTTCAACACTCTGTCGCATTACGGATTGATTGCAAATCTGGCGTCAGTGCCGCTGATGGGGGTGCTGGTGATCCCGGCGGCGGTGCTGGCATTATGCCTGGCCCCGCTGGGCGGCGAGATGATCGGCTTGAGGCTGATGGGCTGGGGATTGGACTGGATCCTGATGGTGGCGCATTGGGTCACCGGGTTGGAGGGGGCGCAGGGCCGGGTGGTGGCGCCCGGTCCTGTCGTTTTGCCGCTGATCACCTTTGGCATGTTGCAGCTAATCCTGTGGCAGGGGCGGTGGCGGAGCCTTGGTCTGGTGCCTGTGATGCTGGCCTTTATCCTATGGGCGCAGGCCACCCGCCCGCCGGTGCTGATATCTGCCGATGGCGCTTTGCTGGGAAAGATGACCGTCGGCGGCCGGGCGCTGTCAAAACCAAAAGGCGCTGGTTTTGCGGCCCGGATCTGGCTGGAGAATGACGGTGACGGCAGTGATCAGGCCGCTGCTGCGGCGCGCTGGACTGGTCCTGTCAAAAGCACCATGATTGGCAGCACCGAAGTGATACATGTGATCGGCAAACGGGCCGTTGAGGCGCATGATGTCTGCCTGACGGGGCAGGTCATTGTCACCACGGTGGACAAGGATCTGAGCGGCGGCTGCCAGCTGTTTGATCCTGCCCGTTTGCGCCAGCTGGGCAGTCTGATGATCACCTCGGATGGCACCCTGTTGAGCGCGCAGGAGCTGGCGGGACAGCGTCTGTGGACCGGCGCCTTGCCAAACGGCGCCAGCGCCGACCGCCGCTGATGCCTCAATAGGTGCGGATCAACCCAACCAGACGGCCCTGCACCTTGACATTTTTTTCCGGGTAAACACGGGTTTCATAAGCCGGATTGGCCGCTTCGAGCGCAATGGAGCCGCCCTGGCGGCGAAACCGTTTCAATGTTGCCTCTTGCCCCTCAACCAGCGCAACGACGATATCACCATTGTCTGCCACCGTGGTTTCGCGGATCACCACAACGTCACCGTTGTTGATGCCGGCCTCGATCATTGAATCGCCACGCACCTCAAGCGCATAGTGCTGGCCGGCGGTGGAGAGCATTGAGCTGGGCACCGAAACCTGATGGGAAACCTGGCTGATGGCCTCGATCGGGACACCGGCGGCGATGCGTCCCATGACCGGCAGCTCCACCGCCATTGCCCGGGCGGGTTCGACATTGGCTGGTGCCGCAGACGAATTGCCGCCTTGGATCACCCGGGGTGAGAAGCCAATCGGCGCATTGCTACCGCCCAGGGTTTCCGGCAGGCGGATGATTTCGATGGCCCGGGCCCGGTGCGCCAG
Source organism: Parasedimentitalea psychrophila (assembly GCF_030285785.1). NCBI lineage: Bacteria > Pseudomonadati > Pseudomonadota > Alphaproteobacteria > Rhodobacterales > Paracoccaceae > Parasedimentitalea > Parasedimentitalea psychrophila. The sequence goes on along the minus strand of NZ_CP127247.1, from coordinate 4,327,743 downwards.
ACGGCGAATAAAACCGCGTTCCTCGAGGGCGGTGATCAGCCGGTGGATGCCGGATTTGGAGCGCAGGTTTAGCGCCACCTTCATCTCGTCAAAGCTGGGTGGCACGCCGTCCTTTTGGAGCCGATGGTGAATGAATTCAAGTAAATCCAACTGTTTCTTGGTCAGCATAAGGGGATCCTCCGCACCGCCGCGTTTTGATTTGTTCTAGTCCTGTTCTTGTTTTGTGTCAACGGCGTTGCGGCTTTGCCCCAATTTTAGAGGGGCCGCGCCCGGGGCACGGGCCTCCGGCGGAGGTATTTAAGGACAAGAAGAAATGGTTCAGAGTGGCAGATATGCGACCTGCTCGCCGATGGTGCGGGCCGGGTCGTTTGGCGGCCGGATCAGCAGAGCGTTGGCCTCGGCGAGAACCGTCAGCAAGGCGCTGTCCTGGCGATCAAAGGCGCGGATCTTGCCCTGGTCCAGTTTTGCACGCATGTAGTGCTGGCGCGGCCCATTGGCTGGCAAAGGCGCAGACAGGGATGCGGTTCGAGGGGAGCAGGGAACCGCCCCCAGACCGAGCATGCAGCGGATCATCGGTGCGATGAAGATATGGCCGCAAACCATTGCAGATACAGGGTTTCCCGGAAGACCAACCATTGCGGCGCCGGTCATCCGGCCGCCCATCAGAGGCTTCCCTGGGCGCATTGCCACTTTGTAAAAGGAGCGCTCCAGCCCCAGATCGCCGGCCACTTTTCCGACCAGATCATGATCACCAACCGAGGCACCGCCAATGGTTATGATCAGGTCGGCGCCGGCTGCGAGGTCAAAACCCATCGTCAGCGAGGCCTCGGTATCACGGGCGATTGGCAGGATGCGGCAATGGGCGCCGAGCTGATCCAACATCGCCTTGAGGCCAAAGGTGTTGGAGGCGATGATTTGATCCGGGCCCGGATTTTCGCCAGGCATCACCAATTCGTCTCCGGTTGAGATCAGCGCCACCTGCGGCCGCCTGGTCACCGGCACATTGGCGATGTTCATTGACGCCAGAAGGGCTATGTCGCTGGGGTTGAGCAGGCGCGGTGCCGTCACCCGGTCGCCGATTTTGAAATCACCGCCCAGGGCGCGAATGTTGGCATTGCTGCTGGGGGCGCTGGCGATGGTGATCAGGTCGCCGGAGCGGCTGATGTCCTCCTGAATGACCACAAAATCGGCACCTGCCGGCACCGGCGCACCGGTGAAGATACGCACCGCCTGACCCGGTTTGACCTGGCCCTCAAAACGATGACCGGCCGCGGATTCGCCAATCACCTTGAAGATAGAATGCTGCTCCACCTCGTCGGCGCGCATGGCGTAACCATCCATCGCCGAGGCGGCAAAAGGCGGCTGATCGCGCCGCGCTGTCACATCTGTGGCCAGCACCCGACCGGCGGCCTCGATCAAGGGGACCTGTTCGCTGTCCAGTGGTGAGACCAGCGCCATAAGATGGCCAAGAGCGTCGTCAACTGTGATCATCTATGCCTCGTAACGTCCTGATTTACCGCCGTCTTTTAGAATAACGCGCAGCCCGCCGATCTCCATCGCCTTATCAACTGCCTTGCTCATGTCATAGACCGTTAGGGCGGCGATACTGGCGGCGGTGAGCGCCTCCATTTCGATGCCGGTCTGGCCAGTTGTCTTGACCGTGGTCTCAATCCGCACCCCGGGAAGGTCCGGGTCCAGGGTCAGCTCAACCGCCACTTTGGTGATGGGAAGCGGGTGACACAGCGGGATCAGATCGGCGGTTTTCTTGGCCCCCATGATGCCTGCCAGACGCGCCACGCCCAGCACATCGCCTTTTTTCGCGCGCCCCTGCGAGAGGATGTCGAATGTGGCCTGGGCCATGCGGATATAAGCCTGGGCGCTGGCAATGCGCGCGGTCACCGCTTTGTCGGAGACGTCAACCATATGGGCATCGCCCTTGGTGTCAAAATGGGTCAGCGGCATCACATGGCTCCGGGTCTGAGGGGCGAGGCAAGTAGGGTGCGGGTGGCGCTGGCCACGTCGTCCTGACGCATCAGGCTTTCGCCGATCAGGAAGCTGCGGGCGCCGTAGCGGGCCATTGCCGCCAGATCCTGCGGGCTGGTCAAGCCGCTTTCGCTGACGATCATACGGTCGGCGGGGACCAGTTTTGACAGGGTGCGAGTGGTGTCCAACGTGGTCTCAAAGGTCTTGAGATTGCGATTGTTGATCCCCATCAGCGGTGATTGCAGCGCGCAGGCCCGCTCCAGCTCCGCCGCATCATGCACCTCGAGCAGCACATCCATGCCCCAGTCAAATGCCGCCTGTTCCAATTCGGCGGCCTGGGCATCAGAGACTGAGGCCAGAATGATCAGAATGCAGTCGGCGCCAAGCGCGCGGGCCTCGGCGACCTGATAGGTGTCATACATGAAATCCTTGCGCAGGGCCGGCAGGCTGCAGGCGGCGCGGGCCTGGACCAGGAAATCCTTGGCGCCCTGAAAGCTGGGCGTGTCGGTCAGCACCGAAAGACAGCTGGCACCGCCCAGCTGATAGGCCTGTGCCAGTGCTGCGGGCTCAAAATCAGCGCGGATCAGGCCTTTGGACGGGCTGGCCTTTTTGATCTCGGCGATCAGGCCATATCCCTCGCGGTTGGCCCTTTTCAGCGCCTGGGCAAAACCACGCGGCGGGCTGGCCTCGCGGGCTTCGGCCTCGACCTCGCTTAGGGGTTTGGCAGCCTTGTCGGCGGCCACTTCTTCCAGCTTGTAGGCCTTGATCTTATCGAGCACATTTATTGTCATTTCAACGCCTCCGGGGGGTTCGTCCAATTGATTGTAACCTCACCGCGAGAGTTCAGCCAGCGGTTTACCGCTGAAAACGGCTGCGAGCCAAAAAAGCCGCGTCGCGCCGAGAGCGGCGAGGGATGGGGCGATTTCAGGATCAGGTGATCGCCCGGATTGATATAAGTTTCAAGCTTTTGCGCCGCGTTGCCCCAGAGAATGTAGGCGGTGGGTCGGCGAGACGTCAGGTCCAGCACCTGATGGGCTAGCCGGGACCAACCAAGCTGTTTGTGGCCATTGGCCTCGCCCGCCGGAACCGACAGCGCGGTGTTCAGCAGCAAGACCCCCTGGGCGGCCCAGTGGTGCAGGTCTCCGGATAAAGGGGCCTGACCGGTATCGTCGATCAATTCCTTGAAGATATTGTTCAGCGAGCGTGGCAATGGGCGCACATCTGGTTCGACCGAAAAGGCCAGCCCGTGGGCGTGCCCCGGCGTCGGGTAGGGGTCCTGGCCCAGAATCACCACGCGGGTTTTTTCGGGCGGGGTGAGCTGCAGCGCCGCAAACCGCTGATGATCAGGCGGCAGAATTTGCCGAGCATCGGCGGCGATGGCTGCGTCTATTGCTGGCCAGTCCTCGGCAAAGAACGCGAGGTCTGACCAACCCGGGGGCTTGTTGGATTTGCTCATCGGGGTCTCAGCTCGCTGCAGTGGTGATCCGTGCCAGGGCCTCCAGCTTCGATTTTGCCGCCCCTGATTCAATGCTTTCTCGTGCCATTTCAACACCTTCCGGCAGGTTCCTCACCTTTCCAGCGACAATCAAAGCCGAGGCCGTGTTGAGCAGAACCGCGTCGCGGTAGGCTGATTTTTCACCATTTAGCAGCGCCCGAAAGGCGTTGGCGTTGTCGGTCGGTGAGCCTCCAATGATGTCCTCGAATGGGTGAACGGGCAGGCCCGCCTCTTCCGGGTGAAGTTCGAAATCCTTGACGCTGCCGTCTTCTTCCAGCGCCGAGACCCAGCTGACACCGGTGATGGTCAGCTCGTCGGTGCCGTCGGAGCCATGCACCAACCAGGCCCGCTCAGAGCCCAATTGTCCCAGCGTTTCCGCCATTGGCCGGATCAGGTCGCGAGAGAAGGCTCCGGTCAACTGGCGTTTGACGCCGGCCGGGTTGGTCAGTGGCCCAAGGATGTTGAATATGGTGCGGGTGCCCAGTTCTTGCCGGGTTGGCATCACATGGGCGGTTGCCGGATGGTGCATCGGCGCCATCATGAAGGCGATGCCGCATTCCGCCAGTGCTTTTTCCACCACATCCGGCGTCACCATCACGTTGATACCCATCTGGGTCTGAACGTCAGCAGTCCCCGAGCGCGATGACAGGTTGCGGTTGCCGTGCTTGGCCACCACCACTCCGGCGCCGGCTGTGACAAAGGCGGTGGCTGTGGAAATGTTCAGCGTGTGTTTGCCATCGCCGCCGGTGCCCACGATGTCCATGGCGCCCGCCGGCGCCTTAACCGCATTGCATTTTGACCGCATCACCGTAGCGGCGGCAGCATATTCATCGACAGTTTCACCGCGGGTCCGCAAAGCCATCAGAAGCCCGCCGATCTGGCTGGGGGTGGCCTCGCCCTCAAACAGCAGGGTAAAGGCCAGTTCCGCCTCGTCGCGGGTCAGCGGGCGTTCTGCCGATGCGCCGATCAGCGGCTTCAGTCGATCACTCATGCGGGCTCCTTCATTTCGTTCAGAAAGTTCTTCAGCAGCGCATGGCCATGTTCCGAGGCAATGGATTCGGGGTGGAACTGGACGCCGTGAATGGGCAGGGTTTTGTGCTGCAGCCCCATGATGGTGCCATCCTCCAGCTCGGCTGTGATCTGCAAACAGTCCGGCAATGTATCACGGTCAACCACCAGAGAATGATACCTGGTGGCCTCAAACGGGGTTGGAAGGCCGCGGAACAGACCCTTACCTGTGTGTTTCATGGTGCCCATCTTGCCATGAACGATCTCGTGGCAACGCACGATGTTGCCGCCAAAGTTTTGGCCGATGGTCTGGTGGCCAAGGCAAACGCCCATCAGCGGCGTGCGGGTTTCGGCGGCGGCCTGTGTCAGCGCCAGACAGATACCGGCCTGATCAGGATCGCGGGGGCCGGGAGACAGCAAAATACCGGCGGGTTTCATCGCCATTGCCTCTTGCACATCAAGGGCATCATTGCGGCGGATTTCGACCTGCGCGCCCAGTTCTCCTAGGTAATGCACCAGATTGTAGGTAAAGGAATCATAGTTGTCTATTAGCAGCAACATGTTGACAGGCTCGTTTAAGGGCTGGCGGGGCGGGGCCACGCCGCATTATAGTGGTCACAACATACATGTTCAGGGTTGCGTGGCAGCGTCAAGGGCGCAGGGTGGCGCGGCAGTTATTCCACCGGTGTTGATGGGCGCAGTGGCCGCAACTCTGACGGGCAGACGCAAGACGCGAAAGGCGAGACAGGCATGCGAGAATTCCTGGGTGGGATAAGTTTGGGGGCGGTGGTCGCCGTCGGTGGCGCAGCGATGTTATCATTGTCGGCACCGCTGCCAAACGTGGTGGATGTCACGGTTCAGACCCCGTCTGAGGCCAGCGAACCGACAAAGGAAACGGGCCTGCCGACGGACACACCTGGCCCGGATGCCCATCTGGTCGAGGTGGCTCCGGTTGCACCCACGGGCGAGGCCGGTGATATCCTGAGCAGGATGTTGCAAGACGTTGACACCCAAACCGCTTCCCGCCCCCTGGTTGCCACCACCGGGACCGCGCTGTCTGACACTGTCGAGCTGCCGGGCGACGGTGGGTCTTCCCCGAATGTTGCGGTGCAGATGGATGTCGCCGTTGTGCCCGTCGATCCGCTGCCGGTGCCCTTGGCGCCGTCGCCGGAAGCTGAGATCGTGGTCTCCAGCGAACCGGCGCAGCCGCCGCAGGCAACAGTGATGCCGCAATTGCCCGAACTGGACCTCGAGACCTCTGAGGCCCCGGCGCCACAGATTGCGGACAATACCGCCGATGGTGCTGAGGGGGGGCCGTCAACTGGGCGCGGCGCTGACCTGGAAGCCAGCCCCGACATGGGGGTTGCCCCGATTGCCCCCGAAGGCGCCGCAGCGGCCCCGGTGACGGTACCCGAGCTAAGCGCTGAGGTGCCAAGCCTGCAGGCGCCGGACTCTGGCACCATGCCGGTCAGTCAATTGCCAGTCGTGACCACCGCCCCAGCCGAGCAATTTGTTCCCGGAGAAAGCCGCAATACCGCCGAAGCGCAGGACGAAACCCAGGGTCAGCCGGGCGAAAGGGTCGCTGCCCTGCCGACCACTACGGGGGGGCGGGACACGTCTGAAGCTGTGACAATCGGCACGCCCGTTGTACCGTTGACCGAGCGCAACACTGAAACCACTGGCGGCAATTATTCTGCTGCTCAGCTGGAATCGCCTTTTGACGCATATGCTGAATCTTTCACAAATCTCGAAGGCCGGCCGCTAATGGCCATTGTGCTGATTGACGACGCCCAGTCGATTGGCGCCGAGGCACTGGTCGGGTTCCCCTATCCGCTGAGCTTTGCCATCGACCCGGAAGATCCCAATGCGGTCGAAAAAATGCACGCGCGCCGGGCATCAGGCTTTGAGGTGTTAATCTTGACCGATTTGCCCCGCGAAGCAGCACCTCAGGATGCGGAAACCGCGCTGGCGGTTTGGTTTGAGACCCTGCCCGAATCGATTGCCGTGCTGGAAGGCACCGGCACCGGGTTTCAGGGCAACCGGCCGCTGGCCGATCAGGTCTCGGCTGTGGTCGCGGCATCGGGGCGCGGCCTGCTGACACAGAATCACGGGCTGAACACTGTGCAGAAACTGGCGGCCCGCGACGGGGTGCCGGCCTCGGTTGTGTTCCGTGACTTTGACGGCGCCGGACAGAACCCCAAGGCGATCCGCCGCTTTCTCGATCAGGCGGCATTTCGCGCCGGTCAGGAAGGTGCGGTGATCATGCTGGGCCGGGTCAGGCCGGACACCATCTCGGCGCTGTTGCTGTGGGGGCTGCAAGATCGTGCCTCACGGGTGGCATTGGCGCCGGTGTCTGTCGCGCTGTCACATCAGACCGGCGACAATTAACCACCGCATTTGAGAACCGCCGATCCTGGCTATCCTAACAAAAGAGAAAACTTCTCATGATCGACCTGGTGGTTCTAATCACGGCCGCGTTTCTGGCGGGGGGCCTAAATGCCATTGCCGGCGGTGGCAGCTTTCTGACCTTTCCGGCCTTGGTGTTTACCGGCGTTGCACCGATCGCTGCCAATGCCACCAGTGCGGTCGCGGTTTTCCCAGGCTATGCCAGTGGCGCATTGGGATTTCTGAGTGAGCTGCGGCGCTTTGATCGTCGGGTGCTGATCCGCCTTCTGGGCCTGTCGGTGCTGGGCGGTGTATCGGGCTCGCTACTGCTGCTGGTCACGCCTGCCACTGTGTTCAACTGGGTGGTGCCCTGGCTCTTGTTGTTTGCCACTATACTATTTCTGTTAGGGGGGCGCATCAACTCCTGGATCGAGGCGCGCGGTAGGGCCGAGAGCAACAGCTGGTTGCCCACCTTGTTGGTGTCGATCTACGGCGGTTATTTCAACGGTGGGCTTGGCATCGTGCTGCTGGCGCTGTTTTCGGCGCAGGGGATGCGCGATCTGAACCTAATGAACGGGTTGAAGAATTTACTGTCGTTTTTGCTGTCCGCCGCTTCGGTGGTCACCTTCACGCTGGCGGGGATTGTGCACTGGTATGAGGCGGGGTTTATGATGGTCGCTGCCACCATCGGCGGTTACTTCGGAGCACGGGTGGCGCGGCGGCTGCCGGTGGCGATGATCAAGGCGATTGTGGTGCTGGTGGGTCTGGTGATGACCACTGTGTTTTTCGCGCGTAGTCTTGCCTAATGCCAATTGCAACGGTGTTTTTCCCGCCGACCGATAGGCGGCACAGGCAACTGCGGTGAAAAGTCGTTCAACTGTAAACCAATGAACTTGAGTGCTAAAGGAAATGGCGCCCCAATAGTGAGCCGCCATATCCCAATTTGTTGATTGCCCGCGCTGGCAGGCTCAGCGGTTGCCGCTGCCAGTAAAGCGGCCCGCGTCTGCGGCTGCGCGGCGAATGGCGTTGGATTTGTGGACCGTCTCCATATATTCGGATTCCGGGTCGCTGTCGTAGACCACGCCTCCGCCGGCCTGAATATACAGCTTCTTGTCCTGAACAACGGCGGTGCGCAGCGCGATGCACATATCCATATCGCCGCCCGCCGAGAAATAGCCAACACCACCGCCATAGATGCCGCGTTTTTCCGGCTCCAGCTCGTCGATGATCTCCATCGCCCGCACCTTGGGCGCCCCGGACACGGTGCCGGCCGGCATCCCGGCAAAGAAGGCATCCAACGCATCCTTGTCCTCGGCCATTTCACCGACCACATTGGAGACGATATGCATCACGTGGCTGTAGCGTTCGATGATGAACTTCTCGGTGGGGCGCACGGTGCCGATCTTGGCCACGCGGCCGGTATCATTGCGGCCCAGATCCAGCAGCATCAGATGCTCGGCCAGTTCTTTCTTGTCGGCTAGCAGGTCGGCCTCAAGTGCGCGGTCCTCCTCGGGAGTGGCGCCACGGGGGCGGGTGCCGGCAATGGGGCGAATGGTGATCTCTTCGCCGAACACCCGCACCAGAATTTCCGGGCTGGCGCCGACCACCTGAAAACTTCCAAAGTTGAAATAGAACATGAAAGGCGACGGATTGGTGCGGCGCAGCGAGCGATACAGCGCAAAGGGCGGCTGCCGGAACTCCTGCGTCCAGCGTTGTGCTGGCACCACCTGAAAGATGTCGCCGGCCCGGATGTAATCCTTAGCCTTTTCCACCGCCTGCATATAGCCGGTTTTGGTGAAGTTGCTGACCGGCGGCGCGATCTCGTCGGCCTCTCCGAGATCGCGGGTCTCGGCGGGCATGGCGCGTTCCAGATCCCGCACCGCATCCATCACCCGTTCCGCCGCCTGCGCATAGGCAGCGCGCGCAGACTGGCCATCACTGACCCAGCAGGGCGACACCACTGTGACCTCGCCCTTGACGCCATCCAGCACCGCCACCACCGAGGGCCGCATCATCAGCGCATCCGGCAGGCCCAGCGGGTCGGGGTTCACATTCGGCAGATGTTCAACCAGCCGCACCATGTCATAGCCCAGATAGCCAAACAGCCCGGCCGCCGCCTGCGGCAGATCCTCGGGCAGATCAATCCGGCTCTCGGCAATCAGCGCCCGCAGATTGTCCATCGGGTTGCCGGTCTGATCGGTGAAATCCTCGGCATCAAACCGGGCCGAGCGGTTCAGCGCCGAGGTCTCACCGTGGCAGCGCCAGACCAGATCCGGCTTCATCCCGATGATGGAATAGCGACCGCGGATCTCGCCTCCGGTCACCGATTCCAGCATAAAGGCGTCCTTTTGCGCGCCTGTCAGCTTCAGCATCAGTGACACCGGCGTGTCGAGATCCGCGGCCAGGCGGGTATAGACAACCTGGTTCTCACCGGCCTCATAGGCCTTGGCGAAACTGTCGAAATCGGGGGTCAGAGCCATGATCTGCTGCCTTGGTTACTGAAAGTTGGCCTGGACGGCATTGATTGCCTGCTGGTCGATTGTCGGCCGTGCGCGCGACTGAGCGTCCTGCGCAAATGCCTGGAACAGGGCCTGAGACAGCGCCTGATTCAGCTGTGCCTGCAAGGCATTGGCCAGTGCTGCCAGATCATTGTTTTCATCCGCCGGCAGGATTTCCTCCAGCCGCAGCACCACGGTCGAGCTGTCGTCTGAGACCAGCCGCAACTCGCCCGGAGCCATTTCGAACAGCTGAGTCATCATGTCTGCGGGTGTATTGTCGATATAGGCGGTGCGGGTCAGGCCGGTTTCCGAGGTCACCGTCAGATTATCGTCAAACTCACCATTGATCTCGGCGCGGGCAAGAATGGCCTTGGCCTCGGTGGTGATGGCGTTCTGGCGCTGCTCTGCATTCCAACCCTGCAAGGCCTTGGTCATGGCATCTGCCAGCGGCTCCGGGCGGGCCGGTAGCGTGTTGTCCAGACGGATGGCAAACAGGCTGCCGTCCTCCAGGAAGTTGACCGCCGGGAAATCTTCTGCGGTGACGGCAGCCGCCGCCTCGCGGAAGCCATTATAGGCGGCAACGCCGTCGCTGCTCTGGGCGGTCCAGCTGATCTGGCCCCGCTCCATGTCGGTCTCGTCTGCGATGTCATCCAGGGTGGCTCCACCGGCCAGCAGATCGTCGATCTCTTCGGCTTGCTGCTCGATCAGGCGACGGGCACGGCCGCTGGCCAGCTCGTCACGCAGCTCGGCCTCGACATCTGCCAACAGGGTGACGCGGGCGCCCAGGTGGCCATTGATGCGGAACAGTGCCGGGCCAAGATCGGTGGGCAGCGGGCCCACGACGTCGCCGACCTGTGCCGAGAAGATCTCCTGACCGGCGGCGCCCAAGGCCCCCATAGTCACGTCACCCATATCGACGTCGGCCAAAGCCAACCCGCGATTGTCCACCAGGGACTCAAAGGTGGCGCCATTGGTTTCCAGCTGTGCCATGGCGCTGGAGGCTGCGGCGTCATCGGAAAATACCAGCCGCTCGACCAGACGACGTTCCGGCGCCTGATACTGCTCGGCGCGTTGGTTGAACAGGTCCTGCAGCGCCTGCTGCTCGATCTCGACCTGATCAATCAACATGGTTGGCGACATCAGCACATAGGTGATTTCTTTGGCCTCGGGCAGGGTGAACTGATCCGGGTTGGCATCGTAATAGGCCTGCAATTCGGCATCTGTCGGCGCCAGCGCGATCATTGCGGTCTGATCCTGGCCCAGTTGCACCCAGGAAAAGCTGCGGCGTGCGCCGATAAAGCTGGTAATGGTGTCGCGCATGGTTGTCGGCATCTCGGCGCCGACCATCATCGCCCCCTGCACCAATGTCCGGGCGGCCTCGCGGCGCAGATCGTCCTCAAAATCCCGCTCGGACAGGCCTGCATTGTTCAGGGCATAGGTATAGGATTCGCGGTCGAATTCACCGCTGAGCCCCTGGAAGCTGGGGACTTCGACGATTTCCTTCAGCAAGTTTTCGTCGCCGATGGAGATGCCCAACTGGCCGACCTCGTTGTCGATGGCAGCAACGGACACCAGGCGACCCAGTACCTGCCGGTCGACACCCAGCGCAGCAAGCTGTGCCATCGGGATCAACTGCCCGGTCTGTGCCTGCAATGCGCGCTGTTCGCGCTGCATTGCACGATAATATTCCTCGACGGTAATTTCGCGATCACCAACCGTCGCTACGGCTGTGTTCGACCCCGAAAAGCTGACGGCGCCAAAGCCCACAAGGCCAAACATGATCATCCCCATCAGGATCCACACGAAAGTTTTTGAAAGATGTTTCATGCCTACGGCCATGATGCCCTCTTATTTGTCGGTGCCTCTGCATCTTGCGCCTTTGAAACAGCCGCAGCAGGGGGGTGTAAAATTTGCTGATGCCCTGAATACGCTGCCACCCGGTCAGGAGCAAGCCGTGTTGGGGGCTCAGAGATTAATCAAGTCTGGCCTTAGGGTTGAAATGCAGCCAGTCGGTGAAACAATTCGGTAATTCCGCCCCGATCGACATTTGCAAAGGCAATGCGAAATTGCCGCGCTCCCGCTGGATCGTCCTTGGGCATGAACATGGAACCTGGCAGCATCAGGATCGAGGCGTCCGTTACCAGTTTGCGGGCGATCTCATCTGCGGGCTGCGGGAACGGGTGCTCCACATAGGCAAAATAGGCACCGCAACCCAGCAGTTTCCAGCCTTGCTCGGCTATAATCGCAAAGCCATCCTGAATGGCGGCGCGGCGATCCAGGATCTCGTCGCGTTCACCTGCAACCCAGTCGGATAGGTTTTGCAGCCCCCACAGGGCGCCAATCTGACCCAGTTGATTGGGGCAGATGGTCACGGTGTCAAGAAACTTGGCGATCTCGAACAGCTGGGCAGGGGAGGTGGCAACGGCGCCAACCCGGTGGCCGGTCAGCCGGTATGCCTTGGAGAAGGAATAGAGGTGGATCAGTGTCTGGTCCCAATCGGCCAATTGCAGCAATTGATGCGGCGGGCCGGAGCGGCTGTCGAAGTCCCGATAGGTTTCGTCGAGGATCAGCGCCAGCCCGTTGGATTTTGCCAGATCATAAAATGCGCGCAATAGCTCGGCGGGGTATTCGACGCCGCAGGGGTTGTTGGGGGACACCAGCGCGATGGCGCGGCTGCGCGGGGTGATCAAAGCCGCAGCCTGATCCACATCCGGCAGCATATCGGCGCCCACCGCAAGCGCAACGGCGTTGACGCCGGAGATATCCAGCCACATTTTGTGGTTGAAATACCACGGCGCCGGGATGATGACCTCGTCTCCATCGACGCAGAGCGAGGCGATTGTGGCCGCAAAGGCCTGATTGCAGCCTGAGGTGATTCCGATCTGCTGGCTGCTGATATCAGCGCCGTAGTGATCCGAGATCTGCGCCGCCAGCTCGGCTCGCAGATCGTCGCGGCCCAGCACCGGCCCATATAGATGGGCCGAAGCGTCGTGCAACACGGCCCGCGCCATTGCCTGGCGAAGACCTTTGGGCGGCGGATCAATCGGGGCCGCCTGGCTGACGTTCAATAGGGGGCGATCCGGCGGAAAGCTGACGCCGTCAAGCCAGCTAAAGGATTCGACAATTGGCGACACAAAGGTTGAACGGGTGCGGGACATCGACATTTACGGTTTCCTGTTGCGCTGCCCAGGGGATGTACGGCCCAGGGGATGTGGGGTGAACCAAGGCAACTGGAGCAAAGTCGGCAAAAATTCACCCAATCACTGGCAGAGCCTGCAACAGCTTGCAAGAAAAATGGGTGGCGTTTTTCTGACGCGGGCGCAAATGCAAAAAGCGCGCCCCAAAGGGGGGGCGCGCTTGTATTGTATTGATCAATTCAGGCCAGATCAATTCAGGCCAGATCAATTCAGGCCAGATCAGGCCAGTTCGGGCCGGGTCAATCGGTGCCGCGATAAGGTTCAACATATTGCAGCGCCATATCCCAGGGGAAGAAGATCCAGGTGTCCTGGCTGACCTCGGTGATAAAGGTATGCACCATCGGGCGGCCTTTGGGCTTGGCGTAAACGGTGGCAAAATGCGCCTTGGGGTACAGGTTGCGCACCAATTCAAGCGTTCTGCCGCTATCCACCAGATCGTCGATGATCAGGATGCCTTCGCCGTCCGCGCCCATGATGCCGGCATCCGGTGCCTTCAGCACCTCTGCCTCACCCTGCGCCTGATGGTGGTAAGAGCGCACCGAGATGGTGTCGACGGTGCGGATGTCCAGTTCCCGCGCCACAATCATTGCAGGCGCCATGCCACCGCGGGTGATGGCCACAACGGCGCGCCAGGCGCCCTCGTTTGGTCCCTGTCCATCCAGACGCCAGGCCAATGCGCGGCTGTCCCGGTGGATCTGGTCCCAGGAAATGTGAAAGCCTTTTTCATGTGGCAGACGATCGGTCATAGTGTGGCTCTCCGCTGAGTGCGTCTAAGTTGCTGCGATCTTGACCCCAAGCAGGGCCAAAAGCCCGCCAAAGGTTCGGTCGATCACATGTTTCAAATTAATATAGATAAGACGGGTCTTTTCCAAAGAAAAAAGCCGCGCGACAAGGGCGTTCCACAGGGTCTCGCCAAGGAATATACACAGCAGCAGGGCCGCCAGGACCAAGCCGGGTGTGTTGGTGGGAACCGTGCCGATAAAAACCGCGCCAAAGAACACGGCGGGTTTTGGATTGGCCAGCTGCGTCACCAGCCCCAGCCGAAATCCCCCCAATGGTGAGCGCGGCGTTGCGGGCATGGTGGTTTCGGCAATCGGCTCATCAGCGCCGCGCCACATTTTATAGGCCATCCAGATCAGAAACCCGGCGCCGCCAAACTTCAACGCAGTCAACAGCACCGGGGCATAGTCAAACAGCAGCGCCAGCCCAAACAATGCTGCGGCGGCCCAAATCACCGCACCCGCTCCGATGCCGATGGCCAGCGCAACTCCGGTGCGCCAGCCTTCGGTCAAGCCGATGCGCGCCGCCATCAATACGGCAGGGCCGGGGCTGATGGCGGCCATCAGGCAAAGCAGAACTGCAGCTATGAAGGCGGCGAGGCTCATTCTTTGGACATATCCGGCGCATCAACCGCCTTCATGCCTACCACATGATAGCCCGCATCAACGTGCAGGTTTTCACCGGTCACCCCGGAAGACAGGTCAGACAGCAGATACAGGGCCGATTTGCCTACATCGTCGATTGTCACGTTGCGGCGCAGTGGCGAATTATACTCGTTCCACTTCATGATGTAGCGGAAGTCGCCAATGCCCGAGGCCGCCAATGTCTTGATCGGACCAGCTGAGATGGCGTTGACGCGGATGCCGTCTTTGCCCAGATCCTCGGCCAGGTATTTGACCGAAGCCTCCAGCGCCGCCTTGGCAACACCCATGACATTATAATGCGGCATCACCTGCTCGGCGCCGTAATAGGTCATGGTCAGGAACGATCCGCCCTCGGTCATCATCTTTTCAGCGCGTTTCACAACGGCGGTGAAGGAGTAGACCGAGATATCCATGGTCATCTGGAAATTGGACCGGCTGGTGTCGACATAGCGTCCGCGCAGCTCGTTCTTGTCGGAAAAGCCAATGGCGTGCACCACAAAGTCCAGCTTGCCCCATTTTTCTTCCAGCGAGGCAAACAGCGCGTCGATCGAATCTTCATCAGAGACGTCGCAGGGCAGCACAATGTCACTGCCCAGTTTCTCGGCCAGCGGGCCGACCCGTTTCTTGAGCGCTTCGCCCTGATAAGAAAAGGCCAGTTCGGCGCCGGCATCGGCGCAGGCCTGGGCGATGCCCCAGGCGATTGACTTGTTATTGGCCAGGCCCATGATAAGGCCGCGCTTTCCGGCCATCAGTTGATTAGACATGCAGGTTCTCCGCCCGTGTTCGCGTGATTTAGCGATCTTTAGATTATTGGGCGGTTTGCTTCAAGGGTTGGTGGTCTTGCCGGCTGCGGCCAAGCTGCCTAGGGTGCCGGTGACACTATAGTGAGGGACCGATGTCAGACCGCAGTGAACTTTTTTCAGGTGACGATCCGTTTGAGATTGCCCGTACCTGGCTGGCCGAGGCTGAAAAGACAGAGCCCAATGATGCCAACGCTATAGCCCTGTCTACGGTCGATGCCGAGGGCATGCCAAATGCACGAATGGTGCTGCTGAAAGAAATCGAAGCAGCCGCATTTGTGTTTTACACCAACTATGAAAGCGCCAAGGCAAATGAATTGGATCAGGCTGAGAAAGCCGCCTTTGTGATGCACTGGAAGTCGCTGCGCCGCCAGATTCGGGTGCGCGGACACATCAGCCGCGAGGATGGGGCGCAGGCCGATGCCTATTATCAGTCGCGCTCACTGCAAAGCCGCCTTGGCGCCTGGGCCTCACATCAGTCACAGCCGCTGTCCAGCCGGGCGGCGCTGATGGCTGAGGTCGCCAAGGTCACCGCAACCAAGGGCCCGTCTCCTAAGCGGCCGCCATTTTGGGGCGGATATCGGTTGGTCCCCACGGAAATTGAGTTTTGGGCGGATGGAAAGTTTCGGCTGCATGATCGGTTTGTCTGGCGTCGGTGTGACCTAGCGTCACGCTGGTCGGTTACCCGAATTAGTCCATAATGTTATTGTGACAATGAAATAATGTGGCCTCAAAAATGTATCTTTCAGACCAGAGTTTGGACTTGAAATAGATATCGTGTTTGACGCAGTAATTGTGCTAACAGCAATAAAAACAAGAACACGCGGTGGACATAAAATTGGCAGAAGATCTAAGTAGCATGCATCAGGTTTGTGGCCAGGTTAAATGGTTCGACCCAGCCAAAGGCTATGGCTTTGTGGTGTCCGAGACTGGTGGCCCTGACATCTTATTGCATGTGAATGTGCTGCGCAATTTTGGCCAAAGCTCGGTTGCGGACGGCGCTGAGATCGTGATTCTCACCCATAATACAGACCGGGGCGTTCAGGCTGTCGAAGTGGTCTCGATTGTTGCACCCGAGCGAGACGATACACCGGTGCTGGCTGATTTTGCCGAACTTGATCTGGATGCCCTGCGCTCTGAACCGCTGGAAGCGGCGCGGATCAAGTGGTTTGACAAGGGTAAGGGCTTTGGATTTGCCAATGTGTTTGGCAGCAATGATGACGTCTTTGTGCATGTCGAAGTTCTGCGCCAATCCGGACTGGCAGACCTGCAACCGGGCGAAGCGCTGGCGATGCGGGTGATCGATGGCAATCGTGGTCGGATGGCGGTCGAGGTGCAGGCCTGGGAATGCGCCGTACTGGCAGAGTCGTGAGAAAATCGGTATGAAAAGACATGTCGCGGCACTGGCCTTTGGTATTGCGGCGGCTGTTTCAGGCAGCGCAGAGGCCGGCTGCCAGCCGGATCGTGCCGATTTACGGGGCGATTGGGGGCAGGCCTCCTTTCATATAGAAATTGTCGACACCCCAGAGGATCGCGCCCAGGGACTGATGTTCCGCGAGACAATGCCGCGTGGCGCCGGCATGCTGTTTGTCTATGACCAGCCTCAGCGCGCTAGTTTCTGGATGAAAAACACTCTGATTGCCCTGGATATCATTTTCATTGATGTGAGCGGTCTCGTCACCCGGGTGCATGCCAATGCCATCCCAGGCGATTTAAGTCCGATTCCCGGCGGTGATCAGGTCTTTGCGGTGCTGGAAATCAACGCCGGACTGGCCGCCCGCTATGGGATTTCTGCCGGAACCGAGATGCGCCAGAGTGTTTTTTCAGACGGAGCGCCAAAATGGCCATGTTAGGGGTTTTCGAATCCTTTGGGCACAGCTAGAGAAGGCGCACGGTCCGGGGCGTGGCGCAGTCTGGTAGCGCACCTGTTTTGGGTACAGGGGGTCGTGAGTTCGAATCTCGCCGCCCCGACCATTTTTCCTTTGTCCAGTGATAGCAGGCCACTTGGTCGGATCACTGGACAGGGCGAAAACAAACAACCGCCGGGCATCACGGCGATTCTCAAACAGAATTGGAAATTCGTTTTAGTGTCACCGCTCCGGTAATTGTGCGGCGGCAATTGCGCTATTGAAGCCACATATCTGCGGCAGGCAGTACCACTCGGCCGATTTCCGCAGCCCCGACTTGGGAAACTTATTCGCAACCTAAGCCGCAATTCGGCCTGTGGATTAAATTGCGACCTGAGCAATACGGGTCGGTTTTTTCCGGCCGATTTAGCTGCCGATCCTGAGGTGCAGTCAACAACTCGTTACCTTGTCGGGATAATTTCCAACGCAGCACTCGGCGGCGTGGCGCTCTGCCTGGCGCGCCACCTTGTGGATGAATCACCTGAGGCATCAGGCCGGAATTCCAGAATGGGCGGTCAATATAAAAGATGGTGTTTCCGGGCTAATTTTACCGTTGACCAAATATGCTAATATACGCCAAATTGTAGCAACAAGTTGGAGTGCCACTAGATCTAGCGTGATCTTCCTGGAACAACTCTGACAACATTAACAATTGTAACAACCGTTTTGATGGCCGATTTCAGGTCAAAGTGCCCGCTTGCCCGCGTGGCCCTGCGGATGTTTCTTGCGTTTTTATGATGGGCCGTGCAGGGGCAACGCACCAAAACACTTGAAGACAAAGGCAGCAGAATGAAGATTGAAAGAAAGTTCACCACGGCCGGGCGGGACGCTTACGCAGATCTGAATTTCATCTCTGCCACGTCGGAAATTCGAAACCCGGATGGAACAATTGTGTTCCGCCTTGATAATGTCCAAGTGCCCTCCAGCTGGAGCCAGGTGGCCAGCGACGTTATTGCCCAGAAATACTTCCGCAAGGCCGGGGTGCCATCGCGGGTGAAGAAGATCCGCGAAAAGAACGTCCCCGAATTTCTCTGGCGCTCGGTGCCTGACGGCGACGATGTCGAATTTGGCGGCGAGACTTCGTCAAAGCAAGTGTTCGACCGCCTAGCCGGTGCCTGGGCCTATTGGGGCTGGAAAGGCGGCTATTTCAGCTCCGAAGACGACGCCCGGTCCTACTATGACGAGATGCGGTTTATGCTGGCCAGCCAACGCGCTGCCCCCAATAGCCCGCAATGGTTCAACACCGGCTTGCACTGGGCCTATGGTATTGATGGCCCCGCTCAGGGCCACCACTATGTGGATCACAAAACCGGCAAACTGACCAAATCCAACAGCTCTTACGAGCACCCACAGCCCCATGCCTGTTTCATTCAGGGTGTGCAGGATGATCTGGTCAACGAAGGCGGCATCATGGATCTCTGGGTGCGTGAGGCGCGCCTGTTCAAATACGGCTCTGGCACCGGAACCAACTTCAGCCACCTGCGCGGCGCCGGCGAATCGCTGTCCGGCGGCGGTAAATCCTCGGGGCTGATGGGTTTTCTTAAAATTGGTGACCGGGCCGCTGGTGCCATCAAATCGGGCGGCACCACCCGGCGCGCCGCCAAGATGGTCATCGTTGATGCGGACCACCCCGATATTGAGCAGTTCATCGAGTGGAAGGTGCTCGAAGAGCAAAAGGTCGCCTCTATCGTGGCCGGTTCAAAAATGCATGAGAAGATGCTGAATGGTATCTTTGAGGCGATCCGGTCCTGGGATGGCGGTGAGGCCGATGCCTATGACGCCGCCAGCAACAGCTCCCTGAAGACGGCAATCCGCGCCGCCAAAAAGGTGATGATCCCGGAAACCTATATCAAACGGGTGCTGGACTACGCCAAGCAAGGCCACACCAGCATCGAATTCCCCACCTATGATACCGATTGGGATTCCGAGGCCTATAACTCGGTGTCCGGGCAAAACTCGAACAACTCGATCCGGGTCACCAATGCCTTTCTGGCGGCGGTAGAAAACGACGCCGATTGGCAGCTAATCAACCGCACCGATGGCAAGGTCGCCAAGACCATCAAGGCGCGGGATCTGTGGGACCGGGTTGGCCATGCCGCCTGGGCCTGCGCCGATCCGGGTATCCAGTACCACGACACGGTCAACGACTGGCACACATGTCCGGCAGATGGCGAGATCCGCGGATCCAACCCCTGTTCCGAGTATATGTTTCTGGACAATACCGCCTGCAACCTGGCCTCGATCAACCTGCTGACCTTCCTTCAGGGCGACACATTCCAGGCAGATGATTACATGCACGCCTGTCGGCTGTGGACGCTGACCCTGGAAGTCTCGGTTATGATGGCGCAGTTCCCGTCCAAGGAAATCGCACAGCTGTCTTATGACTTCCGCACCCTGGGGCTTGGCTACGCCAATATCGGCGGCTTGCTGATGAACTTGGGGCACGGCTATGACAGTGTTGAGGGGCGGGCGCTCTGTGGCGCTCTGACGGCTCTGATGACCGGGGTTGCTTACACCACCTCGGCTGAAATCGCTGGTGAGTTGGGGCCGTTTGACGGCTATGGCCGCAACGCCGAGAACATGCTGCGGGTGATCCGCAATCACCGCAATGCCGCCCACGGTGAATCAGAGGGTTACGAGGGGTTGTCTGTCAATCCAGTGCCGCTTGATTTGCACAATTGCCCGGATGCACAGCTGACGGATCTGGCCAAAACGGCTTGGGACGAGGCGCTGGCCTTGGGTGAAAAACATGGCTACCGCAACGCGCAGACCACGGTGATTGCCCCAACCGGCACCATCGGTCTGGTGATGGATTGTGACACCACCGGGATCGAGCCTGATTTTGCTTTGGTCAAGTTCAAGAAACTGGCGGGCGGCGGCTATTTCAAGATCATCAACCGTTCGGTGCCCTCGGCGCTCGAGGGGCTGGGCTATTCCTCGGCTCAGATCGAAGAGATCTCTGGCTATGCTGTCGGCCACGGCACCATCGGCAATGCGCCGGCCATCAACCACATCTCGCTGGCGGGTCATGGCTTTGGCGCCAACGAGCTGTCCAAGATTGATGCGGCACTGGAGAGCGCCTTTGATATCCGCTTTGTGTTCAACCAGTGGACTCTGGGCGAGGATTTCTGCACCGGTGTGTTGGGCATTCCGGCGACCAAGCTGAATGACCCGACCTTTGATCTTCTGCGCCATCTTGGCTTTACCAAGGCCGATATTGAGGCCGCCAATGATCATGTCTGCGGCACCATGACCCTGGAAGGGGCGCCGCATCTGAAGGAGGCGCATTATCACATTTTTGATTGTGCTAATGCTTGCGGTAAAAAGGGAAAGCGTTTCCTGCCGGTAGACAGCCACATCACCATGATGGCAGCGGCGCAATCGTTCATCTCGGGGGCGATTTCCAAGACCATCAACATGCCCAACAATGCCACCATTGAGGACTGCCAGAAAGCCTATGAACTCAGCTGGTCCTTAGGCATCAAGGCCAATGCGCTGTACCGCGACGGATCCAAGCTGAGCCAGCCGCTGGCGGCGGCTCTGGTAGAAGATGACGACGACGCGGCCGAAGTGCTGGAAACTGGCAATAACCACGAAAAGGCCACGGTGCTGGCCGAGAAGATTGTGGAAAAGGTCATCGTCAAAGAGATCATCAAATCCCACCGAGAAAAGATGCCACATCGCCGTAAAGGCTATACCCAGAAGGCCGTTGTCGGTGGCCACAAGGTCTATTTGCGGACCGGCGAATATGAGGGTGGCACCCTGGGTGAGATCTTCATCGACATGCACAAGGAGGGTGCTGGCTTTCGGGCGATGATGAACAACTTTGCCATCGCGATCTCGGTGGGTCTGCAATATGGCGTGCCGCTGGAAGAATTCGTCGATGCCTTTACCTTTACCAAGTTTGAGCCGGCCGGCATGGTGCAGGGCAATGACAGCATCAAGAACGCAACCTCTATTCTGGACTACATCTTCCGCGAACTGGCGGTCTCTTATCTGGATCGCACCGATCTGGCGCATGTCAAACCCCAAGGCGCCACATTCGACGATATCGGCCGTGGCGAGAACGAAGGGGTCTCAAATGTCTCTGAGATCAGTGAGACCGCTGCCAGCAGATCACTGGAGGTGCTCAAGCAGATTTCCTCCACCGGCTATCTGCGCAAGCGGTTGCCGCAGGATCTTGTCGTGCTTCAGGGCGGGCAGGGGCTTGGCTCGGGTCTGAAAGTCGATGAGAAACCGGCCACCACCGCGCCGACCGCAACCCCGGCTAATCCGGGCATGACGGCGCGTACCAAGGCCAAAATGCAGGGCTATGAGGGCGAAGCCTGTAATGAGTGCGGCAATTACACATTGGTGCGCAATGGCACCTGCATGAAGTGCAATACCTGCGGCGGCACATCTGGCTGCAGCTAAGGATCACGCCGCAACACGGCTTGCGGGGCACGGACCGATTTTGGTCTGACCCCGGATTAAAAACAAATAGGGCGATGAGCCGCCCATATTACCACGACACGGGGCGGGTGCGCTTGCCCCAGGCGCTATTCAGGCCGCAGGCAATAACAAAACGAGCGGTAAACTACTGAGCTTGGATAGCGAAACCTTGGGGGGCCTTGAGCCCCCCATTTTTTTTGTGTTAGTCGACATTTGCAGCCTTAAACCGGAGACCCGTTATGGAGCCCGCCCTCAGTATCTGCATTCCTGCCTATGAGATGGGCGGCTTTGGTGCCCATTATCTGGATCTGTCGCTGGAGATATTGGCGCAACAGGATTTTCCCGATTTTGAAGTGGTGGTTTCCGATCAGTCCAACGATGATGCGGTGGCAAAGCTCTGTGCTCTGCGGGGCCAGCACATGGATATCCGCCATGTCTGGAACAGGGACGACAAACGCCAGGCCTCGGCCAACGTCAACAATGCTATGGCGCAGGCCAAGGGGACTGTTCTGAAAATTCTGTTTCAGGATGATTTCTTGAATGGAAATAACGCGTTGCGACAGATTAATCAGGCCATGGATGGCGGCGAAAAATGGCTGCTTTGCGGCTCATCAGTGACCCGTGACGGCACCACATTACATCGACCCATGGTGCCGCGGCTGACCGAAAAGCTGCAGTTCGGCAAGAACACAGTGTCCAGCCCCTCGGTGTTGGCCATGCGCCGTGACTGCGCGCTGCAATTTGATGAGAGACTGATCTGGCTGATGGATGTGGAGCTCTATAAACGGCTTTGGGATAGTCTTGGTGACCCGGTGATCCTGCCGGATCCGCTGATCGTCAACCGGCTGCACGAGGGACAGGTCAGCGCCACGATCAGCAAGCAATTGCGTCACAGGGAGCTTCGCTACATCCGTGCAAAATTTGCCGGCACCACCAACTTTCGCGGCTGGATGGAATACCTGCGCCAAAGGCTCAAGGCACTTTAACGCCCCAGAAACCGGGTCAGAAATGGCAGTTTCTTCGGCGTGCCAGGAGAGACTGGATGTGCCCTCACGGGCTCCTGGCAGTCATACCCGAATTTCTTGAAATCCTCGGCGTAGAGTGCCGCGATCAAATCCAGGCTATCAGGAGTCAGCGGTGTTTTCACCGGTGCTTGGCCTGTTTCGCTGCGACGCTTATTCTCATGTGGTATTTGACGCGATCCCGCCGTCTTGCCCTCCAGCTTGTCCAGGTGGGCAACAATGTCATCCAGATTGTCTTCCATCCTGAAAATCGTGCTGTTGGCAACAATGAGGTCGCAGGCCGGGCGCAGATGGTGATCAAACTGGTATGGTTCCGTTTGGCAGCTGTCGGCCCATTGCTGGATCCACAGGTTGATATCCATGTCTTCGGATATGGTTTTTTCACCGGTACGCTGATAATCAAAGGCGCTGCGCAGGCGGGAAATGGGATGGCGCACCACCGCGAAACTGGACTTGATCCAATCTTTGGGAAACAACAGCGCAATGGCCTCGGCATCCACATGTTGCGGCGATGTTTTTGTCCACCGAAAGCTGTCTTCACGTCGGTAGAATTTTGAGTTCACAAAGGCCAAGCTACCAAAACGAGCCCGCAGGTAGTGTTCGACGGAGGCCCCTGCACATTTGGGGACGTGGCAGAAATAGT
Organism: Parasedimentitalea psychrophila; assembly: GCF_030285785.1. Classification (NCBI taxonomy): domain Bacteria; kingdom Pseudomonadati; phylum Pseudomonadota; class Alphaproteobacteria; order Rhodobacterales; family Paracoccaceae; genus Parasedimentitalea; species Parasedimentitalea psychrophila. The sequence continues at coordinate 4,304,950 of NZ_CP127247.1, read as the reverse complement.
GGAATTCAGAGCGAATGCGAAAAATGGGCATGCATAGTTTCCCATGAATTGACGTTGCTTGGCTGGTACTGTCTGACCGGTTCCAGCACAAGGCAAGAGTTGATGCGCAGGGCACCCAGGGCAACTCTGGACAGGTTGGTGCGGTGGATGCTGTCGTAGGGGCGAAATAACAGGCTTGGCGGCGGCCTGGTGGCGTGGTAATCACAGGGTATGAAACAGACTTGCCCCCTTATTATCTGCTGCATTTCCTGCTGACTTATCCAGCGGGCCGGTATCTGTCGTTTCAATCCTTCTGACACTTTGCTAAGCCCGCGCTGCGCGCCAGGTACATTTCGTGCCAACCTTAGGAGCTGTCATGACAACTGACATCGTGATCAAACTGCACAACACCAAGACCCGCCGCAAAGAGGTCTTTACCCCGATCGATCCGGATAACGTGCGGATGTATGTCTGTGGCCCCACGGTTTACGATCGCGCCCACTTGGGCAACGCGCGCCCGGTGGTGGTGTTTGATGTGCTGTACCGGTTGCTGCGCCAGACTTACGGTGCCGAGCATGTCACCTATGCGCGCAATTTTACCGATGTGGATGACAAGATCAACAAACGGGCTGCGGATAGTGGCCGCGACATTGGGGTGATCACCGATGAGACCATCCAGTGGTTTTTGGAGGATATGGGCGCGCTGGGAGCGTTAGAGCCGGACCACATGCCCCGCGCCACCCAGTATATTGCGCAGATGGTCACCATGACCGAGGCGTTGATCGCCAAAGGCCACGCCTATGCAGCCGAGGGCCATGTGTTGTTTGCGGTGGACAGCTGGAAACAGGGCTATGGAAAACTGTCTGGCCGCTCGGTTGATGACATGATTGCTGGTGCGCGGGTCGAGGTGGCGCCCTATAAGCGCAACCCGATGGATTTTGTGCTGTGGAAACCGTCGACGGCGGATCAGCCGGGCTGGGACAGTCCTTGGGGCCGGGGACGTCCGGGCTGGCATATTGAATGTTCGGCGATGTCTTATGAGTTGCTGGGCGATAGTTTTGACATCCACGGCGGCGGCAATGATCTGATGTTCCCGCACCATGAAAATGAAATTGCCCAAAGCTGCTGCGCCAATGGCGATGACAGTTTTGCAAAAGTGTGGCTGCACAATGAGATGCTGCAGGTCGAGGGCAAGAAGATGTCCAAGAGCCTGGGGAATTTCTTTACTGTCAGAGACTTACTGGAACAGGGCGTTCCGGGAGAAGTGATCCGCTTTGTGTTTTTGTCTACGCACTATCGCAAGCCGATGGACTGGACCGACAAAAAGGCAAAGGAAGCCGAGGCAACGCTGCGCAAGTGGACGCGACTGACACATGGTATCGAATTGGATCAGGAACTGATCTGTGATGAAGTAGTGGAGGCTCTAGGACAGGATTTGAATACTCCGCTAGCATTATCTATTCTTAAGCGTCTAGCTAAAGAAAAGAGAGTTAGGGAACTGAAGGGGTCGGCGAGACTTATCGGATTGACGTTTTATGTTGACCCCGATGACGAAGATACTCTTACTTACGGTGATGCCTCGGACCGGTTCGTTGATCCTTTTTATGATCCGAATTCAATTGCGGTTCGATTGGGGGAGAGCCTGAGAAGGACATCATTGAATCTATCAAGTGCTGTACGTCAATTGTACCAAACTATTCAGGATGAGTACTCAGAAGAAGCTGCCACTGTTCACGGAGATACAAGTTGTAAACTCAAGGTCTTTGAGCAAGCTAAACGCGAGGGAATCGCGAATATCACTGTCGCGTATCAAACTGCTCGAGACGCTAAGGATTTTGTCCAGGCTGATCTTTTGAGGGATCAGGCGGTTGAACTTGGATTTCAGCTTGTTTCTGAAGATGGTGTAGCGAAGTGGCTGAAAACATGACGCGCGAAAAACTCTACCTCTACGACACCACCCTGCGCGATGGGCAACAAACCCAAGGCGTGCAGTTCTCCACCCCGGAAAAGATCCAGATTGCCAAGGCGCTGGATGTTTTGGGGCTGGACTATATCGAGGGCGGCTGGCCGGGGGCCAATCCCACCGATAGCGCGTTTTTTGATGAGATGCCCAAAACCCGCGCCCGGCTGACCGCTTTTGGCATGACCAAACGGGCCGGGCGCTCGGCCGCGAATGACGATGTGCTGGCGGCGGTGATGAATGCCGGCACCCAGTCGGTCTGTCTGGTGGGCAAGGCGCATGACTACCATGTGACCACCGCGCTGGGGATCACGTTGGACGAGAACCTGGAGAACATCCGGGCCTCAATCGCGCATATCGTGGCGCAGGGGCGCGAGGCGCTTTATGACGCAGAGCACTTCTTTGACGGCTACAAGGACAATCCGGACTATGCGCTGGCGGCCTGCCGCGCAGCACTGGAGGCCGGCGCCCGTTGGGTGGTGCTCTGTGACACCAATGGCGGCGTGCTGCCCAGCGAAGTGGGGCGTATCGTTGGCGAGGTGATCGGCGCCGGGTTGCCGGGGGATCATTTGGGCATCCACACCCATAATGACACCGAAAATGCGGTGGCCTGTTCGATGGCGGCGGTTGATGCAGGCGTGCGCCAGTTGCAGGGCACACTTAATGGGCTGGGCGAGCGCTGTGGCAATGCCAATCTGACCACGCTGATCCCAACCTTGCTGCTGAAACAGCCCTACGCCAGCCTGTTTGAGATCGGGGTCGGCCGCGATGCGTTGTCAGGGCTGACACAAGTGAGCCGGATGCTGGACGATATTCTCAATCGGGTGCCGATGCGCCAGGCGCCCTATGTTGGGGCCTCGGCCTTTGCCCATAAGGCCGGGTTGCATGCCAGTGCGATCCTGAAAGATCCCAGCACCTATGAACATATTGCGCCGGAACTGGTAGGCAATGCCCGCATCATTCCGATGTCGAACCAGGCCGGCCAGAGCAACCTGCGGCGGCGGTTGACCGAGGCAGGATTGAGCGTTGAAAAAGGCGATCCGGCGCTGGCCCGCATTCTGGAGCGGATTAAGGTCCGCGAGGATGAGGGCTATTCCTATGACACCGCGCAGGGCAGTTTCGAATTGCTGGCGCGCGACGAACTGGGGCAATTGCCCGAGTTCTTTGAGGTCAAGCGCTACAAGGTCACGATTGAGCGGCGCAAGAACAAATACAACAAGATGGTCAGCCTGTCCGAGGCGGTTGTGGTGGTCAAGGTCGACGGTGAAAAGCGCCTTTCGGTGAGTGAGTCAATGGACGAGACTGGCACTGACCGCGGCCCGGTGAATGCGCTGGCCAAGGCGCTAACCAAGGATCTGGGGCGCTATTCACAGGTTCTGGCTGATATGCATCTGGTGGATTTCAAGGTGCGCATCACCCAGGGCGGCACCGAGGCGGTTACCCGCGTGATCATCGACAGCGAAGACGCCACAGGCCGGCGCTGGTCGACGGTCGGGGTCAGCCCGAACATCATCGACGCCTCGTTCGAGGCGCTGCTGGATGCGATCCGCTGGAAGCTGATCCACCACGGTGAAGCAAGGTGATATCACCCCTTCTGCGCAGTGGGGCCATTTGGATATTGTTGATGCGGCGCAGTCTCTGATCGCTATTGAGGAAGACTTGGATGGGTTTTGACGACGACCTGAAATCTTGTGCCGAACTGGTGCAAAAGGGTGATGTGGATCGGTTTCAGGCGGTGATGGCGGCGCCGGTTGCCACACGCGAAGTGCTGTTTACTCTCTATGCCTTCAATGTTGAACTGTCACGTGCGCCCTGGGCCAGCTCGGAAAGCATGATTGCCGAAATGCGGCTTCAATGGTGGCGCGATATGGGCAATGAAATTGCCTCTGGCAAATCGGTGCGGCGGCACTTTATCGGGACCCCGCTGGCGCGGCTTTTGCGGCCTGAACTGGCCACGACCATTGACGCCATGGCCGAGGCGCGGCGGTGGGATATCTACCGCGACCCCTTTGCCGATGAGGCAGAATTCGACGGCTATATCGACGCCACATCGGGCGGATTGATGTGGATGGCGGCGGCCTCTTTGGGCGCAGCAGACGAAGCCGTGGTGCGCGATTTTGCCTATGGCGTCGGCGTCGCCAAATGGCTGCAGGCGATCCCCAAACTGGAGGCGCAGAAACGGGTTCCCTTGCTGGATGGAACCCCGGACGGTGTGCGAGCTTTGGCATGTAAGGCTTTGGAACGACTGATGAATGCGCGCGCAGCTGGTGGCCGGGTATCACCCAGTGCCGGTGTTGCCCTGCTGGCTGGATGGCAGGCCGAGGCGATCTTGCGCCAGATCATCCAGCAGCCTGAACGGGTGGCCTTGGGGGCGCTTGGCCAAAGCGAGTTCCGCCGTCGTGCGGGGCTGATCTGGCGGGCGGCTCTGGGGCGCTGGTAGCGGTTTCGGCACAAAGGATAACGCGGGATTAGGCGTTATCCTTTGTCACCTATGTAGCTGTCCTGGCGCGGACGCAGGGTGAGCCATATCAGCGCGCCACCGGCCAGCACCAAAAACGGTGCCATCGCCATGTTGACGGCGTTCCAGCCCTCAACCGGATTGCCACCCGAGCAGTTCATCAAACCGCCCGATGACAGCGAGGCAAAGGTCACGCCGCCAAACACCAGCAGATCATTCAGCCCCTGCATGCGGCCACGCTCGTGCGGCTCGTGGGCGCCGGCCAGCATGGTGGTGGCGCCGATGAAGCCAAAGTTCCAGCCAAAGCCCAACAGGATCAGCGCGCCAAAGAAATTGCCCAGTTCGACCCCATTCAGCGCCACCGCGCCTGCGCCGGCCAGGATCACCAAACCGGCGGCAACGACCTTTTCGACGCCAAAGCGCGAGATCAGGTGGCCGGTGAAAAACGACGGGATATACATCGCCAGAACATGCATGGTGACCACATCAGCGGCGTTGTTCTGGGTGAAGCCACAGCCGACCACCGCCAGCGGTGTCGATGTCATCACCAGGTTCATCAGCGCATATGAGACCATGGCGCAGATCACCGCAACGGCGATGCGCGGCGTTTTCAGAAGCTCCCACCGGGTGCGGCCACGCGGGCTTGTGGCACTGGGGGGCGTCGGCTTGGGAATGTCGAGAAACAGGAACAGCAAGGCGCCAACCAGATTGATCGCGATCACTGTCAGGTAGGTTCCCATAAAGGGGACGACAAAGGCCTGACTGGTCAGTTTGACCAATTGCGGGCCAATGATGGCCGATAGCAAGCCGCCTGCCATGACGTAAGAGATGGCCTTGGGGCGGAACCCCTCAGAGGCGGTGTCAGCGGCGGCAAAGCGGTAAAATCCCTGGGCGCTCATGTAGATACCGGTCAACAGGCTGCCAACCAGGAAGATCGGGAATGAGCCCAGATACAGGCCATAGGCCCCCACCAACCCGCCGGTCGCACCACCAAATGCGCCAATGATAAAGCCGGTGCGGCGGCCCCATTTCTGCATGATTGCGGAAATCGGCGTCGCCGACAGCATCGAGCCCAGCACGATCAGCGAGATCGGCAGGGTGGCAAAACAGGCGTTACTCGCCAGCGATTGCCCGGCCAGCCCGCCAAGGATAAAGATCATCGGCATCTGGGCGCCAAGAAACGCCTGCGCCATCACCAGAATGGCGACGTTGCGTTTGGCGACACTGTCGTCGCGAGGGGTCATGCTAATTGTCATTTGAAATGGGTAGCTGCGAAAATTGCCGGATACAACCCGGTTGCAGTGCTGCAGGCTGCGGCTAATCTGCAGGCAATGGCGATAGAGGAGAGTGACGTGGCGTCAGAACCAAATGTGGGGCGTATCATCACAGGTGATGCCTGTGTGGCCGAAGGGGCCGCCTGGTTGGCGGCCAAAGATCCGCGGTTTGCAACGGCGTTGCAATTGACCGGACCATTGCCGTTGCGGCGCAAGGCGGATGGCTTTGCCGCATTGCTATCGGCGATTGTCAGCCAGCAGGTCAGCCTCGCCTCGGCGGCGGCGATTTGGGGCCGGATGAAAGAGGCGCAGCTGACCGATCCGCGCCAAGTGATAACATCCAGTGACGCGCAGTTGCGGGCGGTTGGGTTGAGTCGTCAGAAGGTCAAATATGCCCGTGCCTTGGCCGAAGCGGGTATTGATTTCAACGCCTTGCGGGGGACTCCGACTGACGATGTCGTCAGGACACTTATCCAGGTTCAGGGGATCGGCGCCTGGACTGCTGAAATATACGCCATGTTCTCACTTGGGCGTGCGGATGTGTTTGCGCCAGGGGATCTGGCGTTGCAAGAGGCCGCACGCATTCTGTTTGAGCTGCCTGACAGGCCGAAAGAACGAGAGTTGCGCAAAATGGCCGCAGGTTGGTCACCCTGGAGGTCGGTTGCGGCGCGGCTGTTGTTTTCCTATTACCGGGTAGCGAAATCCAGGGAAGGAATCTGATGACTCGTGTATTGACCGCAGAACGCAAAGAACCGCTATCGGGAACAACCCGGTCTGTTGTGGTGTTCTTGCATGGCTTTGGCGCCAATGGGGCTGACTTGCTGGGGCTGGCTGATCCACTGGGCGAGCACTTGCCGGATACATTGTTCATAGCGCCCGATGCGCCGGAACGCTGTGCGGGCGCGCCGATGGGATATCAATGGTTCCCGATCCCCTGGATCGACGGCTCATCCGAGGAAGAATCCGAACGCGGTATGCAGTCGGCGATTGCGGATCTGAATGCCTTTTTGGATGCGCTGATGGTGGACGAGGATGTGCTGCCCGAGCAGCTGGTGCTGTTTGGCTTTAGCCAAGGGTCGATGATGGCTCTGCATGTGGCGCCACGGCGCGAGGATCCGGTGGCCGGCATCGTCGCCTTCTCGGGGCGTCTGTTGTCGCCCGAGACGCTGAAGGACGAGGTGGTCAGCAAGATGTCCATCCTGTTGGTGCATGGCGACGCTGATGACGTGGTGCCGCCGCAATCGCTGCCTGAGGCGGCAGAGGCGCTGCAGGAGGCCGGGTTCAGGGATGTCTTTGCCCATATCCAAAAGGGAACCGGACACGGAATTGCGCAGGACGGGCTGAGCGTTGCGCTGGCGTTCCTACGCGACAAGCTAGGGCTGTAATCGTCTATTGCCACGAGAGACGGACCGCCAGGGGAGACCTTGGCGGTTGTGCTTTGATACTCCAGACTATGCCTCGTGCGTAGATGCATCTCACTAGCGCGCCCATTCTACCGAGGGCTCGGTTCCTGTGCCGGGGCTGTCAGACCCGGCGGTAATCGCGATTGGCGATGAAACTGACAGGGAAAGAAAAAATCAGCGTCAAGCAGGCGTGCGCGGCTCTGGTTTTTCTGCAACGGTTGGCGTCGCGCGTGTTGCGCTGGTTCGATATGAGTATTTATCTGCAAAAAGAAACTAGGGACGTGCAGCCCGCGTTGGCTTCTTTTTGCTAAAAATACTCAATTCCTAAGATGCATCAATGGGGCGGCCCAGTGTTTTGAGTAAGGTCCCGACTAATAGCGACGAGACTTTTGGGTGGTTTCTGGCGGGCTGACATCCCGCCAGGTTCCAGGTTGCAGCCCGTCCAGTGTCCAGTTTCCGATGCGGTAGCGAATCAGCCGCAGGGTGGGATGCCCAACCGCAGCCGTCATTCGCCGCACCTGACGGTTGCGGCCCTCGCGCAGTGTCAGCTCGATCCAGGCATCGGGGATGTTTTTGCGCACCCGGATCGGCGGCACCCGTGGCCACAGGTCGGCAGGGTCCCCCATAAGGCGGGCGGTTGCCGGTTTTGTGATCCCGTCTTTTAGGTCGACGCCATTTGCCAGAGCCGTCAGCGCCGCAGCATTCGGGCTGCCCTCGACCTGAACCCAATAGGTCTTGGCCATTTTGTGTTTTGGATCAGATATCCGCGCTTGCAAGCTACCGTCGTCGGTCAACAGCATCAATCCTTCGCTATCGCGGTCCAGTCGGCCTGCCGGATAAACCCCGGGCAAGGTGATGAAATCGCTGAGGGTGCGGCGCGGGGTGCCCTGGCTGCCGCGATCGGTGAATTGCGGCAGAACATCAAAGGGTTTGTTGAAGCGGATCAATTGGGTCATGCTCGCCCATAAAAGGCGGCTGCCACCAAAGCAAGGGCTGTGTCACCATGTCGTTGCAAAAGACCGCTAAGTTTCACCCGAGATATAGTGGAACCGCAGGGCTTGTCAGGTTTGAACCACGATATATAGTTAATATTATGCTGGGGCCGTATCCGCGGTCCGGTGCTGGAATGTGAGATAACATGGCCAGAGTTGCGAGACAAAAGAAGGGTGGCAAGACAGGCAAGCCGTTGCGGGTGCCGGGTGCTGTGGTGCCGCTGCAGCCTTTGAGAGTGGCGGCGGTCGAACTAACTCTGCGGCTCTGTCAACCGGTGCGCTTGCCCCGACCGGGCAAATTGCCGTCTATTGCGGCGATGTCGGATCGCAGCGGGGGGACCGGACCCGGGACAAATCACCTTTCCTGTGCGGCGGGGGGGATGGCATGAACCAGGCTGTTGGCTCGTTGCGGACATTGGTCCTGAATGCAAATATGCAGCCGCTCAGCTGGGCGCCGCTGTCCGTGTGGAACTGGCAAAGCGCCTTTGTGGCTGTTCACCAGGACCGGGTGGTGCAGATAAAATGTTATGACGACATCATTGTTCACTCGGCCACGCAGTCCTTTGAGGTGCCGGCCGTGGTGGCGCTGAGGCGTTATCACAAACGAAGGACGGTTGGCTTTACCCGCTACAATCTGTTTCTGCGCGATGAGTTCAAATGCCAGTATTGTGGTGAACGGTTTCAGGCAAAAGACCTGACGTTTGACCATGTGGTGCCCCGCAGCAAGGGCGGCGGCTCGGTGTGGTGCAATATTGTGGCATCCTGCGAGGCGGATAATCTGCGCAAGGCCAACAGAACACCAAAGCAGGCTGGAATGCGCCTGTTGCGGCCGCCGTTTGAGCCCACGGCGCACCAATTGGACGCTGCGGCCCGGCGTCAGCCCTTGGCCGCAGGGGGCTTGCACCAGACCTGGATGGACTATCTGTACTGGGGCGCTGAGCTAGAGAGCTGACGCATCAGCCCCGCCGCCTAACGGCCGATATCGGCCCTGTCATAGGGGGTGGTCTGATAGATTTCGTTGATCCAGTTGCCATAGAGCAGATGCGCCTGACTGCGCCAGCGATTCAGCGGTTTTTGGCTGGGGTCGTTCTCTGGATAGTAGTTATCTGGCACATTGATCGGCGTGCCTTCGGCCACGTCACGGTCGTATTCTTGTTTCAGGCTGTCACTGTCATATTCAAAGTGGTTGAAGATATACAGCGCCCGGTGCGCCGGGTCTTCGATCAGGCAGGGGCCAACTTCGGGGCTGCCCAGCAGGGTTTGCAGGCCAGGGTGCTGATCAACCTCATGCTGGCGCATTTCGGTCCAGCGCGACACGGGGATCACAAAATCATCGGAAAAACCGCGCAGGTAGGGAGAGGTTGGCACCAGGTTTTGCTGCCGGAAACAGCCAAAGGCCTTGTGCGGCAGACTGTGTTTCTTAATGCCGTGGAAATGATTGATCATCGCCATGCCGCCCCAGCAGACGCCAAAGGTGGAATGCACATTGGTCTGGGTCCACTCGAACACCTCGCGCATTTCCTGCCAATAGGTGACATCGGTGAAATCCAGATGCTCGATCGGGGCGCCGGTGATGATCAGCCCGTCAAACTTCTGGTCACGCAGCTCGGAAAACGGCAGGTAGAATTCCGCCATATGTTCGGCCGCTGTGTTGCGGGTGCGGTGCTCGCTCATCCGGATCAGGGTCAGATCAATCTGCAGCGGCGTCGCGCCAATCAGCCGGGCAAACTGGTTCTCGGTCTGGATCTTCTTGGGCATCAGGTTGAGCAGCGCGATGCGCAGGGGCCGGATATCCTGACGCGCCGCCTGATCCGGTGACATCACCATCACACCTTCGTTCGTCAGAACGTCATAGGCGGGCAGGTCAGACGGAATTTTGATAGGCATATCAGGGTCTCGCGGGCTGGATCAGGGAAGTTGCAGATAAGGGTTTTAAGGGCGGGTCTCAAGGGCTGCGTCAATTGCGCCGGCGATCAGATCGGTGAACCGGTCCTGATCTGTGGCTGCGGCGACTTGATCGGCGGTGACGGTGACGCCCCAGTTTCTCGCCATCGCCGCATAGCGTGGCTGCCGGTGGGCCAGCGCCTGAGCATAGGTCCAGCGGATGAAGGCATCAGGATTAACATCACCGGCTTCGATATTGTTTTCGCACAGATATTCATCCCAGACGCGACTCAGGAATTGCGGCTGATAGGACATTGGCTTGGGGGCGCGGTCAAAGCGGCGCACCAGTTCTTCTGAATGGGCGTCATCGCCCTTGATCCAGACCATTAGCGCCCGGCTGGACAGTTCCGACAGCACCGGATCCTTGGGGTCATCGGCATCCACCCATTCGCAGATTGACCCACCTGTGTCACAGATGAAGTTATCATAGCCATAGAGGCGCTGTGCGCGGTCGGCGAAATATTCGGTGTCGAGCAGGGCGTGGATCTCGGCCAGACGGAACTGTTCCTGACGACGACGATACTCCTCTATCGGCAGGCCGCCCTGGGACAGCGCACCGGGTTTGCCCAGATAGCTGGCCACCGGGGTCAGGTTCTCAAAGCTGATGTTTGAGCCGATATAGATCGAATCCGACAGCAGAAGATCGCGCAGGAACGGCACTTTCATCGCCTCGGCCTTGGCGTTGTCGGCGATGTATTCGCCCATGTAGCGGGTGCCGATGCGGTAATCGATGGAGTAGTGGAACCACTGGCCGCCGTCGCGCAGCATATTGCTGACATGGGTTTTTCCCAGCCCGGACATGCCAAAGAACAGCACCCGTTTGTGCGGCGCATCGCGCCAGTCCTGTGCGGAAGAATAAAGCATGGTGGCTGTGGTCCCTGTGGTGTCCCGCCTTGCTAGCCAGTGAGGAGCGCAGGGTCAATCATCGGCTTGGGAGTTGTCGGGTTGGGCACAAAAAAACGCCCCGCGAAAAGTCGCGAGGCGTGGTGGTATGGTGTGGTCGGTGTGGCTTTTAGAAGCTGTAGCCCAAGCGAAGGCCGACAGCGATGGCGCTGCTGTCTTCAAACAAAATGGGACCAGCGTCCGAATTTACATATTGATCGCCTGGAACAACGTAGCGAACGCCACCGGAAATCGACAGTTTGTCAGTTGCCTGGTAGGTGCCGCCGAGGCCAATGCTGGTTGATCCAGTTGTCGGTGCCAAAGCTGTTGTGCTGGGACGGGTTCCGGGTTCTTCGAAGCCAAGAGAAACCGCCAAGGACAGCTTGTCGGTGATTTGGCGCCCGATACCTATTTCGTAGGTAATGGTGTCATCATCGAAATTCACCCATTCGATGTCTCCAGCTGCGCCTGGGGTGACTAGGCTGAAGCCTCCCCATCCGACCCAACGGACCGAGCCAAATAGTAAGGTGTCTTTTGCAATCCCAGTCTGAAAGTCAAGGTTGACGCTTTCAGGGAACTCAAGATCAAAAATTGGATTGGTTGAGATGTATGCAGGGGCGGGGGACACCAGTTGTTCTTGAGAGGACGAAAAACCGGCAGTAATTGCAGAGGAGTAAGTTAAAGCAACGCGTAGAGCAATATCAGGTTTTTCATAGGCAACCCCAATGACGCCGCCAAAATCGTAGTCGCTGCTGGCGTTGAGTTTTCCGTCACCGGAATTGATTGTCCCATCAACTGTCAAAGCGCGGAAACCGCCGTGGACACTAAAACCGCCATCAAAGTTATATTGCAGAAGGCCTGTAATCGCATGGCTGTCGATCTCTGCCATAGCATTATAAGGCAAAGGGCCGGCCGATGAAAAAGGACCATCTGCATACAGAACATGCGCCCCAAATGGCTGGTCGATGATGATGGCGGCATCCAGGCGGTCTGTCAGCTTTTGCTTATAGCCAAAACTGCCGTAACTGTAGGACTGCGCCACATTATTCGACGCAAAAGGAAAACCGGCAGGTGGGCTACCGTTCACGTCAGGTGATACGTGGCTGTATGACATCTGCACATAGGTGCCATCCTCGAACAGGATGTTCACACCCTGTCCCGAACGGTCGATGCCACCGGCGGACGCAGCGCCGGAAATCAGCGCCAGCGCAGCTGACGTTGCAAGATAGTTTTTCATTGTCTCTCCCCTCAGGCCGAAGCCTGGCATTTTTTCTTATTCTGAAGCGAAGCTAATCAATATCAAATTGTCAGATCAATGATTACGGCGCGGAACCCTAGTCTGACTGTTGAAATTTCAGCGTGCCGTACAGGTCGCGCGCGCCTGTTTGGGCTGCTTAGCATCCATTATATTCATATAGTTAGCGGCGAATATGACAATTGCGCCACAGAATACCCAAATATCCAGTGGCTCGTTGTAAAGCAGCATGCCCAACACCGCGATCAGCGGCAGGCGGGTGAAATCAATCGGCACAACCACTGTCGCCGGGGCGACCGCAAGGGCGTTGGTGAGGCAGAAATGCGCGGTCAATCCCGCCAAGCCGATCAGGATCAACCAGGGTAGGGTTGTCAGGTCGGGCAGGGTAATGTCACCGTCATATCCAGCGGCCAGAAACCCCATCACCAGTTGCATGGTGGTCAGCCACAACAGGATGGATCCGGTGCTTTCAACCCGCGTCAGTCGTTTGGTAAATATGTTGGTCAAAGCAAAGAAAACAGCCGAGGCGGCGGCGGTGAGGACGCCGATATTCATCGTTTCCGGGCTTGGCCGGGCGACAATCAGGATGCCGATAAACCCGCCAAGTGCCGCCAGACTGCGGGTGCGGGTCAGCCGCTCGCCCAACAAAAACGGCGATATCAGGATGACCCAAAGCGGAGAGGTGAATTCCAGCGCAAACACCTGCGCCAGCGGGATTGCGGTGACGGCAAAAAACCACAGGTTCTGGCCGGTGAAATGGGCCGCATTGCGGATCAGATGGCTGCCCAGCCGCTGCCGCGAGACCTGATGCCACTGTCCGGTTGCGGTGAGCACAATCGCCACAACACACACTCCAACCACGCTGCGATACAACATGATTTCAAATGTATCGAGGGCAAAGCTCACTTCACGCCCGGCGATGGCCATGGCTGAAAATGAGGTGATTGCGCCAATCATCCACAGCGCTGCACGTCCGATCTGAACGGGTTGGTCTGACATATTCTTTCCTTGCCTGTGCGTGGCCGAGAAGGCGTCAAATTTTCGCTGCCGTCAAGCCGCCAGAAAGGCCGGGCCTGAGGCTGGAAATGCAACACCCCGCGACCAGAGATCGCGGGGTGTTGACGGCAAGGTCACAGAGGGATCATTCCCATTCGATGGTGCCCGGAGGCTTTGATGTGATATCATAGGTTACCCGGTTGATACCCTTGATTTCATTGATGATCCGCGTCGCGGTCTCGCCCAGAAATTCATGGGTGAACGGATAATAATCGGCGGTCATACCATCCACCGATGTCACCGCGCGCAGGGCGCAGGCAAAATCATAGGTGCGGCCATCGCCCATCACGCCGACGGTGCGCACCGGCAGGATGGCAACAAAGGCCTGCCAGATCTCGTCGTAGAGCCCATGTTTACGAATCTGGTCGATATAGACCGCATCCGCCTGGCGCAGGATCTCCAGCTTTTCGCGGGTGATCTCGCCGGGGCAGCGAATGGCCAGGCCGGGGCCGGGGAAGGGGTGACGGCCGATAAAGCTGGCGGGCAGACCCAGTTCACGGCCCAATGCGCGCACCTCGTCCTTGAACAATTCGCGCAGGGGTTCGACCAGTTTCAGCCCCATTTTTTCTGGCAACCCACCGACGTTGTGGTGCGATTTGATGGTCACCGAAGGCCCGCCGGAGAAGCTGACCGATTCGATCACATCCGGGTACAGGGTGCCCTGGGCCAGGAATTCAGCACCGTCGATGGAATTGGCGTGTTTCTGGAATACGTCGATGAACAAGCGACCGATGATCTTGCGCTTGGTCTCGGGGTCGGACTGGCCGTCCAGCTCGCCCAGGAACAATTCCTGCTCGTCGGCGTGGATGAACTGCATGTTGTAATTGTCGCGGAACATGGTGACGACTTCGGCAGCCTCGTTCTTGCGCAGCAGGCCGTGATCGACAAAGACGCAGGTGAGCTGATCGCCGATCGCCTCGTGTAGCAACACGGCTGTGACCGAGCTGTCGACGCCGCCGGACAGGCCACAGATGACTTTCTTGTCGCCAACCTGAGCGCGGATCGCCGCAATGGCCTGTTCGCGGTACAGGCCCATGGTCCAGTCGCCGGTAAAGCCAGCAAGGCGGACAAAGTTTTCGTATAGTTTGGCCCCGTTGGGTGTGTGGTGCACCTCGGGGTGGAACTGGACCGCATAGAAATTGCGCGAGATATCTGCCGTGATGGCGTAAGGCGCGTTGGGAGAGGTGCCGTAGACCTCAAACCCCGGTGCGATCTCACTGACATGGTCGCCGTGGCTCATCCAGACCTGTTCGCGGTCGGCGTCATCGGCAAACCAGCCGTCGAGCAGTGGCAGCGATTTGATGCAGGGAGTCACATAGGCGCGGCCAAATTCGGCGGTGCCGTGGCCGCTATCAACCTGGCCGCCCAATTGCTGCATCATCATCTGCTGACCATAGCAGATGCCCAGAATGGGCACGCCGTAGTCAAAGATCTCTTGCGGCACCCTCGGGCTGCCCTCGCGGGTCACACTGTCGGGCCCGCCCGAGAAGATCACGGCCTTGGGCGCCATATCGCGCACAAAATCCATCGTGATGTTCTGATAGGGGTGAATTTCGCAATAGACGTTCAGCTCTCGCAGGCGGCGCGCAATTAGCTGCGTAACCTGGCTGCCGAAGTCGATGATGAGAAGGCGGTCATGGGATGTCTGGCTCATGCTGGCGCCATAGGCCAGACCAAGAGGTTTCGCAAGGGAAATTACACAAACGGCGGTGGTGTTTTGCGGTATCGGGACACCAAAGGCGGGCTGGCTGCCCGCTCTGGCCTTGCGGGCCATCCCCCCAGGGTAATTTTTTGAAGAGATGAAATAAGTCGGGCGGACGGGTCGGCCCGAGGGAATGTCGCTTTTCAACTTGAATGGCCGTTATCCTTCGACGGCACCCGCCATTGCTGGGGTAGGTAAAGATAACAATACGTATGCTAAAGAGGACAGAATATGGCCGAAGAAACTCCACGTCGACGCGGCCGTTCAGGGGGTGGGGCATCGCGCCGCGCTGAACGGACCGCTGTTAAAATTGAAACGGCCAAATACATCGAGCGCAATATCCCGAATTTCGAGGTGTTGAGCGAAGAGGCTTTGGTGGTGATTGAGACCAATGCCGAAACGGTGCTGGCTGAAATTGGTGTCAATTTCGTCGACAATCCGGCGGCGCTGCAGCGGTGGCGTGATGCCGGTGCTGAGGTCGAGGGCGAACGGGTGCGGATCCCGCGCGGCCTGGCCAAGAAACTGATCGCCACGGCGCCGTCCGAGTTTACCCAGCATGCCCGCAATCCTGAGAAATCAGTTGTCATCGGCGGCAAGAACCTGGTTTGCGCCCCGGTCTACGGACCGCCGTTTGTGCGGGACGTCGAAGGCGGCCGCCGCTATGCCACCATAGCCGATTTCGAGAAGTTCGTGAAGCTCGCCTATATGTCGAAGTGGCTGCATCACTCTGGTGGTACGGTTTGTGAGCCAACGGATATTCCGGTGAACAAGCGGCATCTGGATATGTTGCTGGCCCATATGACACTGTCGGACAAGCCGTTCATGGGCTCGGTGACCGATCCCAGCCGGGCGCGGGACAGTGTTGAAATGTGCGAGATCCTGTTCGGCAAGGAGTTTGTGCAGAACAACACCGTAATGACCTCGCTGATCAACATCAACTCGCCGATGACCTTTGACGATGTGATGATGGGAGCGCTGGAGGTTTACGCAAAGAACAACCAAGCATGCATCATTTCGCCGTTCATTGTCGGCGGTGCTATGGCGCCGGTTTCGGTGGCTGGGACCTTGACCCAGGTGCTGGCCGAAGTAATGGCAGGCATCGCCTATAGCCAGTTGATCCGTCCCGGCGCACCGGTGATTTTTGGAGCTTTTGTCAGCTCGATCGATATGAATTCCGGGGCACCGACATTTGGCACCCCCGAGGCCTCACTGGTGACCTATGGGGCCGGCCAGCTGGCGCGCCGACTGGGTCTGCCATTCCGCTCATCCGGGTCGTTCTGTGGCTCAAAGCTTCCCGATGCGCAGGCGGCTTATGAAACCGCCAACAGCCTGAATATGGGGCTGATGTCCGGCGTCAACTTTATGCTGCATTCTTGTGGCTGGCTGGAAGGCGGGCTGGTGGCGTCGTTCGAGAAATTTGTGATGGATGCCGACCAGTTGGGCACATTGCATGGGCTGGCCAAGGGCGTGCCGATGGAGGAAGAAGATCAGGCCATGGACGCGATCCGTGAAGTTGGGCCGGGGGGGCATTATCTTGGTTGTGCCCATACGCAGGCCAATTTCAAGACCGCATTCTGGAAATCCGAGGTCTTTGACTACAAGCCCTTTGAGACCTGGGATGAGGAGGGCGCGCGCGACACCACCGCGCTGGCCAGCGATCGGGTGGCCCATCTGATCGCGAATTATAAAGCCCCCAGTATGGATCCGGAAATCTATGCGGCATTGGTGGCCTATGTGGCGGACAAGAAAGCCACGATGTCTGACGCCTTTGCATAACTCCGGGTGTCAGCAACCGGCTTTTTGAAATGAAACAGGGCGGCTGCCGGTATCGGTGGCCGCCGCATTTTTGGGGCGCTGTTGTTGGTTGTCTGACAGTAGCTGCGACTCGCCCATCATCGCGATCAGCACCTCTACGTGGCGGGTCAGCGGGTAGCCGGGTTCATTGTCGAGGCGCCTTTGGTTTAGGTGTTGCTCCTGTTCGATCAATTGCATCACCGCCGAAGCTGGCCTGGGCAATCCGCCATATCCCAAAAGCCGTGGCAGATGGCGGGTTCGGCTATAGTCGCGAGCCCCGATGCGGGCTGCGCGGATCAAAAGCCGTGGGCGATGCAGAGACGATAGCCGTGCAATCAGATCCAACATTTCCGGTCCTTTCTGTGTGCGAGTTATCCACAGTATCTCACAACTTTGCCGGGTGTTGCTGCGATGCAGTACCTGCGAGCGGTGCCTTTATTATTGATTACCAAATGGAAACAATGATGGCAGAAATGAATGATTGTTGAAATGAGGGATAAGCAGGTCACCGGCGCCGTGTGGGTAAATATGGGGATAAACGGTGGATGATTTGACCTGACTGCCTGCTGTTGGGATATCAGAGAATGCAAAAACAGCCAGTTTCACCCTTGCCGAATTGGGTGCCTGAAGAAGCCAGCCGCTATCTGGACCATACCGAAGCCGGACAATCGATCCGGCAATTGGCACGCGCGGCCGGCTGCCACCCCTCGACTGTGTTGCGTCAGGTGCGTCGGATCGAAACGCGGCGGGATGATCCGCTGGTTGACGGCGCATTGCAAAACCTTGCCGCCCGTCACTATGGATCGACGGAGGCGGAGGCGGAGGCGGCGGCGGCGGCGGGGCGTCAGCTGTTTGACGCTCCGGAGGGGGGGGCGGCCACATTTGAGCAGGAGCTTTGCCGGGTTTTGCGGGGGCTGTGCCATAGCGGCGCGGTGCTGGCGCTGGCCGAAGGCATGGACAAGGCGGTTGTCGTCCGCGAAGCAGGGGCAGAGGCTGCTCAGAAAACAGTCGTCGACCGTCATATCGCCGAAGCGCTGGCGTTGTGCGACTGGATTAGCTGCGCCTGCCCGGGGCGGCTGAGCCGATATCACATCACGGCCTCTGGGCGCTCTGCGTTGAGCGTCATGATGGCGGCGGCTGAAAACCGAGCGCAGATACTGGCGGATGGGTTTGGCGAGGCAGGTCAGCCTTTTGCGGCGCAGGGGCAGCATGACAAGGTCAATTCAAAGAGACCCCGGCGGGTCAGATATGGGCTGGCGGAAAGCCCCCTGGACACTTTGGCGCGGCTACATGACCGCGATGGAAAACCCTTTCTGACCGCCGATCTGGTGGCGGCTGGCGAGCGCCTGCGGGAGGATTTTGAGCTGGCGCAAATCGGGGATCATTTAGCACTTGGTCAAAACCAATTTAGCACGGAACATTGTGGTGCATCGCAAATGACCAACCCTGTAGAGGCAGCCAAGAGGCGTGCCGCTGGGGCGCTCAACCATCTGGGGGCAGGGCTGAGCGACATTGCGCTTCGATGTTGTTGTCATCTGTTGGGGCTGGAGGCTGCGGAGCGCCAATTGGGCTGGTCTGCACGCTCGGGCAAGGTGGTTTTGCGGATCGCATTGCAGCAACTGAAGGCCCATTACGATGGGCTGTCCGGGTCAGACAACCTGATCGCTGGCCTGATCGCGGGCCTGCCTAGGGTCCGATCTCCGGGTTTCCGGCTGCTCTTAGCAGCGACAGAAAAAGGGCCCGCCATTGGCGAGCCCGATCTAGCACCGATTTGAACCGCAGTGAGACGCAGGATTAGGCCGCGTCTTTTGTCAGATAGGTCAGAACGGTTTCCGGCGAGGAAACGCCATAGGGGTCTTCACCGTGGTTGTCTGCCAGTCCGGGCTCTTCGAACCAGGCCTCAACCACACCGTTATTAACAACCGCAGCGTAGCGCCAGGAGCGGTTGCCAAACCCGAGGTTTTCCTTGGCGACCAGCATGCCCATCTTACGGGTGAATTCACCGGACCCATCAGGAATGACGCTGACGTTCTGAAGCTTTTGCGACTCGGCCCATTTGTTCATCACAAAGCTGTCGTTCACCGACATGCAGTAGATCGCGTCGATTCCCTTTGCGGCAAAATCGGCAAATCCGTTTTCAAAGCCAGGCAGCTGGTAGGTTGAACAGGTCGGAGTGAAGGCACCGGGCAACGAGAACAGGACCACGCGCTTGCCGCTGAAAAAGTCTGCGGTTGTCTTGTCTTCCCAGCGGAACGGGTTTGGTCCACCGACGGCCTCGTCACGCACGCGAGTGTTGAAAGTCACGTCGGGTAGTTTTACGCCAGCTTGCATTTGCAGGTTTCCTGATTTCTTGAGAATGGTTCCGGCGCGAGACTTAAAATGATTCTAAAGTCGCCGCAATAAAAGAGTCTGGCTGTGATCAACAAGCCTTGGTGAGAATTTCACATTTGTCGGCATGTGTGCGGCACAATACAGCATTGCATTCTGGATCATTTCGATGCCATTGATCTGTGCTAGAAACGGTCAAGACAGTTGCCACAAAGGACATCCGCGTGAGAGATCTTAAAATTCCCGAACAGCGTCATCCTGAAAAGGCCCGGCGTCCGGACAATGCCCAGCCCAAAAAGCCAAGCTGGATTCGGGTGCGAGCACCCGGTGGCAAGGCCTATGCTGAAACCCATAAAATCATGCGTGACAATGGCTTGGTAACGGTATGTGAAGAAGCCGGCTGTCCGAACGTCGGCGAATGCTGGTCTCAGGGACATGCCACCATGATGATCATGGGCGAGGTCTGCACCCGTGCCTGCACCTTCTGTAATATTGCCACAGGCAAACCGCCCGAGGATCTGGACGCCTTTGAACCCGGCCGGGTGGCGCATGCTGTCGAGAAACTGGGGCTGAACCACGTGGTGATCACCTCGGTGGACCGCGATGACATCACCGACGGTGGGGCCGATCATTTTGCCCAGACAATTCGGGCGATCCGCCACCGCAGCCCAAAGACCACAATTGAGATTCTGACGCCGGATTTCATCAAATGTGACCCTGCGGTGCTGGAAGTGGTGGTCGAGGCACGCCCGGATGTGTTCAATCACAATCTGGAAACCGTGCCGGGCCTGTACCCCGAAGTTCGCCCCGGTGCCCGCTATTTCCATTCGCTTCGTCTTTTGCAGCGGGTCAAAGAGTTGGATCCGTCGATGTTTACCAAATCTGGTATCATGGTTGGACTGGGCGAGAACACCCAATCGGTGCGCCAGGTGATGGACGATATGCGTATGGCGGATATCGATTTTCTGACCATTGGCCAGTATTTGCAGCCGACACCCAAACACCATGCTGTGGACCGGTTTGTCACCCCAGAGGAGTTTGCTGCCTATGAGAAGGCGGCCTTTGGCAAGGGGTTCCTTATGGTTTCTTCGACGCCATTGACCCGGTCATCATATCACGCCGGCGATGATTTTTCCCGCTTGCGCGACGCCCGCCAGAAGAAGCTCGGTCAAGTGTGAGTCTCCATGTCATGGCGCGGCTTTTGCCGCTGCGCCATGACGAACCGCGCCTCTAGGTGAGGCAAGAGACTGTTTGATTTTGCGATCGTATCCCGGGTTAACCGGGCTCGTCGGTGAAGCGCACGGTTCCGATATATGGCAGATTTCGATTTCGTTGCGCATAGTCAATTCCGTAGCCAACAACAAATTCGTCCGGGATTTCAAATCCGATCCAATCCGAGCGGAAATCCACTTCGCGCCGACTTGGCTTGTCCAGCAGTGCAATTGATTTCAGCCGCTTCGGACTGCGACTAAGCAGCAATTTGGTGACATGGTTCAATGTGTGGCCGGTATCAACGATATCCTCGACAACCAACACATCCCGGCCTTCAATGGCGCCGCGTAAATCCTTGAGGATACGAACTTCACGGCTGCTTTCCATGGCGTCTCCGTAAGAAGAGGCTTCGAGGAAATCAACCTCGATCGGTAGATCCAATTCCCGCACCAGATCGGCGATGAATACAAAAGATCCCCGCAGCAATCCGACCACAATCAGTTTGTCGGTGCCGACAAATTCAGTAGTGATTTCGCTGCACAGATCCTCGATCCGGGCTGCGATGGTTTTGGCACTGATCATAACATCAATGACATATGGCCGCTGTGACATAGTTGACCTCTTGAATTTTTCGCTTTTGTAGGACAATACGCGCCATGAATACAGTAGGAAACTCCAAACCTTATGCCGTCACATTCTGAAATACGTCACCTGCCATTCACCGCGCAACAGATGTACGATCTGGTGGCCGACGTCGCCCATTATCCAGAATTTCTGCCGTGGTGTTCTGCGGCCCGTATTCGCGGCAGCAGCCAACGGGATGACGCGGTGATCATGGAGGCGGATTTGGTGATTTCCTTCAAAGTGTTCCGCGAGCGATTTGGCAGCCGGGTCACACTATACCCGAAGGATCAAAAAATCGTTACCGAGTATCTGGATGGACCGTTCCGGTATCTGAGTTCAACATGGTCATTTGCAGCGGCAGAGGGCGGCTGCGAAGTCTCGTTCTATGTCGATTTCGAGTTCAAGAATGCGATTTTGCAGGGCATCATCGGCGTTGTTTTCAATGAGGCGATGCAACGCATCGTGAGAGCATTTGAACGGCGTGCCAGTGAGCTATACGGCTAGGGTGCTGATCCCGGGCCAGAGCTTTGCGCAAGGATAATGTTCGGCAGGCGACGAGGTTGGCGGTGGCTTTGCATTTTTAGGGCTTTGCATCTGATGGGGTTCACACATCAAATTTTGCGTCTATCTTTGAGGTAATGCAGAGAGTGCTGCATTTTATCGGTGATGATTGGCCTAACGAGGTGGATTGTCAGGCTATTTTTGCAAATTGCGCCGAATGGAGACGACGGCCTGCTGCAAAAGATCCAGCGCATGATCCCGAGCAGCGTTGCGCAGGTTTTCGCGTCCAAGCGCGCCAAACTCTACCGTTTCTGATCTGTCCGGTTGACCGGCTATGGCAAGGCCAAAACAAACCCGGCCTTCGGGTTTGTGGTCGGATCCTCCGGGGCCGGCAATTCCGGTGATTGATACCGCAAGATTGGCGCCGGACTTGCCAAGGGCGCCGCGCGCCATTTCTTCAGCGACCTGCTGACTAACGGCCCCGTAGGTGGAAAGGCTTGCCTCGGACACGCCGAGCATCTCAACCTTGGCCGCGTTGGAATAAGTGACAAAGCCGCGATCAAACACCGCAGACGCCCCCGGACTCTCTGTCAAAGCGGCGGCCAGCAATCCGCCGGTGCAGCTTTCAGCGACGGCAATTGTCACCCCGGCAGACTGCGCCGTGGCGATGAACTCCGGAAGGTCCAGGGTCATAGCCCAAACATCGGCTGCAGGAGACCGTGCCAAAAACCTGCCAAAAGCACCACGCCAATGGCGGCAAACAGGCCGGCAATCACATCATCCAGCATCACCCCCAGCGCGTCACCGCGGCGATCGGCGCGTCCGATCGGCCCTGGCTTGGTGATGTCGAACAGGCGAAACAGCGCAAAGGCCGCGATCCAACCGGGCCACATGGCAAGAATATCAATGCCATGCATCCAGGAGGCATAGCTGAGAGGCAGCAGCGCAATGAACTGGCCCGCCACTTCATCAATGACAATTTCCGAGGGATCGTGGTCCTCGGACCCCTCGGTCATCTCTTTGGTGGCCCAGATACCTTTGACAAAGGTGCCGACAACCGCCAGCGCCAAAAGCGGCATCCCACCCAATGTGTGAAAGCCCCAGGCCAAGGGCAGAGCGGCCAAAGATCCCCAAGTTCCGGGGGCAGGGCGCAGGTAGCCGATGCCACCAACAGTGGCTGTTAATTGTGCTAGTCTGTTCATATCTTCACCAATGCGGCAGTAGCCAATGCGGCGATGCCTTCGCTGCGGCCTGTGAAGCCAAGTTTTTCTGAGGTTGTGGCCTTAACCGAGACACGGTCGATCTGGATCGCCAGGATGCGCGCCAGCTCTGCCCGCATTTGCTCACAATGGGGACCAATTTTGGGAAATTCGCAAACCAATGTGCAGTCGACATTGGAGATGGTAAATCCCAGATCGCGGGTCAGCTCAACGGCATGGCGCAAGAAGATCTCGCTTGCGGCACCTTTCCACTGTGGGTCCGAGGGGGGGAAGTGTTGGCCGATGTCACCGCGCGCCACGGCACCGTATAAGGCATCCGTGATCGCGTGCATCCCGACATCCGCATCAGAGTGGCCCTGTAACCCCCTGTTATGAGGGATTTCCACCCCGCATAAGGTGACCTGGTCGCCGGCGCCGAACCGGTGCACATCGTAGCCGTTTCCCAGTCTGATATCCATTTACATCCCCAAAATTCGCTCAGCCCTGGCGAAATCGCCCGCTGTGGTGATCTTTATATTGTCTGGGTCGCCCGGAATGATAGCCACGTCAAGCCCCGCAGCACGGGCGACCTCGACGTCATCGGCGGCGCCTCCGGGATGCGCCAGATGCGCGGCAAGAATTGCGCCATAGTGAAAGCCTTGCGGCGTTTGGGCGGCGAATAACCCGGTCCGGTCGCGGGTGCCGGTGACCCGCCCGTCAGCGCCGGTCCACAGGGCATCGGTCACTGCAACTGCCGGCGCCGCCGCCGGGGCGTGTTCCAGCGCTGCAATGATGCGCTCAATCAGGTGCAGGCTGATACAGGGGCGGGCCACATCATGGATCAGAACCTTGCTGACATTGTAATTTTTCAGCGCCTCTAGCCCGTTCAGAACCGATCCGGCGCGGTCCTGCCCGCCGGTAACGAGGATCAACCCCGGGATCAAAGCAAAGGAGCGCCAGATGTCATCATCGCCCAAAGGCAGCACCAGCACAATGTGATCCACATTGGACTGCCTGAAAGTGCTCAGGGTCCAATCCACCACGCGTTGCCCTTTGAGCGGCCGCCATTGTTTGGCCTGACCTGCGCCCGCCCGAAGACCCCGTCCGGCGGCGACGATGAGGGCTGCTGTGGTCATGAAAATCTCTCCGCTGGTTGGCAACTACCTATGGGGTGAAGGGCGCCGAGGCAATCATTCGCAAATTTTTGCCTAAAATTTGGGCATCTACCGCGCCTCACCACCTTGATTGGCCTGGAATGATTGTAGCATACCCACTTTGTCGGTTAATACCGCTTCATACGCACAAGGATTAGGCATTTGACCTTCGTACTCGGATCTACCTCCATGACGCCGCCAATCGCCTTGGCACCGATGGCGGGAATCACCGACCGCCCATTTCGCGATCTGGTTCGCAGCTTCGGGGTTGGGCTGATGGTCAGTGAAATGGTCGCCAGCCAAGAGATGGTGCAGGCCAAACCAGGCGTTCGCGAACGCGCTGAGTTGAGTGCGGATGTGGAGAATACGGCG
This sequence comes from Parasedimentitalea psychrophila, assembly GCF_030285785.1. Classification (NCBI taxonomy): domain Bacteria; kingdom Pseudomonadati; phylum Pseudomonadota; class Alphaproteobacteria; order Rhodobacterales; family Paracoccaceae; genus Parasedimentitalea; species Parasedimentitalea psychrophila. The sequence continues at coordinate 4,280,861 of NZ_CP127247.1, read as the reverse complement.
GTTCAGTTGGCGGGCCGGGAGGCCTATTGGATGGCTGAGGCGGCGCGTCAGGTGGCCGATCGCGGCGCCAGGATCATTGACATCAACATGGGCTGTCCGGCGAAAAGAGTGGTGAACGGCTATTCCGGCTCGGCCTTGATGAAAACGCCAGACCATGCGCTGACGTTGATGGAAGCGGTGGTGGCCGCTGTCGACATCCCGGTGACACTGAAAACCCGGCTTGGCTGGGACGACAGCAATTTGAACGCAGCCAGTCTAGCCTGCCGGGCCCAGGATGTCGGCATTGGGATGGTGACCATCCATGGGCGAACCCGCTGCCAGTTCTATAAAGGCTCGGCCAATTGGGCGGCGATCCGCGCGGTAAAAGAGGCGGTGTCCATACCGGTGCTGGCCAATGGCGATATCATTGATACCACCACGGCGGGCGCGGCGCTGAAACAGTCTGGCGCCGATGGCGTGATGATTGGCCGCGGCGCCCAGGGCAAACCCTGGCTGCTGGCTCAGGTGGCCCATGATCTTTGGGGGGCGCAGGCCCCTGTGGTGCCTTGTGGGAGCGCGTTAATCGAAATGGTTTCAACGCATTACAGTGCGATTCTGAGCTTTTATGAGGGGCAGCTTGGGCTGCGCGTGGCGCGAAAGCATCTGGGGTGGTACATGGATGTTGTGGGCACCGAACCCGCTGCGCGCCGCGCCGTATTGACCGAGAAAAACCCGGATATGGTCCTGCGGCTGCTGGTGGATGCATTGGCGAAAACCGATCATGGGGTGGCAGCATGATATCGGGCGCTGAGCTCTGGGCCTCGCTGCCGGTGCCGGCGTTTCTGATTGATGCGGAGGACCGGATTGTCGATGTGAATGCGGCGGCAGAGGGGTTTTTGAATGCCTCGCGCAAGTCAGTTCTGGGCCAGCCGATTTGGGACCAATTGGCAATTGACGCACCGATTGAGGGGGCCTTTGCACGGGCGCGACGGGATGATACCGCCTTGTTTGTCAACGACATTGATGTCGGGTCGGGTCATCGGGCTCCGTTGCAATGTGGCGTCCAGGTGGCGCCTGTGGCGGGTCATCCGGGGCAGATGCTGTTGATGCTGTCGCCGCGGGAGCTTGCCGGGCGAATGACCCGCACCCAGTCTGCCAAATCCGCCGCACAATCGGCCATTGGCATGGCAGAAATGCTGGCCCATGAAATCAAAAACCCGCTGGCTGGAATTACCGGCGCAGCCCAATTGCTAAGCATGAGCCTACCATCGGAAGACATTGAATTAACCGATTTAATCGTCGGAGAATGCCGCCGTATCGTAAAGCTGCTGGAGCAGGTGGAGCAGTTCGGTAACCTGTCGGAGCCAGATTTTCACCCGGTCAATCTGCATGATGTTCTGGACCGCGCGCGGCGCTCGGCCAGCCTGGGATTCGGTGCCCATATGACCATCAATGAGGACTATGATCCCTCGCTGCCGATGGCCTGGGGGGACGCTGACCAATTGCTGCAAGTGGTGCTGAACCTGCTAAAGAATGCCTCGGAAGCGGCGGTGGCACATGGAACAATCACCCTCCGAACGTTCTATGAGCATTCGTTTCGATTGCGCCGCAGCGACGGTAGCGGCAAGACCCTGCCATTGCAGATTGAAATCATTGACGATGGTCCCGGACTGCCGTCGGCAATTCAGGACGATATTTTTGATCCCTTTGTATCCGGGCGGGAAAACGGCACCGGCCTGGGCCTGGCGCTGGTCAGCAAAATCATCTCAGACCACAATGGCTGGATCTCGGTGAATTCGACCCCAGGGCGGACTGTGTTCCGTTTGTCCCTGTCGCGGGTGCCACAACAGATCAAGACTAAAGGAGTTTAGACATCATGGACGGCACTGTCCTCGTCGCTGACGACGATCGCACCATTCGCACCGTCTTGACACAGGCGCTGACCCGCGCCGGGTGCAAGGTACACGCAACATCGTCGCTGACCACTTTGATGCGCTGGGTCGCTGAGGGCAAGGGCGATGTTGTCATCTCGGACGTGGTGATGCCCGACGGCAATGGGTTGGAAATGCTACCAAAAATCGCAAAGGACCGCCCGGGCCTGCCGGTCATCGTGATATCTGCCCAGAACACAATCATGACCGCCATCAAGGCGGCTGAGGCAAATGCCTATGATTATCTGCCCAAACCTTTTGATTTGCCCGACCTGATGAAGCGCACGGCCAAGGCGCTTGCGCAGAAGGAAATTGGCGGCACCTCGGCACGGATGGAACCACTTGAGCGACCGGATGATTTACCTTTGGTGGGGCGCACCGAAGTGATGCAAAATCTGTATAAACTGATCGCACGGGTGATGAATACCGATCTTCCATTGCTGATAACCGGTGAAAGCGGCACTGGTAAAACATTGATATCCCGGGCAATTCACGATTTCTCGGATCGCCGGGCACGGCCGTTTGTCTGTGCGACCTCTTCGGATTTCGAGGAGGTGGATGGGCCGGTTCGACTGCTGGCCAAAGTCAAGAATGGCACCCTGTTGATCGACGAGTTGCTGGATCTTTCGGAGCAGGCACAGGCCAGGCTGGTTCATATGATGGATTCTCCGGGTGAATTCAGCCCTCGGTTTATCGCCACCAGCCAGCAGGATCTGACCGCGGCAATGGACATCGGAACGCTTAGGCCGGACCTCTATTACCGGATTTGCGGCACCGGGTTGCAGGTTCCGTCGCTGCGGCAACGCGTCGAGGACATCAACCTGTTGGCAGAGCATTTCCTGATCAACACGGAAAACGATGGCGCGCCTCATCGCTATTTGAGCGACGGCAGCCGCGAGATGCTGCGGCATTATTCCTGGCCCGGAAATGTCCGGCATCTGGAAAATGTCATCCGCCGTCTTAGCCTGACCGCGCGCAGCGAGGAAATTACCAAGACCGAAGTCGCGGCGGTGCTAGGGCCGCAGCCACAGGTAGATCCGGCGCTGGGAGGGGTGGGCGAAGAAAAGCTGTCGGAAACCGTCGCCCGGCATCTGCAACGCTATTTCGATCTGCACGGCGACATCCTGCCGCCACCGGGGCTGTACACCCGTCTGCTGCGCGAGGTGGAAATGCCATTGATCGAAATTTCGTTGCTGGCCACCGGCGGAAATCAGGCAAAATGCGCCGACTTATTGGGGATCAACCGGAATACACTGCGGAAAAAGATTACCGATCTTGATATTCAGGTGACACGCCGCCGCAAACTGATGTAATATCGCCACATGAGCGTGGTAATCCGGCGGTTCAGCTGGTGGGTGACCACGATATGCGGCGGTTGACCCGTTGGATCATACATCAGGATGAGGGCAGCACGTGGCACAGAGGTCACATATCCATTCGGCATATGGGCCCCTTGCGGGCTTGGACCGGTGGCGCAGAACCAGGCAGGCCCGCAATATGGGCACGCTTGGAATTGTGGTGCTGGGGCCGCTGCTGGCCGTTGTTACATTTATGGTGCTGGGGCCTTTTGGCTGGAGCGCTTCCTCGCCGGTATTGCGACTGATCCTATTGGCCGATTTGGTCTATGTGCTGACAATTGCAGCCCTTGTGTTGGCGCAACTGGGACGATTGGTGGCCGCGCGGCGGATAAAGTCGGCGGGATCCCGCCTGCATTTGCGGTTGATCGGGGCGTTTACCTTTCTGGCATTGGTGCCGACGGTAACCGTGGCGGTCTTTGCCGGGCTGACAGTGAACGTCGGGCTTGAGGGCTGGTTTTCGGAACGGGTCCGGCAGGTTGTTGGCAGCTCACTGGCGGCGGCAGAGGCCTATGAAAGCCAACAGCGCCGGGATCTGTCCGAAGATGCCATCGCCTTGGCCCGTTTTTTGGATCAAAGCCGCTCCCGCAGCTTCTTTATAAATGATGCCGAACTTCGGCAGGTTCTGACACAGGGGCAGCTGCAAATTCAGCGGGGTCTGCGTGAGGCTTATGTTATTGACGGCGACGGCGAGATCCGAATTCGCGGTGAGCGGTCCTATGAGTTTGATTTCGAACGACCCGGTGGCGATGATATCAGCAATGCATCGATTGATGGCCTGACCATTTTGCAGGACTGGGACAATAACGAATTCCGCGCCCTAGTTCGGTTGGATGCCTATATCGATCGTTATCTATATGTCAGCCGCAATGTCGATGGCGAGCTTTTGAACCTGCTGGATGAGACCAAGCAAACAGCGCATCTTTATCAGCAGTTGGAGAATGAGCGGGGACGGGTGCTGTTCGAATTTGGCCTCTTATATCTTGGTTTTGCAATGATCCTGATCTTGGCCGCGATGTGGCTGGGCATGTGGTTTGCCGAACGGCTCTCACGGCCGGTCGGTCGCTTGACGGTGGCGGCCAAGCGGGTTGGCGGCGGTGATCTGAACGTTCAGGTTCTCGAAGAAGATACCGATGATGAGATTGCTGATTTAGGACGCTATTTCAACCATATGACGCGAGATCTTCAGGTGCAGAGAGAAGCGCTGCTGGAAAACACCCGCCATATCGAGGGCCGACGGCGTTTGTTTGACTCGGTTTTGTCCTCGGTGACCTCTGGGGTGGTAGGCCTGGACGACCAGGGGCGGGTGACTTTTGTCAACAAATCGGCTGAACGGTTGCTGGGCTGGCGCGAAGATCAGCAGTCTTTGGCATTGTCGGTGTCGGTTCCGGAATTTGGGCCGCTGTTTACCGACCTGACTGCTGCGGGCGGCGAAGGGGTGCAGGGTGAAGTCAAAGTGACCCGACAGGGGCGGTTGGAAAATCTGTTGGTCAGGATGTCACCACGACTGTCGGAAAGCGGCGAGCTGGAAGGCTATGTGGTGGCATTTGAGGATGTGACCGATCTGGTGAGTGCCCAGAGAATGGCTGCCTGGGGTGACGTGGCGCGGCGTATTGCGCATGAGATCAAAAATCCACTGACACCTATCCAATTGAGCGCCGAGCGGATCAAGCGCAAATTCGCCCCGCAATTGGGCGAGAAAAACAGTGACCAGCTGGAGGCTATGACAGATGTTATCATTCGCCAGACCAACGACTTGCGACGTATTGTTGATGAGTTCTCAAAATTTGCACGGATGCCTGAGCCGGACCGACGCGAGGAAGACCTGAGCAAATTGGTCTCAGATGCTGTGTTGCTTCAGCAATCCGGTCAGCCCGGCATCCAGTTTTCAACGGATTTACCACAGGGACCCTGTTTAACCGAAGTGGATGCGACGATGATTAGCCAGGCGCTGACCAATCTTATCAAGAATGCCGGAGAGGCCATTGAAACGCGGCAGAAAAAGACCGGGCAAGTGGTAGTCGATCCGCAGATCCGGGTGAGCCTGAGCGAGCGCGACAACAGCTATCTAATCACCATCGCTGACAATGGGATCGGTCTGCCGGAAGATCGGGCGCGGCTGTTTGAACCCTATGTCACAACACGCAATGAAGGCACCGGGCTAGGATTGCCGATTGTGAAGAAAATTATTGAAGAACATGGAGGTAGCCTTGTGTTAGAGGACGCCCCACTGTTCGACGGTCAGCAACACCGGGGCGCTATGGCGGTGATCCGGTTGCCAGCCGCGGCGTATGTTGCGCAATCCAACAGGACTACAATGAAGGCAGGTCTGACATGAGTGACATTCTGGTTGTCGATGACGAACGCGATATTCGGGAGCTAATTTCGGATATTCTGGAGGATGAGGGGTTTTCAACCCGCAAGGCCGCCAATTCGGATGAGTGTATGATGGCCCTGAACGATGAGGAGCCGTCGCTGCTGATCCTGGATATCTGGCTAAAAGACAGCCAGATGGATGGTATTGACATCCTAAAGGCGGTGAAGCGGGACAATCCTGAGATCCCGGTGGTTATCATCTCGGGGCACGGAAATGTCGAAATCGCAGTGGCCGCGATCAAGCAAGGCGCCTATGACTTCATTGAAAAACCCTTTAATATTGACCAGTTGATGGTGGTGATCCGCCGGGCGATGGAAACGTCGCGCCTGCGCCGGGAAAACACCGATCTCAGACGGCTGGAGAGCGGAAGCGCCGAAATGATCGGCAATTCGGCGGTGTACCGCGCGCTGACCGGTCAGTTGGATAAAGTGGTGAAATCCAACGGGCGGGTGATGCTGAGCGGTCCGGCAGGCAGTGGCAAAGAGATTGCCGCCCGATATATTCACAGCAACTCAAACCGCGCTTCTTGTCCCTTTATCACGGTGAACTGCGCCAGCATCGAACCCGAGCGGATGGAAGAGGAGCTGTTTGGACGCGAAACACCCGAGCGTGGGATCGAGCCGGGCCTGTTGGAACAGGCCGATGGCGGGGTTATCTATTTCGACGAGGTGGCAGACATGCCGCTGGGCACCCAGTCCAAAATACTCCGGGTATTGGTCGATCAGCAGTTCCACCGGGTTGGCGGCGCCGATAATGTCCGGGTTGATCTGCGGGTGATTTCTTCGACCAACAAGGATTTGTTGCAGGAAATTGCCGCAGATCGGCTTCGCGAAGAGCTCTTCCACCGGCTGAATGTGGTGCCAATTGATGTTCCCTCGCTGGCAGACCGCCGGGAGGACATCCCATTGTTGACCGAGCATTTCATCAGTCACTTCAATGAAACGCAGGGGTTGCCGTTGCGCAGCATCAGCGAAGAAGCGGTGGCGCTGATGCAAACGATGCTGTGGCCGGGAAATGTGCGGCAGCTGAAAAATGTGGTGGAGCGGGTTCTGATCCTTGGCGACGGCGGTGGCCCAATCGAGGCTAGAGAATTGCCTCGTGAAGATGAAACCCCCGGCGAAGAGGGTCGGGTGGTGCTGTCCGGGGCTTTGGCCACTTTACCGCTGCGTGAGGCGCGCGAGGCCTTTGAACGTGAATATTTGCTGACCCAAATCAACCGGTTCGGCGGCAATATTAGCCGCACCGCAACTTTTGTCGGCATGGAGCGCTCGGCGTTGCACCGCAAATTGAAATCGCTGGGCGTGGTCACATCAAATAAATCCGGCGCCCGGATCGCCCATTTGGATAGTGAGGACACGCTGGCTTAGTGGGCTAAAGTCACCTCCCTGGGGGCGGCCGTTTGGTTATGGTGGATGGCGTTTGCGGGATCGCAGGCAGCAGGATGGCCGTGTGACAACCGCTTGCTGTCCTGCGGGCCGGGTCAGCCCGGCTCAACAATCTGAAAACTACCATCCTTGTTTTTGATCGCACAGGTGTTTTCGCTTAGTTGTGGCAGTCGCGTGGTTGCCGCCGGTGCTGCGGCTTTTGTGATCGACAGATTGCAATTTGGCAGCTTGACTAGCTGATAGTCTTTTTCGGCCATGCAGCTTTGCTCAACCCGTTGGCGCAGGCCAAGGTTGACATCGACGGTATAGATGTGGCCCGGCATCCAGTACCCTGGGCTGTAATAGCAGTTTGTGCCGTTGCAATATCTGTCGCCGCGATAGAATATTGGCGGTGACTGCCGGATTTCATTGGCCACCGGCGCCTCTCTTAAGGCCCGGGTTTCGCAGCCAAGCGTATCGGTCTGCATGCGGGAGACTTCGGCCCCGGGTTTGTAATACAATGTGAGTGGGGTACAGCTGATCACGCCAAGGATGATGGTCAAAAAAACTGAAATTTTGAATGGTACGGCCATGGAGTTACAATGCCGCCACAAATAGAAAGTTACAATTGAATTGACCCAGTTCAAGGCTTCTGTCATGGCAATTACTGGCTAAAACGCGCCTAGGGGCAAAAAACATGAAAGTCATCATTTGTGGAGCCGGGCAAGTTGGCTGGCAGATCGCGCGGCACCTGTCTGGTGAGCTTAACGATGTCACTGTGGTGGACAGCAACCCCGATTTGGTGCGCCGGGCCACCGAGACTCTGGATGTTCAGGGGGTCGCCGGATTTGCCTCCTACCCGGATGTTCTGCAACGGGCCGGGGCGGCAGATGCGGATATGATCATTGCCGCGACCCATTCGGATGAAGTGAATATGGTCACCTGTCAGGTGGCCCATTCGGTGTTTTCGATTCAACGCAAGATCGCGCGTCTGCGGTCACAAAGCTATCTGGATGCGATTTACGCGGACCTGTACCGCCGGGACCATCTGCCCATTGACGTGGTGATCAGCCCCGAACGCGAGGTGGCGGCTGCGGCCATGCAGCGGCTCTCGGCACCGGCGGCCTTTGACATTGAAACCTTCATGGATGGCAAGGCGCAACTTCTGGGCATCACCATTGATGATGATTGTCCGGTGGTCCACACCCCGCTGCGTCAGCTGACCGATCTGTTCTCTACCCTGCGGGCCATTGTGGTTGGGGTGCGGCGCGACGGCACCTTGTTTGCACCAGACCCGGGTGATCAGCTGTTTGTCGGCGATAATTGTTATGTTTTCACCCATATCGAAGACGTCAACCGAACCATGGAAGTGTTTGGCAAAAAGGAAACAAAGCAGGACCGCGTGGTAATCGTTGGCGGCGGCAATGTGGGCTTGGAGGTCGCCAAGGCGTTGGAAAAGCGCACCAGCAGACCCCGCGTCAAGATGGTCGAGCGAGACCGCAAAAAGGCGGAACGCGCTGCCGAGGAACTGGTGCGGACAATTGTGTTGAATGGCGATGGGCTGGATCGTGCCTTGCTGATCGAGGCGGGCACCGACCGGGCGGATGCGATGTTGGCGGTGACCGATGACGACAAAACAAACATGTTGGCTGCCGTCCGCGCCAAGGCCGAGGGATGTGCTCTGGCGATCGCCCTGATCAATGACCCGACACTGGTGCCATTGATGGCACCGTTGGGAATTGACGCCTATATCAATCCTCGCTCGACCACGGTGAGTTCGATTCTGCGCCACATCCGCCACGGCAGGGTCCGTCAGGTCTATTCCATCGGCGACGCCGAGGCCGAAGTGATCGAGGCCGAAGTGATGTCGACCTCGCCGATGGCGGGGCAGATGATCCGGGATATCGATTTTCCGGAAGGGGTGCTGGTGGGGGCGGTCTACAAGGGCGGCGAGGTGCTGCGACCCAGTGGTTCGATGCGGATTGAGGAAGGCGACGTGATTGCCTTGTTTGCCATGTCTGATGACGTGCCCGAGGTCGAGCGCCTTATTCAGGTCTCGATCGATTTCTTCTGAGATGAAACGGAAATCAACATCCCAGGGCATTTTACGGCTGCCGTTGTTCTTGTTGATTTGGGGCATTGCCTCTCTGGCAATGTGGGTGCCGGCCATCCATGCGGTGGTTTTGAACGATCACCCGACGTCTCAGAGCTTTTTCTATTCGGGCCTGGTTGGGCTGATGATCGTGACGCTGATCGGATTGTCGCTGGCGAACCGGGTGCCACGCTATGGAATGCTTGGCCAATTGCTGTCGTTACTGGCGACCTTTGCGGTTTTGCCGTTGTTTCTGGCGATACCCACCTATGATGCTTTGCAAAATACCAGCTACCTAAACGCCTATTTCGATATGGTCAGCGCCGTCACCACCACCGGAGCGGATATCTTTGCCGACCCCGGTCGGCTGCCCGGCAGTGTGCATCTCTGGCGGGCGCAAGTGGGCTGGCTGGGCGGGCTGCTGATGTGGATTGCGGCGTCCTCGGTGTTGGCGCCGTTGTCGTTGGGGGGATTTGAGGTCACCGCACGGGGCGAGCCAGGCCGTGGTGCAACTGCGCCGGCGCATATGCAGCGGGGCGATCCGCGACGTCAGTTGGTGATGGTCACCAAGGCGCTGGTGCCGATTTATGCCGGTTTGACACTGGCGCTGTGGATCTTGCTGATGATGACAGGCGAAGAAAGTCTGACCGGATTGAGCCATGCCATGTCAGTGATGGCAACATCCGGCATTTCGGCGGTTGGTGGGGTGGAAAACGCCAACAGTGGTCTTGCCGGTGAAATGGTGATGTTCATGTTCATGTTTTTTGCCCTGTCGCGGTTGACCTTCTCAACCGATACGGCAGGTTTGGGCTATGTCCGGCTGGACAAAGATCCGGAATTCCGCATCGGGCTGATCCTGGTGATCGGAGTGCCCTTGCTGCTGTTTTTACGCCACTGGTTGGCGGCGCTGGAAGTCAGTGCATCAGAAGACCTGCCCCAGGCCCTGCATTCCCTTTGGGGGGCGATGTTCACGGTGATGTCATTTTTGACCACAACCGGGTTTGCCAGTGCCGATTGGCTGGCGGCGCAGCAGTGGTCGGGGCTGGGCACCTCCGGTTTGATCCTGCTGGGGCTGGCGCTGGTGGGTGGCGGGGTGGCGACAACGGCCGGTGGGGTCAAACTGCTGAGGGTCTATGCGCTGTATCTCAACGGGATGCGGGAAATGGAGCGATTGGTGCATCCTTCGTCGGTGAGCGGCGAAGGGGCCGGCAATAAGCGGTTGCAAAAAAACGGCGCCTTTGTTGCCTGGATCTTTTTTATGCTGTTTGCCCTGTCTCTGGCGGTCATCAGCAGCAGTCTGGCCGCCTTGGGGTCGGGTTTTGAACAAGCATTGGTTCTTGCGATTGCGGCGTTATCCACCACGGGGCCGCTGATCGACTTTGCGGGTGAAACGACAATTAGTCTGCCGTTGCTGGCGCCGTCGGCCAAATTGGTGCTGTGTTTTGCGATGGTATTGGGGCGTTTGGAAACTCTGGCGATTATTGCATTATTGACGCCAAACCTCTGGCGGAACTGATTGGTTCTGGTTAACAAGGCAATATTGTCCAATGTTTTATGGTTGGAAACACTCAAATTCTGTGCCCATACTGATGATATAAGAGTCGCGCTGGTCCGCAGCGCGCAACAAGAACAAAAGCGAGAACAAACTATGGCTTCGGATCGACAGAACCTTCAGGATGCATTCCTGAATCATGTGCGTAAAACCAAGGTTCCAGTTACCATTTTTCTGATCAACGGTGTGAAACTACAGGGCGTGATAACCTGGTTTGATAACTTTTGTGTGCTGCTGCGCCGGGATGGCCAGTCGCAACTGGTTTACAAACACGCGATCTCGACGATCATGCCATCTCAACCGATCAGCCTGTATGAGGGTGAAGACGCCTCTTGATGGAGCAAGACAAGATCCGGACCCGCGCCTGGGTGCTGCATCCGGATATAAAATCAAACAGCAAGCGCCGCCCAGCGGAGCCTGCACTGAATGAAGGCGTGGCCCTCGCCGAGGCGCTGCCTGATCTGGATGTGATCGGATCAAACGTGGTGCGCCTGCCAAAAGCCCAATCCGGAACATTGTTCGGATCAGGCAAGATCAACGAGCTTAAGGCGGTGTTCAAAGCCGAAGACATTGATCTCGTTTTGGTCGATGGCCCGGTTTCGCCGGTGCAGCAACGCAACCTTGAAAAAGCCTGGGACGTCAAACTGCTTGACCGGACCGGATTGATCCTGGAGATTTTCTCGGATCGGGCCCGGACCCGCGAGGGAGTCCTGCAGGTTGAGATGGCAGCGCTGTCCTACCAGCGGACCCGATTGGTTCGTGCCTGGACACACCTGGAACGTCAGCGTGGCGGGCTTGGCTTTGTTGGCGGGCCGGGGGAAACACAGATCGAATCTGACCGTCGGGCCATCGATGATCAGCTGGTGCGCCTGCGTCGGCAGCTGGACAAGGTGGTGATGACCCGCGCGCTTCACCGCGAAGCGCGCGCCAAAGTCCACTATCCGATTGTGGCATTGGTAGGCTATACTAACGCCGGGAAATCGACGCTGTTCAACCGGTTGACCGGCGCCGATGTCATGGTCAAGGACATGTTGTTCGCCACGCTGGATCCAACCATGCGCAGGGTCGAGTTGGAGGACGGGCCAGAGATTATCCTGTCTGACACAGTTGGATTCATTTCAAACCTGCCGACAGAATTGGTGGCCTCGTTTCGGGCCACGCTGGAGGAAGTTCTCGCGGCTGATCTGATCATCCATGTGCGCGACATCAGCCATGATGAGACCCACAATCAGGCCGCCGACGTCAAAACGATTCTCACCGCATTGGGGGTCGATGAAAATCGACCACAGATTGAAGTGTGGAACAAGTTGGACCAGCTGTCCGAAGAAGAGGCTGAAGCCCGCAGTCAAAGGGCCGAAAACGAAGACGGAGTGCACGCGATCTCGGCTTTGTCCGGGGTGGGTCTGCCGGGGCTTTTGCGCGATATAGGCGAAATATTGCAGGGTGTACGCCTGCGTGAGACGCTGAACCTTGGGTTTTCGCAAGGAAAGCAACGCGCCTGGCTGTTTCGCGAGGATATTGTCGAAAGTGAAGAGCAAACCGAAGATGGGTTTGAAATCACGGTTCTGTGGACCGAACGCCAGAAGTCCAAGTTCAACGCGCTATAATTCATCCAAAGCGCCAGAGCTAGCAGGCACCCTTGCTAGTTCTGGCGCGGTTGAATTCGGGTGATGCCGACGGCGGCAGCCCGCGCCAGATCCGCATCCAGTGACATCGGGATATATTCGCCGCGCCGCCACAGTTGCGCCATGTCATCGTAATGGCGCGACAGAAAATGGCCGGATTGTCCGGTTGATGTGATGAACACGGAACTGTCCGGGTCCGAGAAATCATAGACCCCCCGGTAGCCGGCCGCGTGCACATTCTGGAACGGATCTGGGCCCAGACCCGAGCTGAGGCCGCGCTGCAGGGTATTGTCGCCGCCGCTGGTCGACTGGCGGATGTTGACAAAGAACCTCAGAATTGGAATCTCACCCAGGATCTCATGATCTTGCCTGGCCTGGTGTGCGTCGCCCCAGCGCAGGGCCTCTAGGGCGGGGCCATAGCGTTCGGTGATCCAGACCAATGCATCATCCAGCGCCAGTTGTGCCAGTTCGGTGCAGGTTTCCCTAGGCGCGCTTTGGCGAATATCACACCAGGCGGCCGCACCATCAACATTGCGGTACACGCGTTCAATAAAAAGCGGCTCCACATGCCTGAACTCACTGGCAAGGGGCCCCAACTCGTCGATAATCAGGCGCTGTTGTAAGGCGCGCAGCCAGGCCGCATAGATAAGCGGCTCTGGCATATGTTCGTTCATTTCGCCGTTCCATTCAGACAGCAACCGCAGCGCAATCTGCCGTTGCCGCGCTGGCGAGCCTTCGGGCGCGGCGCTGGAGGTAAACCAAAGATCGGCTCCGATGAGCGGCAGTATGGTGCGTGCGGTGTAGGAAACCGTATCTAGCTGGGCCTCGATAAAGCTGTCACGGGTGTGGACCTGACGGGTCTGCATCAGCTTGCGCCACCGGTGCACACGTTGGGTATCGCCCCAGTTATAGGAAACATGATTGGGAAAGGGGCGCTGCAAAAGCTTGTTATTGGTGTTGCCCAGAATGCCACCGCGGGGATTGATGAACTGGGGGTTTGCTGCGTAGGGCGCGCGCCCCTGCCAGCGGTTTTCCCGCCGCCATCCCTGGTTTGGAAGCCTGCCCTGGTTTTGGTTCTGGGCGTCCCGTTGTGGAATTGCGCCAACGGTTTTCAGAGCAATGCTATTGTGATCAGCCAGGACCAAGTTTTGCGATGGCGCAATATACTGCTCGCCTATGGCAATTGCCTCCGGCACAGTCTGACTGCGCATCAGATTGATGGCAGCGGTCATCGAGGTGTCAGCCGGGCTGAGCGCCGACCAGGCGAGACTGGCAATGTGACCGGGTGGCGTCACCGTTGACAATCCGTGCAGGGATCCGGGCATAACGGGGCCGTTTTCACTCCAGCGCAGGATCAGTGTCACCGGTTGCGCGTCTTTGATTTGGATGATGGAGGGTCTGGACTTGAACCGCTTATAGCCGTTTGGCGTCAGGTATTCCTCGTGATTTTCGGGGTTCATCTTCTCGATGAAAATGTCCTGATCATCCACATAAGAGGCGGTGGTCCCCCAGCCCATATTCTCGGAGCGGCCTGCCATGACGGCGGGAATGCCGGGCATCGTGGCGCCGATTACGCCGCCGGTGGCCAATTCCAGCCGGGCCAGATACCACAGCGTCGGGGCGCTCAATTCCATATGCGGATCATTGGCAAGAAGTGTCCCACCGGCGGCTGACCGGTTCGGCAAAGCCGCCCATACATTGGAGGCGCCTGCAAATCCGCGATCGGAAAATGGCGACAGGGCTGTTGACGGCATATCACTGGCCTCGGCGTATCGCTTCAGGCCGGGAAACAGCGCGGTGTATTCGGGCAGCGCTGTCATGCCGGTGCCGGGGGCGTCAGGCAGGATGTCGAGCAGTCGAGATGGATCGTCCAGCATCAAAGTGACGCGGGCGCGCAGAACTTCGTCTTGAATTTGCCCCGATTGTTTCAGCGCCAAGAGTTTCATGAGTGCAATGCTGTCGGCGGGCTGCCAAGGCGCAATAGGGGCATTAAACAGGAACATTTCCGGCGCACCACGACCCAAAGCACTGGCGTTTATCTCGTCCAGTCTGGCATTGACCCCGGCAGAATAGGCGATCAGCGCAGCCTGGGTCCCGGCGTCCTGATCGGGCACCGATTGCTGCGCCAACCGATACAGATCAAGACGCCGCAATAGGCTATCGACCTCAAGGGTGCGGCGGCCAAATACCTCGGACAGACGCCCCTGCACGGTGCGCCGCAAGATTGTCATCTGCCATAGCCGGTCCTGCGCATGCGCATAGCCAAGCCCGAAAAAGACGTCTTCGTCGCTGGCGCCATAACTGCCAAAAATATGCGGCACATTTGCGTTGTCGCGGACAATCTCGATCGGCGCAGAAAGGCCGGGCAGGGCGATGTCCTTGTCATAATCGGGCAGCGATTGTGAGGCCAGAAAATAGATCAGTCCGGCACCCAAAACCAACATGAGAATCAGCGCTGCGGATAGTCGCATGAGCCAGCGGAAAAGGAGTCCCATGTGTCGTTTGTTCCTTGGGTATTGTTCATTCAAAGGTCGAAGGTGATTGAACCTTTCGACGCGGCTGCTACGGTCGCGCCAACATAGGCTAAGTCGGATCAAGGGGAAAGCAGATGGCGAAGATTGCGTTTTTGGGTTTGGGAGTCATGGGCTACCCGATGGCTGGGCACCTTCAGGCGGCCGGACATCAGGTGACGGTGTATAACCGAACAACCGCAAAGGCCGAGGCCTGGAGCCAGGAGCATGGTGGCAGCTGGGCGGCAACTCCGCGCCAGGCAGCGGAGGGGGTTGATTTTGTCATGGCCTGTGTTGGCAATGATGACGATCTGCGTGCTGTGTGTCAGGGTGCTGATGGGGCGTTTGTCGGCATGGCGTCGGGGTCTGTGTTTGTCGATCACACAACCGTGTCGGCCAAGGTCACGCGTGAGCTTTATGCCGCGGCGCAGACAGCCGGGATTTCGTTTCTGGATGCGCCGATCTCGGGCGGACAGGCTGGGGCCGAGAATGGCGCCTTGTCGGTGATGTGCGGTGGCGACGAAGAGGCCTTTGACGCTGCGGCGCCGATTGTTGACGCCTATGCGCGTATCTGCCGCCGCATTGGGGCCAGCGGCGCCGGTCAGATGACCAAAATGTGCAATCAGATTGCCATTGCCGGTCTGGTGCAGGGGTTGAGTGAAGCGCTTCATTTTGCGGAGAAAGCCGGTTTGGACAGCCGCGCGGTTGTTGAGGTGATCAGCCAGGGGGCCGCGGGCAGTTGGCAGATGTCGAACCGCTATGAAACCATGATCGAGGATCACTTTGAGCATGGCTTTGCGGTGGATTGGATGCGCAAGGATCTGGGCATTTGCCTGGATGCGGCCAATGAAACCGGGGCCAGCCTGCCGGTGACCGCATTGGTCGATCAGTTTTACAAAGAGGTGCAAAATCAGGGCGGCGGACGGTGGGACACGTCTAGCCTGCTGAAGCGGTTGCGGCTGCTGGGCTGAGGCTGAGTGGGACATTTATAAACAGAAAAACGCGCCGGGATGGGCGCGTTTTTTGCTTTGGATTGTCGGGGCGAAATCAGGGGATGATGCGGGAGTATTTTGATCCCTCAAGCGTGGCGCCAATCTGCAAACCAGCCTGTCCAAAAATCGCGGCCAAAATAGGCGAGGTCAATGTGTTGGTGTCGGTTGCCAATGTATCGCCCTTGTCGCGGATGACGTAGCCGACATCGGCGCCGGCGGTCCAGCCAGAGGCCCGACGGAATGAGTTGAGCGAGTCTTCGGTCATGAAAAACAGCACATGGGCATATTGCTGGGCGCCAATTTGCAGGCCCGCGTTGGCCTTGACTGTCGAATAGTAATCGACGGTGGCGCCATTGATCCGCAAGGCTCCACGACCATAGCCAGCCCCAAAGATAAATCCGGCCTCGGTGACCAGCGGCATCACCAACATGCCGGTGGATTTGTCGGCCAGTGTCTGGGTGTTGGGGTAAAGGTCACGCATTTGTCTCAGCGTGGCATCCACACGGGCGTCGATGGTTGAGGCGCCACTGCTGCCGACGCCATTACCGCAGGCCGCAGTCAGTCCGGTTGTGGCCAGGGCGCCCAGAGCAAAACCGCGACGGGTTAGCCGGGAAGAAATTTTGCTGTTCATAGATTTCACTGCCTGTAATTGCTCGATCAAGGCCGGTTTGTCCGGCTCTGGTTGCGGTTATACCTGTTTTTCTGCCGATTGTCATCAATCGCTATCAATTTATGCGCGGCTTCTTGCCCGACACAGCGCCCCGTGATGGCGGGACAAATATCAAGTGTTGAGTATCCGGGCTACTTCTGGAGCGAAATAGGTCAGAACCCCGTCACAGCCGGCCCGTTTGAATGCCATCAGGCTTTCCAGCATCACTTTTTCCCCGTCGATCCAGCCGTTTTGCGCCGCCGCCTGGATCATCGCGTATTCGCCCGAGACCTGATAGGCAAAGGTCGGCACGCCAAAGCCGGTTTTGACCCGGTAGCAGATGTCGAGATAGGCAATTCCCGGTTTAACCATCACCATATCCGCGCCCTCATTCAGGTCGCGTTGCACCAACCGCATGGCCTCGTCGCCGTTGGCGGGGTCCATCTGATAGGTTTTCTTGTCACCCGACAGCGCCCCCGAGGCGCCAACCGCGTCGCGGAAGGGGCCGTAATAGCCTGACGCGTATTTGGCCGAATACGACAGGATCATCACATCACTGTGGCCCGCTTTTTCCAGCGCCTGGCGCATCGCACCAATGCGACCGTCCATCATATCTGACGGACCGATGATATCCGCGCCGGCCTCGGCCTGGGCCAGGGTCATCTTCACCAGCGCCTCAACGGTGGCGTCATTGACGATTTTACCGTCCACCACATAGCCGTCGTGGCCGTTGATGTTGTAGGGGTCCAGTGCCACATCGGTCATCACCGCGATATTCGGAGCCGCCGCCTTAATGGCGCGCACCGCCCGGTTTGTCAGGTTGTCAGGGTTCCAGGCCTCGGCGCAGTCTTCGGTTTTAAGGCTGGAATCGGTATAGGGAAAAATGCAAATCGACGGAATGCCGAGGGCCTGTGCCTCAATCGCGGCAGCGGCGATTTTATCAACTGAGCGCCGCATGACACCTGGCATCGACGGAATGGGCTCTTCGATGCCGCTGCCTTCGCGGACAAAGACGGGCCAGATCAGGTCGCCAACACTCAGCGTGTTTTCGCGGACCAGATCCCGGATCGCCGCTGTCGCCCGAGTGCGGCGCAGACGGGCGGCTGGAAAGGCGGCAACGGTCGGCGTCATAGTATTTTCTCCCCAAGGTGCTAGGGACTTGGGTGGCACAGTTCCGGCCCCGATCACAAGGGCACAAACGTCGCGGTTCGGGGATTATTGTCGCCAGACCTTGTGCCGCCGGTCGGGGCAGTGGATACATGCAAAAACTTGGCTTTGCCAAGAGCAGGGAGCGGCATTTTGGACTTATTTGACACTTTGGTTGAGCTGATCGACATGCGGTCATTTTCCAACCTCTGGTTCTGGATCGCCTTGGCCGTTGTCTGGTCTAGCGCCAGCCACTGGGTGCTTGGGGTGCCCATCGACCTGGTGTACCGGGCGGGCCGGATGGGCGGTCAGGCGGAACGTGATCTGGAGGATCTGGTGCGGGTGAATGTGAACCGGATGCTGTATATCATGCAGGTTTCCGGTGTCTGGCTGCTTGGGGTCGTGTGTTTCGTTCTGTCCGGGCTACTGGTGCTTGGGGTGTTTTACGATGTGGAGTTTGCGCAGGCGGTGTTTTTGTTGGTCTGCCCCTTGACCCTGGTTGGTCTGATAAGCTTGGTGATGGCAAACCGGATTTCGCGGGAGCAGATCCAGGGAGCCGGGCTGCGCAAACTACTGGTTCGCTGTCGGCTGTACATTCAGTTGATCGGCACCATCGCAATCTTTGTGACCGCCATGTGGGGCATGTATCAGAACCTGAAATATGGTTTCCTGGGCTAGTTTTGAAGCTGTTTGAATTTCGATGAAGGAGAGGCGCACAATGGTGCAGCGTGTGATTACCATGGGCGGCGCGCCCGAGGGTTATGACGCCCGTCTTGTCCTCAATGAGGTCGAGAAATCCGGCGGACCGGTGCTGCATGTTGCGCGTGACGATAAGCGCATGGAGGCGATGCGGGCGGCACTGGCGTTTTATGCCCCCGATATGCCGGTCTTTGTGTTTCCCGGCTGGGACTGTCTGCCCTATGACCGGGTGTCGCCAAATGCCGATATTGCAGCGACGCGGATGGCGACGCTGGCCGCCTTGGTGCACCAGATGCCCACAGCTTTTGTGTTGCTGACCACCTTGAACGGTGCAACCCAGCGGGTGCCGGGGCGGGCGGTTTTGCAAGAGGCCGCTTTCTCAGCCCAGGTCGGCCGCCGCATTAATGAAAAAGCGCTTCGCAACTTCCTGGTGCGGATGGGGTTCACCCAAAGCCCAACGGTCATGGAGCCGGGCGATTATGCGATCCGTGGCGGCATCATCGATATCTTCCCTCCGGGACAAAGCGGCCCCGTTAGGCTGGACCTGTTTGGCGATGTGCTGGACGGCGCCCGGCGGTTTGACCCGGCCAGCCAGCGCACCATAGAGAAACTGGATCTGATCGAGTTGGCGCCGGTGTCAGAAGTGATCCTAGACGAGGCGGCGATCACCCGGTTCCGGCAGAATTACCGCATTGAATTTGGCGCTGCCGGCGCGGATGATCCACTGTACGAGGCGGTGAGTGCCGGCCGCAAACATCAGGGCATTGAGCATTGGCTGCCATTTTTCCATGCCAAGCTAGAGACATTGTTCGACTATTTGCCACAGGCGACGGTATCACTGGACCATCAGATGACGCCAGCCAGACTTGCCCGCTGGGACAGCATCGAAGACCAGTATGAAAACCGCAAGATCGCAATGCAGGCCAAGGGCCGGATGGATACGGTTTACAAGCCGATACCTCCGGGGTTGCTGTATCTGGATGATGCCGCCTGGGAACAGGCCCTCGGCACCCAGCGGGTGATCCAGCTGCATCCGTTGCCGCAGGCCAATGGGCCGGGTGTGGTGGATGCAGGCGGCCGAATAGGGCGCAACTTTTCACCTGAACGGCAAATGGAAACTATCAGCCTTTTCACATCATTAGCCGATCATATTAAGGCAAAACTGCAAGATGGGCCGGTGGTCGTTGCCTCCTATTCCGAAGGTGCACGAGAGCGGCTGACAGGGTTGATCGAAGACGAGGGCCTTAGTGAGATCATCGCGATCTCAAATGGCACTCGAATTGGCAAATCCGGGTTGTATCTGGCTGTCTGGGCGCTGGAACACGGGTTTTTCACTCCGGAAATGACGGTGATTTCCGAGCAGGATGTGCTGGGAGACCGGTTGATCCGGGCGCCTCGCAAACGCCGAAAGGCGGAGAATTTCCTGACCGAAACTCAGTCACTGGGCGCAGGCGATCTGGTGGTTCACGTGGATCACGGAATTGGCCGGTTCCTAGGGCTGGAGGTGATCACCGCAGCCGGCGCCGCGCATGAATGCATCCTGTTGCAATATGCCGAGGACGCCAGGCTGTATTTGCCGGTGGAAAACATCGAGTTGCTGTCAAAATACGGTCACGACGAGGGGCTGTTGGATCGTTTGGGCGGCGGAGCCTGGCAGGCCAAGAAGGCCAAGCTGAAAGAGCGTATCCGCGAGATGGCGGATCGGTTGATCCGGGTAGCGGCCGAACGCGCCCTGCGAAAAGCGCCGGTGCTGGATCCGCCACCGGGCAGCTGGGATGCGTTTTCGGCGCGCTTTCCCTATCAGGAAACCGACGATCAGTTGCGGGCGATTGGCGATGTCATTGACGATCTGACCTCGGGGCGGCCAATGGACCGGTTGATCTGTGGCGATGTTGGATTTGGCAAAACCGAGGTGGCCATGCGGGCGGCCTTTGTGGCTGCCATGTCCGGGGTGCAGGTGGCGATTGTTGCTCCGACCACGTTGTTGGCACGCCAGCACTACGCCAGCTTTGCCGAACGCTTTCGTGGATTTCCGTTGGAAGTCAGGCAATTGTCACGCTTTGTTAGCGCAAAGGATGCGCAGGCCACACGGGACGGGATGTCCCGCGGAGTTGTTGACATTGTCATCGGCACCCATGCCTTGCTGGCCAAAAGCATCCGCTTCAGGGACCTTGGTCTGCTGATCATCGACGAGGAACAGCACTTTGGCGTCAGTCACAAAGAACGCCTGAAACAGATGCGCAGCGACATTCATGTGCTGACACTGACCGCGACACCCATTCCACGCACCTTGCAGCTGTCGCTGTCCGGTGTCCGCGACCTGTCGATCATTGGCACCCCGCCGGTGGACCGTCTGGCGATCCGCACCTACGTTAGCGAATTTGATGCTGTCACCATCCGCGAGGCGTTGTTGCGGGAACACTATCGTGGCGGCCAGAGTTTCTACGTGGTTCCAAGGGTCAGCGATCTGCCGGATATCGAGGCGTTCCTGAACGAGCAAATGCCCGAACTGACCTATGTGATTGCCCACGGCCAATTGGCAGCGGGTGATCTGGATGAGCGCATGAATGCGTTTTATGACGGAAAATACGACGTGCTGCTGGCCACCACCATTGTTGAAAGCGGGTTGGATATCCCGACCGCAAACACCATGGTTGTTCACCGGGCCGATATGTTCGGGCTGTCGCAGCTCTATCAGATTCGTGGCCGGGTTGGGCGCTCGAAAACACGGGCCTACGCCTATCTGACCACCAAGCCGCGCGCCAAATTGACCGCCGCTGCAGAGAAACGGCTGCGTGTCCTGGGGTCGCTGGATACACTGGGGGCCGGCTTTACCCTGGCCTCGCAAGACCTTGATATCAGGGGCGCTGGCAACCTGCTGGGAGAGGAACAATCCGGGCAGATGCGCGATGTTGGCTATGAGCTGTACCAGTCGATGCTGCATGAGGCGATTGCCAAGATCAAATCAGGCGAGTTGGAAGGCCTGTCGGAAGCCGACGATCAATGGGCTCCGCAGATCAACCTTGGCGTTCCGGTGCTGATCCCCGAGAAATTTGTGCCCGATCTGGACGTAAGGCTGGGTCTGTATCGCCGACTGTCATCCCTGACCACCAAGGTCGAATTGGAAGGCTTTGCTGCAGAGCTGATTGACCGGTTTGGCAAGCTGCCCAAAGAGGTCAATACCCTGATGCTGGTGGTGCGGATCAAGGCGATGTGCAAACGGGCTGGAATTGCCAAGTTGGATGGTGGTCCAAAGGGCGCAACGATCCAGTTCCACAATGACAAGTTCATCTCGCCCACCGGGCTGGTCGAATTCATCCAGGCGCAGGATGGCTTGGCCAAGGTCAAAGACAACAAAATTGTGGTTCGCCGCGACTGGCGCAGTGATGGCGACAAGATCAAAGGGGCCTTTGCCATCGCCCGGGAACTGGCCGAAAAGGTTGTGGCCGCCAAGAAGAAAAAGAAACAATCGGCCTGATCGGGGTGATATCCCGCAGGCGCGTCTCGGTCCCCGCTGTGGTCATCAATTTAAAATGCCACCCTGTTTACGCAGGGTGGCTTTTTGATGATTTACCGATGTTTTTGAAGGTTACTCGGCTGGTACCTGAGCCTCGACCCGCCCCATGCGGAGCATGATCAGAAATGCAGTGCTGACCATCGCCAGAACGCCGATGCTCAGCGGCAGCAACGACCCGTCAAACAGCAACCCGATCGGAGCGGCCAGAACTGCGCCAATCACAGTAGAGATGGCGCCAATGACCGAGGCCGCCATGCCAGCGATATGGCCCATCGGCTCCATCGCCATGGCGTTCAGATTGCCCAGGGTCATGCCAACCATGAAGAACAGACTGGTTTGCCAGGCGACAAAAAGACCAAATTGCAGGGTGTCCGGCAGGTCCATATTGCTGAGAACCAGCACCGTGGCGGAGAACAGGATCTGGCTAGCCAGCGACCAGGTTACCATCCGGCGCATCCCCACCCTGACCACCACGATGGCGTTCAACAGACTGGCACTGCCGGACATCAGCGCAACCAGACCAAACCAAAACGGAAAGCTGTCAGCGCGTCCAAAAATGGTATCATAGACCGGCTGCACCATTGTCAGCATGGTTAACAGCGCCCCCATGCAAAGGGTCTGCACAAAAATCGACAGGCGGACGGTCGGATGGGCCAACATCTCTCGCCCGGCTTTGATCAAAAGGGGCATCTTAAAGGGGCGGCGGTTTTCAGGTGCGAGTGTCTCGGGCAGCCTGATAACGGTCCAGGCGACAACGATAATCAGGAACAGGGCGATTGCGATGAAGATGGCCCGCCAGCCAGCAATCGAAATGATGCCAAGGCCCAACAGGGGCGCAAATGCTGGCACCAGCGTAAAGATCATCATGGCGATGGACAACACCCGCGCCATGTCACGGCCGGAGAACAGGTCCCGGACGATAGCAACTGCCACCACCCGCGGACCCGCCGCGCCAAGCCCCATTGTGATCCGGGAGATCAGTAACAGTTCGAGCGAGGAACTGGCCCAGGCCGCCGCCGCGGACAGCACATAGACCACCGCACCGACAAGGATTACCGGCTTGCGCCCAAAGGCGTCAGATAGCGGGCCTGTGAAAAAGGTGCCAATGCCTAGCCCAAACATGAATGCTGTCAGGATGAGCTGCGCGCGGTTGGTGTCATTGGGGCTTAGGGCGGCGCCGATTTCCGGCAGTGCTGGCAACATGGCATCGATGGAGAATGCGATCGTTGCAAACATCATCGCGATCAAGGCGGTGAGTTCGGCCTTGGAAATTTGTTTTTCAATTGGGTTGGACATTGATTACCTCAAGCGGCACAAAACGTGGAAACCGTGATCGGGTTCAATCCGGGAGCTGTGTTAGGTGGCGCTATCACAAAATTTTTCAGTCAGCCACAGGTTTGCCTGCACATAGGTCTGTGCATCAGTGCTGTAAAAAGACGGGGGGCGCTGGCGCCTCTGGCCACAAAAAGTGACGGGGGCGCTGCCCCCTCTGGCCGCCAGATCTGGCAGCCATTCACCCCTGGGATATTTGGGGCCAGATGAAAGGGAACCCCTTGCGATCTGGCCAGGGTTCCGCTGCCGGTATCGTCTGGTTTGCACCCGGGGCCTATCGGTTTTTAGTCAGTGGGGCTGGCCGAGTGCATTTGATCGATAATTTCACCCATCACCTTGAGCCAGAGTTCGGGGGGCTGGGCGCCTGGCACCGCGTGTCTATTGTCGACAATGAAGGTGGGCACCGAGCTCACGCCCATCTGACGACTGTGTGCGTCGCGAGATTTTATGTCATCGGTATCATTGTCGGTTGCCAGTAGTTTTTGCACCATGGCGGCATCCATGCCGATACTATCGGCGATATCCCCCAGCACCTCGGCGCTGCCGATATCGCGGCCATCGACAAAATAGGCGTGAAACAGAGCGTCCACCGCCTCGGTCTGTTTGCTCTCAATCCCTGCCCAGTGAATCAGACGATGGGCATCCAGTGTATTCGGCGTTCGCTTGATGGCCTCATAGTTGATCGTCAGCCCAGCTTTTTGAGCTGCGTCAACCACCGGCGCATAGGCTTTGACCGCGGCCTGCTTACCGCCGAATTTGCCTTCGAGATAGGCGCGCCGGTCCATGCCTTCGACGGGCATATCGGGGTTCAGCTGGAAGGGGTGCCATTCAATGGTGAAGGGGTGATCCGGGATCTGGGCCAATGCCTTGTCCAGATTGGTTTTACCAATATAGCACCAAGGGCAAATGGGGTCTGAGATGATGTCGAGTTTAACAGTCATTTGAGGATGAAACCTTGAAGTAAGACGGCAGTGCGCGTCGCAACAGCTTGCCATTGGCTCCGAGCGGCAGAGCGCTCAGATGAATATAGATGCGGGGTTGCTTGTAACGGGCCAGATGGCTGTTGGCAAAAGCCTGCAGCGCATCTTGGTCCAATGGTTTGGGACCGGTGTAAAAGGCGCCGATGACAAAGGTGCCGGGTTTGACTTCGACAGTGGCGGCGCCGACCTGAAGGATGCCGGGATGTCTGGAAAGCGCGGCTTCTACCTCAAGCGGCGAGACCCGAAAGCCGCCGGCATTCATCATATCGTCGTTGCGACCCAGATAGGTAATCTGACCGTCGGCCGCCATTGAGCCGAGATCCCCGGTTAAGAACCAGTCGTCCTGAAACTTGCTGGCGGTTTCCTTGGGGGCATTCAGATACCCCAGCATGAGGCCCGGATCAGATTTATGTATTGCAATAATGCCCTCTTCACCCAGCGGTACCGGGCCATCCTCGCCGATAATGGCAATTCTGCGCCCGGGCTGCGGCTGGCCCAATGTGTGGTTTCGCGCCGGATGGGCCGGGCTGGATGAAATGAAGGTCGAGCACTCGGACATGCCGTAGGCCTCATACAGGTCGGTTCCGGTGGCTTTGATCCAGGCCTGATGCAAATCGGGGGAGAGCTTTTCTCCGGCACTGAGCCCATGACGCAAATCGGGCAGATCCAATGGGGTCTTTTGATGAAGGGCCTTGCGATAGACCCCCGGTGCTGCCGCAAAAATGCTGGCCCGGTGGCTGCGCAGCAGCTCGGGCAAATCCGCAAGATCGGTGCCCGGGGAGGGGATCAGGGCGGTGGCGCCGATTGTCCAGGGATCCATCAACCCGGTTCCCAACGTATAGGTCCAGTTGAACGCACCGGCGTGCAGCAGGCGGTCATTCTGATGCAGATTGTACCAGCCCTTGACCATCATCTGCCGGGCCCAGATGGCGCGGTGCGCATGGGTCACAACACGCGGATTTCCGCTGGTGCCTGAGGTGTAGACCGCATAGGCAAGCCGGTTTGGATCGCCCAGATTGAAATCGCACGGGGGCAATTCCCGCATGTCGGAAAGTGAGTCGGTGGTGATCTGCTTTGGATGCGCCGCACAGTCGACCTGAGGATCGCGCAGGATCGCAGCTGGAGAGAGCTCTGCGATCATCCTGGCGGTGTCTGCGGTGGTGAGCTGGGACGAGGTTGGCACCGGAATGAGCCCGACTGCAATGGCCCCCAGATAGGCAATGGGGAACTCTACCGTGTTGCCCAGCCGCATCAAAACGATGTCGCCCGGTTTCAGTCCGGATTGCAATAAGCCGGTGCCGGTGCCGCGTACCGCGGCCTCCAATGCCCGGTAGCTCCAGGTCTGCGCGCCTGTCCTGGATACAATCGACAGGGCCGGCTTGTCTGGTGTCAGGGGGGCATGGCGCAGCACATGCGCTGCAAGATTGAACGGTGCGGGGCAGGGTTCGAACGGGGCCTGATCAAAGATAGATAACATGGGACTTGGCTATCCCGGGAGGTGCTGCGTTGCAAGCAGGCGGGGGGGGCTCTATAGAGACAGCATGACAAATCGAGATCCAAAATCATTGATTACCATTGCCCGAAGCAGCGGCAATCAGAGCGAAGCCGAACCATTGGATCTGGGTGTGCGGGTGCGTGAATTGCGCAAGGCACGCGACTGGACACTGGAATATGCCGCCAACCAGGCCGGGCTGGCCCGATCGACCCTGTCAAAGATCGAAAATGGCCAAATGTCACCCACTTACGACGCGTTGAAAAAGCTGGCGATTGGGCTGCAAATCTCTGTGCCACAGCTATTTACCGCGCCACAACGGGATCAGGTTAACGGCCGTTTGGCGGTAACCAAGACCGGGGAAGGCGCGGCCCATGCGACCACCACTTATGAGCATGAGCTGTTGGCCGATAGTTTGTCGCGCAAGCAAATGCTGCCCTATCGTGCCCGGGTGCGGGCCCGCTCGATGGAGGAGTTTGATGGCTGGGTACGGCACGACGGTGAAGAGTTTCTCTATGTGCTGACCGGGGTGATCAAGCTATACACTGAGTTCTACGAGCCTATTGAAATGCGGCGCGGTGACAGTGCCTATTACGATGCGGCAATGGGGCATAACGTCATTTCATCAAGCGACGAAGACGCCACGATCCTTTGGGTCACGTCATTGACCTGATCCGCTGGCGTTGAAATATGCCGGTCAGCCCTCGACCTCACTTAGCAAGCCTTCGATAAAGAAAAAATCCTCCACCTCTTCGCGGGCTTCGGTCAGGGTTAACTGATGCGTTTTGGCAAGGTGCTCAATAAAGGCCTCGCGATCATGCAACAGCGATGGCACCAGTTTTGGGTGAAGATAGGGGAACCGGTTTTGCATGCGCGGCAGGCTGGCGGCCCCGACTTCGGTTGAGCGTAAAGCTTCCATAGCTACTCCTCTCGCCGGGCAACAACGGTTCATTTGTCAGGTTAGTGTACTCAAAAACACATCTAAAAGATACCTTCTGCAGGGACCGGCGCCGGTGCTGAATAGATAATGCCGGCTGTATTTCGTTGGTGGCGGGTAAAAAGTCGGATGACATAGGGCAAATGTATCGCTGTCAGACCGCCAGTCGGCGGCGGGCCTGGCCTGAGCCGCGGTCTCCGGTACCGCCAGACATCCAAATCCTATTGGCGCTGTGGTTTTGGGGGAGGCCCATCTCCAGGGGCGTATCGTCCTGGAGATGGGCGTCTTTCGTCAAGCCCGTTCCGCACAGTCAGGCCTAGTTGGGATCATACCACCAAACCGTCGGCATGAACTGGGGACGGTCACCGTAGATCGGCAGGGTATCAGGGAAACGTAGCTCTTTGGCGTGGGCAATGCGGCCCTTGTCAAACTGCCAAATGGGAATCACATATCGGCCGGTGGTCAGCACCCGGTCCAGGGCTCTTACCGCGGATATGAAATGATCGGCGCTGGTGGCGTTGAGCATCTCGGGGATCAAGGCCTCGACCACCGGGCTGTCGATGCCCATGAGATTGCGGGACCCTGGTTGGGTTACCCCTTCGCGTCCCCAATACAGATATTGCTCATTGCCGGGGCTCAGCGACAGATCGCGACGAAAATGGGTCATGTCAAAGTCATACTCGTTTTGACGGGCCACATACTGCGCATTATCCACTGTATCTGTGCTGACCTTGATGCCAAGACGGTGCAGCGCGCGGGCGTAAATTTCGACCACGGTTTGCATTTCGCGATCGCCCTGACGCAGCAGCACCGAGAATTCGAATGGGTCACCCTGAGCGTTTTGCAACACGCCGTCCTGAACGGTCCAGCCGGAGTCGTTCAGCAGCTTGGTTGCGGTGCGCAGGTTTCTGCGGTTACGCTCCGTTCCGTCACTGACGGGAAGCTCATAGCCCTCCAGGGCGCCTGGTAACAGGTCGCTTGCATAGGGTTCCAGAAGGCTTCGCACTGCTCCCTCGGCCGGGCCAGGCCGCATACCCAGGGCTGAGTTGGAATAATAGGAGGTAATACGGGGCTGGGTGCCGCCAGTGACGGTGCCGTTGATATATTCAAAATTGAAGGCGTGAATCAGCGCCTGCCGAACCCGCCAGTCGGCAAACAGCGGCTTTCGGGTGTTCATGGCCAATCCGGTTATACCGGAGGGGCGTTGATGTGGGATTTCCGATTTCACCACATCGCCGCGCTGCACCGATGGGAAGTTGTAGTTATTGTCCCACTTGCCGGCATTGTATTCGCGCACCGCAGTCAGCTCACCAACCTTAAAGGCCTCGAACAAAACGGTGGCGTCGCCAAAGAACTCAATCCGCATCTGGTCAAAATTCTGCGTGCCACGGCGAAATGGCAGATCCTTGCCCCAGTAGTCCGGGTTGCGCGCCAGACTGACGTATCGACCCGGATCAGAGGTGTTGACAACATAGGCGCCGGTACCGATGGGCGCCTCATTGGGGCCACTGTCGGCAAAATTCTTGCCCGCCCATTGGCTTTTTTTCAAAATCGGACGCAGCCCGGCAAGCAAGGCCAGTTCGCGGTCCTCGGTGTTGAAGTTGATCCGAACCTTTCGCGGTCCGGTTTGAGTGATGGTGTCAACCTTGGACCAGAAGCCGCGGTAGCGAAGATGTCCGACGGTGCCCAGGGTTTCATAAGACCAGATGACGTCCTCGACGGTGACAGGTGATCCATCCGAGAACCGGGCCTCGGGGCGCAGGGTGAATTCTACCCAGGAGCGGTCTTCGGGGGTTTCGATTGTTTCGGCCAAAAGACCATAGAGTGAAAAAGGTTCATCCCAGGAGCGGCCCATCAGGCTTTCATAGCCCCAGAACCGAAGTTGCCATGGGGCAGTGCCTTTCTGCACAAATGGATTGAGCGTATCAAATCCACCGGTATTGCCAAAAACAACGCGGCCACCTTGGGGCGCATCGGCATAGGCATAGGGCAGCGATGTATAATCCGGTGGCAGCGCAGGGTCGCCATACATCGCGATGCCATGGGCTGATTCTGCAACTGCAGAATTAACACTTAGAAGCAGGGTGATACCCGCCAATGTTGAGGTGACTATTCTGAAAAACTCTGATCGCATTTTGGCAACAATCCCGCATGACCCATATTTCCTTGTGTTATCAAGGTACCTTGGCCGCTGCCTTTTTTCAAACTTTTAGCTTGGATAATGGCTGTTAATTGAGTATAACTAAGTCACTGCTCGATAGGTTTCTTGCCTGTATGAAACCTGCCTCAATAACTTGACGCCCGCTTCGCGCGGGCGTTTTTTTTGTGCCCAGGCGTTCACTTTTTGCCAGACATTTGGTCAGCAAGGGGAGAGAGCGGCGTCATTGGCGGTGATGATCCGGTGACAAGTAAGGCCAATAGTATCCCCGCACGGGATGCGCAAGCGGTCACTGTCTCTCGCGAAAAAATACCCAAAACCGGCTTCTGAAAGAACGGAACTTTTCTTTGCAGCT
Source organism: Parasedimentitalea psychrophila (assembly GCF_030285785.1). Classification (NCBI taxonomy): domain Bacteria; kingdom Pseudomonadati; phylum Pseudomonadota; class Alphaproteobacteria; order Rhodobacterales; family Paracoccaceae; genus Parasedimentitalea; species Parasedimentitalea psychrophila. Next base: position 4,251,819 of record NZ_CP127247.1, on the reverse strand, counting down.
GCAGCATGGCAAACTGTCGAGATCAGAAAATGACATCAAATTGAGGGAACAGGCCAATGTCTTTGCAGGGGAAAACCGCGGTTATCACTGGGTCTAATTCGGGAATCGGACTGGGTATTGCGCGCGAATTGGCGCGTGCGGGGGCCAATGTGGTGCTGAATTCGTTCACAGGCAGGCCGCAGGATCATGCTCTGGCCGATACAATCGCGTCTGAGTTCGGGGTCCGCGCCAGTTATATTAAGGCCGATATGTCCATTGGACGTGAGTGTCGGGATCTGATTGAGGCGGCGGCGGCCTGTGATATTCTGGTTAATAACGCCGGCATTCAGCATGTGGCGCCAATTGACACGTTCCCGCCAGAGACCTGGGATGCGATCATTGCGATCAATCTGAACTCGGTTTTTCACACCACGGCAGCGGCGCTGCCAGGGATGCGCGCTGCGGGCTGGGGCAGAGTGATCAATATTGCTTCGGCGCATGGGTTGACGGCTTCACCGTTCAAATCAGCCTATGTCGCGGCCAAGCACGGGGTTGTGGGGATGACCAAGGCGGTGGCTCTGGAAACCGCACAGGAGCCGATCACCTGTAATGCTGTCTGCCCGGGTTATGTGCTGACACCGCTGGTCGAGGCGCAGATCCCTGACACTATGGCTGAATATGATATGGACCGTGAAACCGTAATTCGCGAGGTCATGCTGGCGCGCCAGCCGTCGCGGCAGTTTGCCACCGTCGAGCAGCTGGGCGGAACCGTTGCGTTTTTATGTTCGCCAGCCGCAGAGCAAATCACCGGAACCACGCTGAGCGTCGATGGTGGCTGGACCGCGATGTAGGGGATGATGGAGCGGCGGGCGGTACTGGGGAGCAGAGCGGGGGCCAGCCCCCGTACCCCCGGGATATTTATGGCCAGATGAAGCCGGGGGCCAGATCAAGCAGGGAAACGGTAGCCACTTCAATCTGTTGGCGGAATTTCGGGACGGGTTGGATCTTTGGGATTTGGATAGACCAGCCCGGCTGAAATAACCAGTTTGGCGGCATCTTCCACCGACATATCCAGTTCAATCACATCTTCTTTCGGCAGGAATAAAAGAAAGCCCGAGGTTGGGTTTGGCGTGGTTGGGAGGAAGATACTCATTAATTTGCCACTGGGATCTATTTGCTTGTAGACCTCACCCTTGGCTTCGGTAGAGACAAAACCAATCGCCCAGATACCTTTCCGGGGGTATTGAATAAGGCAGGCTTTCTCGAAGCTGCGTTCGGATTGGGCAAAGACCGTTTCCGAAATTTGCTTGATGCCGGAATAGATGGTGCGAACCACTGGCATCCGCTCGACCAGGCTTTCGGCAAAGGAAATCATCGAGCGGCCCAGGATGCCTTTGGCGATCCAGCCGATGACGATGGTGAACAGCAGGAAAATGATCAGCCCGATGCCGCGCAGATTTATGCCGATGTATTTTTCCGGCAGGATCGTCGCGGGCACCAGTGGCAGCACCACACTATCCACCCAGCCCATCACCGACCAAAGCAGCCAGATCGTCAGACCCACCGGAGCGATGACGACAATGCCGGTTAGGAAGGAGGAGCGAAGCCGGGCAAACAGGCCCGGGCGCCGGTGGGGTTCGTGGTCAAATGGCGTTGTCATTTATCTTTTTCGCTGTTGATCGAGTGCAACCTAGGTAGTTTGACAGTCGGCGGCAATGGCCTGCGACCAATCAGTGCAGGTCATTGCCGCAGGGCGATTAGTTGCTGGGCAATCTGGGCCGCCAGTCGCGCATTGTTGCGAACAAGGGCGATGTTGGCGGTCAACGAGCGGCCTTCGGTCAATTCAAAGATCCGCTGCAGCAGGAAGGGGGTGACCGCTTTGCCGCTGACCCCTTGGCTGTCGGCCTCACTCTGGGCTTGATCGATGATTGGAGCCAGGATGTCTGCTGCAATTTCGTCAGACTTGGGGATTGGGTTGGCGATCAGTTGGCCGCCTGGCAGGCCAAGCGCCTGGCGCATGACATGGGCCCGGGCGATCTGTGCTGCATCGTCCATGCGAAGGGGCGCTGCAAGGTTGGATTGGGACGACCAGAAACCCGGGAACGAGTCCTGCCCGTAGCCGATCACCGGCACCCCTTGGGTTTCCAGCACCTCGAGCGTCTTGGGCACATCCAGTATTGCCTTGGCGCCTGCGGCCACAACGGTGACGGGCGTGGCGGCCAGTTCCAGCAGATCGGCCGAGATGTCAAAGGACTGGTCCGCGCCTTTGTGTACGCCGCCAATGCCCCCGGTTGCAAAGACGTCGATGCCTGCCAGATGGGCGGCGATCATGGTGGCTGCCACCGTGGTGGCGCCGGTGCCGCCACAGGCCAGACAGGCTGCAAAATCGGCGCGCGATAGTTTGGCAACGTTCTTGGCCTGTCCCAGCGCTTTCAACTGGTCGGCCTCAAGCCCCACATGCAAATGGCCGTCAAGCACCGCTATGGTCGCTGGTGTTGCACCGGCGTCGCGGATGTCCTGTTCGACCTGGGCGGCAACTTCGATGTTTTGCGGGTAGGGCATGCCATGGGTTATGATGGTGCTTTCCAGCGCCACAATTGCAGTGCCCGCTGATTTGGCGGCCTGGACCTCAGCCGAATATTTGATGTCGATCACAGTGGGGGTTCTCCTGAAACATAGGTGGCTGCAGCCTTGAGCGCGGAGGCCAGAGCCAATTCGCCAGTGTCGCCGCGGGTTTCTGCGGCGATATGTGCGGCCATAAAGGTATCTCCGGCCCCGGTGACGCGCGCAACGGTGACGCGGGGTGGGACCAGAGTGACGAGTGAGTGGGGGCCAGCCTCGGTTGCTGAGCGGCCGCCGTCGGTGACCAGAACGCGGCAGGCGCCCCGCTCCAGCATGGCCAAAGCCGCCGTTTCGCTGTTGGTGAATTCAGCCTGACAGAGCAGCCCGGCCTCTTCGAGGTTGACGTAAAGAGTGCCCCGGTTGCGGGTCAGGAAGGGGCGCAGACGTTCGGCCTTGCCCGGTGAGGCCGGGGCGACGCGCAGATCTGCCGCTGCGAAGGCGGGATCATTGGCAATGTCGTCCAGCAGCGACAGGGTCAGATTGCCGTCCAGCGCCACCGGGCCCGCATAGGGGTCTGTTGCCGAGCCAAGGCTGCCATCCTGCAATGGCTTCAGAATTTTGTCTCCGGCGGCCTCAAGCGAGTGGGCGTCGGCGATGGCGGCGATTAGCCCATTGGCGCCTTCAACTGCCATGTAGCGGTCGGTGGGTAAGTCATCAGAGCGGTAGATATGGTCGGTGATAAGCCCAAGTCGGGTGCAGGCGGCTATCAGCTCGTTGCCTTCATCGTCGCGGCCTATGGCGCTGAGCAGCGCCGGTTTGAGACCAAAACGCGCCAGTGTCATGGCAATGTTCATCGCCACGCCTCCGGGCAGTCGGGTGATGCGTCCCGGCATATCTGATCCACGCCGCATTTCCATCGGCGAGCGGCCGATGATGTCCCACAGGACAGAGCCAATACAAAGAATATCTGGGCTGGGTTGGATGTTGGTCTGTGTGTTGGTCTGTGTCATGCCGGTGTTCTGCCTATTTTTACCCCCTGTCGCAAGCCGCAACCCGCATTAGGGGGTGGTAAATGTCAGGGCCGCCCAGAGAGTCTCCCAGACCGGGCCTGCGGATTGGCGCGATGGCCGCAACACAACCGCGTCCAACAGGTACGTGTGGCCCGGTTTCACCGGGATGAGCACAACACCCTGGGCATCCGCGCGTTGCAACGAGACCAGGACCACATCGTCTGGCCCGCGCTCAAATATCTCAATCTGCGCGTTTGCGCGGGGGGTGCCAAGATAGTAGACCCGGACCGGCAGGCCCAGGGACAGATCATCGGTATAGGGATTGGCGAGGGCGACAAATTCGGCCTCCATGCCCAGAAGCTTATCAGAACCGATGCCATCGCCGACAGCGATCAGGGACTTGGCATGGCGCGTGTAGGTCTCGGCAAACCCTTGTTCAGGCAGGCCCCGGGCCTGATGTCGCTGCGATATGTCGGCAAACCCCTTGTGATCGGCAAAGGTCTGAAATTTTTCCCAGGTTTCATAAGTTATTGTCTGCGGCGCTGTTTCATGAGTGATGATCAGCAGACCCGGATCAGCCTGGTCCAGCTGAAACGCCGGAAGATCGCCCATGCGGCCTTGATAGGCTGTGGTCTGGCCGCTTTGGGTGAACTCAAAGCGCCGGGTACGGCGGGCAAAGAATACCTGGTTGGCACCGCTGAAATTCTGTCCGTTGCGCAGGTCGGCAAGCACCGGCGCCCCTGATTCCACTTGATATTTCTGCGGTTCGATCCAAAACTCGTGTGAAAGAGCAGGCAGGGTGGACAGGATCAGGCCAACAAGACCAATACGAAAATGGCGGAACAGGCAGATGAGCATTCGCAATACCTTTTGGAAACTGGGGAACAGGCTGGCTGGAATGCTGATTTTGTCAACCCTTGCTGTGGTCACACTGGTCTCCGGTGGACAGGCGCATGAGGTGACCCCGACCATTGCCGATTTTCGGGTGGAGGACGGCCAGATCAGCTTTGATTTGCGGCTGAACATCGAGGCCTTTGTTGCCGGTATCAATCTGGACGGAATGGAAGACACCAACGAGGCCGACCAGTCAAAGGATTACGACAGTCTTCGGGGGCTGGATCAGGCCGAGCTGGAGCCTATGGTGCGCCAGTTCGCCGAGGAGTGGCTGGAGACAGTCCGGCTGACAGCCGGCGGGCCGCTTCATCTCAGCCTGTCTGCGGTGATAATCCCCGAGGTGGGGAATGTTGAGCTGCCGCGAGCCTCTTATCTGATGCTGACTGGGGTGGTTCCAGCCAATGCACGCAGCCTGACCATGTTTTGGCCAGAGGGGTCAGGCGGGGTGGTGCTGAGACAGAACGGAGTAGAGCAACCTTACACAGGGTATTTACAGGGCGGGGAAACCACTCCGGCGATTTCCTTGGGGGGCGGCGCGGCGCTGACGGCACAAGAAACCTTTGTCGATTATTTGCCGGTCGGCTTTGAACATATCCTGCCAAAAGGGTTGGACCACATTCTATTTGTGTTGGGGTTGTTTTTTCTGAGCGCCCGACTGCGGCCTTTGCTGTGGCAGATCAGTGCCTTTACGGTTGCCCATACCATTACCCTGGCACTGGGCGCGCTGGGGTGGGTGCAGGTTTCGCCTGGGATCGTCGAGCCGTTGATTGCGGCATCAATTGTCTATGTGGCGGTGGAAAATATCTTTCTCCGGCGCCTGACCGTCTGGAGACCCTTGGTGATATTTGGCTTTGGTTTGCTGCACGGGCTTGGGTTTGCATCGGTGCTGGGCGACATTGGACTGCCGCGCGATCAGTTTGTGGCCGCATTGATCGGCTTTAATGTCGGTGTCGAACTGGGGCAACTGGCGGTGATCGCAATTGCCTTTGCCACTGTCAGTTTTTGGTTTCGCTCACACCCGAAATATCGCGGCCGGGTGGCCATTCCGGCTTCGATCACCATTGCAGCGATCGGAGCCTATTGGTTTGTCGAACGGGTGTTTCTTTAATCAGTTCAGCTCATCGCTGCGGTGAGACGTTGCAGCGCCGCCACCGGATTATCGTCGCGCCAGATCTCATCACCGATGCCGAAAAAGTCGGTATAGGGCGAAACGGTTCGGACCAGTTCTTCGGTCAACCCGCCTTCGGCGACCATCGGAACTTCGATCATTTCGGACCACCACTTGAAGATTTCCAGATCGGCAATGGCGCCGTCGCCAAGCCCCGAGGTACCAATCGGACCAAAGCTGACATAATCCGCGCCGGCCTCGGCGGCAGAGATACCGTCATGATTGGAGGCGCCGCAAAAGCTGCCGACAATGGCGTCTGCCCCCATTGCCTTGCGGGTGGTGCGAACGGACCGTGCCGAGTCAGTCAAATGCACACCGTCCAGACCAAGACGCTCGGCCAGAATCTGGTGATCCGAAATCACAATGGCGACGTCGCGCGCATGTGTCACTTCTCGCAGGGCGTCAGCTGCCCGGCTTAAGCTGGCCTCATCGCGGCTGGCCATATCCAGACGCAGGCAGGCAACCTCGGTGGCATCCAGCACTCTGGCCAGTTGATCGGGGAACTGGCCCAGCTCGAAACTTGGCGGTGTGATCAGGTAGATCTGCGGTTTCTCTGGGCTGTCCATGGGTGCGGTCCTTATTATATCCTGCGGCTGTTTAGCGTATAAAGAGGTAGGTGCAAGGTTTATAGGGTGCGGACAGAGTATTCGTGATGTCGCCAAAATGCCAGATCTTGCTCTGGCGACGATTGCAGATTAGATCGGGGCGAGTTTTCAGAGAGAGTGACATGCCGAGCCAGACCTCACAGCCCGCTTTTGTTTTGGTCCGCCCACAAATGGGCGAGAATATTGGGGCTGCGGCCCGCGCTATGTGGAATTTCGGTCTCGACCGGATGCGCATTGTGGCGCCCCGTGATGGCTGGCCCAGTGCCAAGGCGGTTGCCATGGCCTCGGGGGCTGGGCGTTTGCTGGACGAAGCGCAGCTTAGCCCGGATGTGCCGGCTGCATTGGCCGATTGTTCCTTTGTGTTTGCCACCACTGCCCGTCAACGGGACCTGACAAAGCCGGTGTTCAGCCCCGAAGCGGCGATGAGGCTTGCGGCCGAGAAAATAGCCGCAGGTGAAAAGGTTGCGGTGATGTTCGGGCCCGAACGGGCCGGGCTGGAGAATGAGGATGTGGCCAAGGCCAACGCCATTATTTCGGTGCCGGTAAACCCGGCTTATGGGTCGTTGAACCTGGGCCAATGTGTGCTGCTGACCGCCTATGAATGGCAACGGCAAGTGGGCAAGATTGAGCACCAGGTGGTCGAGATGGGCAAGGCGGACTGGGCAACCGGTATCGAGATCGAAAAACTGTCTGACCATTACGAGCAGCGTTTGGGCGATGCCGGGTTCTTCTATCCAGAAGATAAAGCATCCAGCATGAAGCTCAATCTGCGTAATTTATGGAGCCGCATGGCGCTGACCAATACTGATGTGCAGATGCTGCACGGGATCATGAGGCAGATGGTGCGCTGGAAACAACGCGGTGATGAATAAGCCCGCTGGACCTCTGTGGGGCCGGGGGCTAGCGTGGCGGCGAATTGAGTGAGGCAGGCATGAGCAAGCGTAACATTTTTGAAGAGGTCGAGGGTGAGCGGTCCAAGGCCCCCGTGGCTCAGCCCGGACTGATAGACCGCGATCGCAGTGGCGCCCGAGGCGCCATCCGGGCCTGGTTGATGGTGCTGTTTGCGCTGGTGGTGGCGATGATTGTGGTTGGCGGACTGACCCGGCTGACCGACAGCGGCCTGTCCATTACCGAATGGAAACCGGTCACCGGCGCGATGCCTCCGTTAAGCGAAGCGGACTGGCAGGCAGAGTTCGACAAATACCAGCAGATTGATCAGTGGCGCATTGAGAACCAATGGATGCAGCTGGAGGATTTCAAGGCGATCTACTGGTGGGAATGGAGCCACCGACAGCTGGGCCGGGTGATGGGATTGATCTGGGCGCTTGGGTTCTTTGGCTTTCTGCTGACCCGTCAAATTCCTGTTGGCTGGACCGGCAGGCTGGCTCTGCCGGGGCTGCTGGGCGGGTTGCAGGGCGGTATCGGCTGGTGGATGGTTGCGTCCGGTGTCACGCAGGGTGAGGGCATGGTCTCGGTTGCCTCGTACCGGTTGGCCATTCATCTGGGGCTGGCCTTTGTCATCCTCGGGGTCATTGCCTGGTATGTGCTGATGATTTCGCGCCAAGATCGGGTCTTGATGCAGGTCCGCCGCACCAAGGAAGCCAAGCTGTTCGGGCTATCCACTGGCCTGATGCACTTTGCATTTTTGCAAATTCTACTGGGTGCTTTGGTTGCTGGCATCGATGCTGGCCGATCTTACACTGACTGGCCGCTGATGGGAGGACAGGTATTTCCGCAAAACGCGCTGATGCTTGAACCCATGTGGCGAAACTTCTTTGAAAGCCCTGGTCTGGTTCAGTTTATTCACCGTGTCAGCGGCTATATTTTGGCCATTTTCACGGTGGTGGCTTGGCTGAAGGGGCGGCGTAGCGCCCATCCAATTACGCAAAACGCCTTTCATGCAGTATTTGCAGTAATGTTGTTACAAATTGCTCTGGGGGTTATTACCGTTCTCTACGGGGCGCCCTGGCAGGCGGCGATTTTGCACCAGTTGATGGCGGTGGCGGTCTGGGTCTCCATCCTGCGCGCCCGGTTTCTGTCAGCCTATCCCATCACCACTTCAATCAAGGACATATAAATATGAGCGCATTTGACAAGCTGATGAGTTTCCAGCGCGACACGCAGGCACTTGGTCAGGTTGCTGGTCGGTTGGGGTGGGATCAGGAAACCATGATGCCGCGCGGTGCTGCGCCGCAACGAGGCGAGGAAATGGCGGCCATAGAGGCCGTTTTGCACGCCCGTCGCATGGACCCTAAAGTGGCGGAATGGCTTGATATGGCCGAGGCGCCAGACGCGGCCGGGGCCGCCCAGCTGAGAGAGATCCAGCGTAGTTTTGATCGGGCTCAAAAGGTGCCGGCTGACCTGGCCAAGATGCTGGCTCAGGTGACGTCGCAAGCGCAGGGCAAATGGGCCGCGGCGCGCGCCGATGAAGATGTCGCCGCATTTGTCCCGGTACTGCAAGAGGTTGTCGCGCTAAAACGTGAGGAGGGCGCGGCACTGGCCAATGGTGGCGACCTCTATGACGCGATGATCGAAGACTATGAGCACGGCACCACCAGTGCGCAGATATCCGCGATTTTTGACGCCATGCGGCCGCGTCTGGTCAACCTGCGTTCGGCGGTGCTGGAGCGGCCGACGCCCAAAGGTCTGGAGGGTGTGTTTGACGAGCCGAAACAGATGAAACTGGCCCGCAAACTGGCCAAGGCGTTTGGCTACGACATGAATCACGGCCGCGTCGATAAGGCGGTGCATCCGTTTAGCTCGGGCAGTGGATTGGATGTTCGCATCACCACCCGCACCAGTGCTGAGGATCCGTTCAACTGCATCTATTCAACAATCCACGAAGTTGGCCACGCCTGCTATGAGCAAAATATTGATAGCGCCTATTTGCTGACACCGTTGGGCAGTGGCGTGTCGATGGGGGTGCATGAAAGCCAAAGCCGGATCTATGAAAACCAGCTGGGCCGAAGCCGCGCCTTTACCGGCTGGCTGTTTGGCCAAATGACCGAGGTTTTTGGTGATTTTGGCATTGCCGATGCCGATGGGTTCTATGCTGCGGTCAACAAGGTGCATAACGGATATATCCGCACTGAATCGGATGAAATTCAGTATAATCTCCACGTCATGCTACGGTTTGATCTGGAGCGGGCCTTGATGTCGGGGGATCTGCAGGTTGGCGATCTTGAGGCGGCCTGGAATGACCGTTTCGAAGCTGATTTTGGCTACAGCGTGGACAGGCCGTCAAATGGTTGCCTGCAGGACGTTCACTGGTCGGTTGGCCTGTTTGGCTATTTCCCAACCTACAGCCTGGGCAATGTCTATGCCGGCTGCCTGAACCAGACATTGCGCACATCAGTTCCGGATCTGGATCAGCAACTGGCCCTGGGCGACACCTCCGGTGCCACCGACTGGCTAAAGCAGAACCTTCAGCAATATGGCGGATTGCGCTCGCCTCGCGACACCATCACAGAGGCCGCTGGCATGGCGCCAACCCATGAACCGCTGCTTGATTATCTGGAAGCGAAGTTTGGTGAGATCTACGGCCTGTAAAAACTAAGATTTCATTCAAAGGGAACGGTTGCCAATTGGTCTGATGGCCCGACCCCAAAGCCCCATGAAAAAAGCGCCACCCAAACTTGGATGGCGCTTTTTTCATAGATTGGCTAAGGGCCCGGAGGCGGCAGAGGTTATTCCTCGGTGCCGCCCTCGTCTTCATCGTTGGACTGCTCTGCGATCCAGGCAACCGAGACCACCTCTTCGCCTTTGCCAGTGTTGAACACTTTGACGCCACCGGCGCTGCGCGAGCGGAACGAGATGCCGTCGACCGGAACCCGGATCGACTGGCCCTTTGATGTTGCCAGCATGATCTGGTTGTCCAGTTCCACCGGGAACGAGGCGACCAGTTCACCGCCGCGCATTGCCTTGTCCATCGCCGCGACCCCCATGCCGCCACGTCCGCGCACCGGGTAATCATGGCTGGAGGACAGTTTACCCGAGCCGCCAGTGGTGATGGTCAGGATCAGGTTCTCGGCAGCCGACATTTCCGCATAACGCTGTTGATCGATTGTCGCATTGGCATTGGCGTCTTCGTCAGCACCTTCGGCATCATCGGCCAGACCGGCCACCGCCCGGCGCATCTTCAAATAAGCGGTCCGCTCGTCTGATGTCGCCTCAAAGTGGCGGATCACCGACATCGACACCACACGGTTGTCGTCGGTCAGGCGGATGCCCCGCACACCAGTGGATTTGCGACCCTTGAACACCCGCACATCGGTGGTCGAGAATCGGATGGCTCGGCCGGCATTGGTCACCAGCATGACATCGTCGTGTTCGGAACAGATCCGCGCATTGACCATCTCAACCCCCTCGGGCAGGTCCATGGCGATCTTGCCGTTGCGTTTGACGTTGACGAAATCCGACAGCGCATTGCGCCGGACATCACCCGCAGTGGTGGCAAAGATGATCTGCAGCTTGGCCCAGTCGTCCTCGGGCACGTCTACCGGCATGATGGCCGCGATCGACACGCCGGGTGGGATCGGCAGGATATTGACCACCGCCTTACCCTTGGCGGTGCGGCCACCCTGCGGCAGCCGCCAGGTTTTCAGCTTGTAGACCATGCCATCGGTGGTGAAAAACAGCAGCTGGGTATGGGTATTGGCCACAAAGAGGGTGGTGATGACATCCTCTTCCTTGGTCTGCATGCCCGACACACCCTTGCCGCCGCGTTTCTGAGCGCGGAAATCAGCCAGCGGCGTGCGTTTGATGTAACCGCCTGAGGTCACGGTCACCACCATGTCCTCACGTTCGATCAGATCCTCGTCGTCCATGTCACCGGACCAATCGACTATCTGGGTGCGGCGCGGCACCGCGAATTGGTCGCGCACCTCGGTCAGTTCATCCGAGATGATGCCCATGATGCGTTCGCGTGAGCCGAGAATCTCAAGGTATTCCTTGATCTTGCCAGCCAGTTCCCTCAGCTCGTCGGTGACTTCCTTGACCCCGATCTGGGTCAGGCGCTGCAGGCGCAGTTCCAGAATGGCGCGGGCCTGGGCTTCGGACAGGTTGTAGGTGCCATCGTCGTTGGCGGTATGGGTCGGATCGTCGATCAGCGCGATATATTCCAAGATCGGCTGGGCCGGCCAACGCCGGGTCATTAGCTTTTCACGCGCCTCAGCAGCATCTGCCGATTGCCGAATGGTGGCGACAATCTCGTCAATATTGGTGACGGCGACGGCCAGACCGCACAGCATATGACTGCGTTCGCGGGCTTTGCGCAGCAGATAGGCAGTGCGTCGTGCCACCACATCTTCGCGGAAATCCAGGAACGAAGTCAGGAACCGACGCAGGGTCAGGGTTTCCGGCCGGCCACCGTTCAGCGCCAGCATGTTGCAGCCAAAATAGGTCTGCATGGGGGTGAACCGGAACAGTTGGTTCATCACCACCTCGGCGGTGGCATCCCGTTTCAGCTCAATCACCACGCGGACGCCGTTGCGATCAGATTCATCCTGAACGTGGGCCACGCCCTCGATTTTCTTGTCGCGCACCTGCTCGGCGATCTTTTCGATCATCGCCGCCTTGTTCACCTGATAGGGAATCTCGTCGACAATGATCGCATAGCGATCGCGGCGGATCTCCTCGACCCGGGTTTTGGAACGAATGATCACCGAGCCACGGCCTTCGAGATAGGCCTTGCGGGCGCCAGTCCGGCCCAGCATCACCCCACCGGTGGGGAAATCGGGGCCGGGAACATAGTCGATCAGCTGTTCGCTGGTCAGATCCGGATCCTCGATCAGCGCCAGGGTGGCGTTGATCACTTCGCCCAGATTATGCGGCGGAATATTGGTGGCCATGCCAACAGCAATACCACCGGCACCATTGACCAGCATGTTGGGGAAACGGGCGGGCAGAACCGTTGGTTCCCGGTCCTTGCCATCATAGTTGTCCTGAAAATCGACAGTATCTTTGTCGATGTCGCTCAGTAAATAGGCAGCCGGCTTGTCCATCCGCACTTCGGTATAGCGCATCGCCGCGGCGTTATCGCCGTCCATCGAGCCAAAGTTGCCCTGCCCATCCAGCAGCGGCAGCGACATCGAGAAGTCCTGCGCCATTCTAACCAGCGCATCATAGATCGCGCTATCGCCATGCGGGTGGTATTTACCCATCACATCGCCAACCGGGCGGGCCGATTTGCGGTAAGACTTGTCGTGGGTGTTGTGGGTCTCGTGCATCGCATAAAGAATGCGGCGATGCACCGGTTTTAGACCGTCCCGCAAGTCAGGAATGGCACGGCTGACGATGACAGACATCGCATAGTCGAGATAGGAGGTCCGCATCTCGGATTCGATAGAGACGGAAGGACCATCATAAATCGGCCGAGAAGGAGGAGTTTCATCCATATTTTCAGGAGTTTCCGGCGTATCGCTCACGTTTGCTGCCCGTTGTTATTGATGGGTCTATATCTTGTGGATGCACCCTATCAGAGAGGGCATATGGGGCGCAAGCAAGCAGAGTTTCTGACAGGCATTTCTCCACCAAAATGGCTGCAACGCGTTGGTTTTGGCCTAAAATTAACCATTTTCGGGCTACCTTTGTTGGACATATCCAAATACGGGAGGCAAAGATGGAGCCATCAGAGACCGAATTGATGCTAAAGGGCTATGGTCTGACCACTGCGGAATTCACCTATCACATGCCGGATTATATTCATGTGCTGAACACATATGTCTGGCAGGATTATGATCTGATGCCGGATCACCCCAAGCTGTTTGAATTTATCGAGTTCTGGCAGCGTGAAATCGAGGGACCGCTTCATTCGGTGCGGTTTTGTCACCGCAAATTGCTCAGTTCCGGGCAGTGGCGCAATGTGACGGGAATATTGACGCTGCACTAGCAGATGATTTGCCAATAATTACGGCTACCCCGAGCTTTGAACCGGATTGCCCAGATCGGTCAAAACCCGCGGTCTGGATCAGGCGGAACAGCTCGCCCCACCCAGCACGCAGAATTTTGCGCAATGGGGATGGTTCAGGGCGATGTCTTGTTCTGCATCTTGCAAAGACGGGCCCAAATCGAATTCTGGTGTATAGGGCAATAATGTGCAGGCCACGACGGTTGGCTCTGAGGCGCCCTTGCGTTTCACCACCATGCGAGAGGAGGAACACATGACGTCCTTTGGCGATTTCCCCAATATCCCCCAGCAGGCAGTGGTTATCTCGGGGACTTCCACAGTTTCGTCCATTTCTGGAAACAGAACTGTTTGACTGGGGTTATTGGCATCAATGTCAAACCCTTGTTCTGCAAATAGGGCGGCATATCCGGATCGGCAATCGGCGTCGCTTTTGCCCCATTGTCCGCGCCCCGCAACCGCCAGGGTGAACCCGTTCTCTTGTAACCAATGCATGCCCTGTACTGTCTTTTGGAAGCTGCCAACTCCGCGCTCTGCATCATGAAACTCGGCGGAAAAATGGTCCAGAGAGACCCGCAGTTCCAGTTTGCCCGGAAAATCGCAAATCAGCTGTCGCAGACCAGTCTGGACGGTTTTGCGCATCATCGGTTGCATGGCATTGGTCAGGATCAGAACCCTATAGCCCCGTTGAAGGGCCGCGCGGGCCATGTCGATCATCTGAGGATTCATAAAAGGCTCACCGCCAGTGAAACCAATTTCCTTGATTGGCCAGTTTCTCAAATCAACCTGATCAAGATAGTTCCGAACCTCATCTGAATTTAAATAGACAAGGGCATCGTTGCTTGGCGAACTGAGGATATAACAGTTTGTGCACTCAATATTGCAGAGCGTCCCCGTGTTGAACCACAGTGTTTCGGGGTGGCTGAGAGCGACTACCGCACGGGACTCGCCGTTGGCCGTGACATGGCTATGCTGAAACTTTCCAACATTGGCTGTGGTTTGGGGCAGGTCTTTCATCAAGGCGATCCAAGCGGTTTTTGCCATCAATGTTTAGACGATACTGTTGCGGAAGTGAAATCTCTTTGGGCTACAAATTTTTGTGAGCAGGCGGTTGCAACAGATTGCCAGTTGGTAATCCTGCGGCGTTCGGCCTAAACCCTATGATAGCGTTATCATAGGGCCGATGACGGCAATGGGCTGAGGCGCCCGAATTTACGTTAAAAACGGGAGGGGTGTCCCATGAATATTATCGAATATGCAGATCGTGACATGTTGGCGATCGACGTGGCAAATCAAATAGCGGAGGATCTCAATACCCATTTGCTCAGCCATGAAACGGCCTCTGTTGCGGTGGCGGGGGGGACGACGCCGGCCCCGATTTTCGACGATCTCTGTGCGGCCGATCTGGCGTGGTCGCGCATACGGGTGATGGCGACCGACGAGCGTTGGGTGGATAGCAACAGTGACCGTTCAAATGCGCGCATGATCCGCGAACGACTGCTGGTAAATCGCGCGGCGGCGGCAAAATTTGTTCCTTTTTACGTTCAGAACCAAGACCCCGAGGACGCTATTGGCGGTATTGAGGCCTCGATTTCCTCGGACTTGCCGATATCGGTTCTGCTGTTGGGCATGGGCGAAGATATGCATACGGCTTCGCTGTTTCCGGGGGTGCAGGGGCTTAGGGCGGCTCTCGAACCTACAGCGCCAGCCCTGGCAATCTTGCGACCCGATAGTCAGCCTGAGGCGCGCATCAGCCTGTCTGCACGGGTGTTGGACGCGGCGATATCCAAACACCTGGTGATCTATGGCGCGGAGAAGCGAAAGGCGCTGCAGCGCGCCCTGTTGTTACCAGCTGAGGAGGCTCCCATTGGGGCCGTTTTGACGGCAATGACGGTTCATTGGGCCCCTTGAGTAAGCCATTTTGCATAAAACAGCCACCCGGCCCGGACTGAAGGGCCTTCAGGCCGGTAAGGATCAAGCCGAAAGTCAGGGCAGAGCTCCACAGAACCCAAAGGGGGATTACCTGGCCTGACGGTTTCGATCCGGATCACCTGTCTGTGCGGCCAGACCTGATCGGTGATTGAACCGATTTCTTTATTAAGGCGCAGTTCAGCTGTTTCTTTTTGATGTGACTGGCTAAGCATAGGGAATGTTTTTGCCGGCGTTATACGCCTAGTTGGGTACATCCATGAAGAAAAAATTTAGTGCTATTACCAAATTTCGGAAATGGAACAGAGACAGACATAGTCTGCAACGGGCAAAACGCCAGCTCAGAACGCCCGAAAAACCCAATACATTGGGTGTATTGGCCATCATGAAAAATGAAACTCTCAACATCGAAGAGTGGATCAGGCATTATGAATGGCAGGGCGTCGGCACCATATATCTGATCGACAATGGCAGCACCGACGATAGCCTCGCCAAAGTGCAACCCTGGATCGAAAGCGGCTTGGTGAAATGCATCAGTTTGAACCGGCCGCACGCCCAGCTTGATCATTACTGGGCGGCATTCCGGACATTCCGAATCAAGCAAAACTGCGAGTGGCTGCTTGTCGCCGATTTGGACGAGTTTTGGATCTGTAAATCCGGACATAAATTGAGCGATGAGATGGCACGCTTCCGGCATGTGGATGTTATTTATGCAAATTGGACAATTTTTGGCAGCAGTGGTTGCCGCGATCACCCGCAGGATCTTCGGTCAACTCTTTTGATGCGACAGCCGGATTTGGAGGATCACAGGTTTCAAAAGTGGATCTGCCGGACCAGTGAAATCAAGGTAAAATCCAACTTGCAGGTACACTCGATCAAAGGGGTCTGTTCGTCACGAACCATATCCGCCAACTACATTTTCCAACTCAATCACTACATCAATCAAAGCCTGTCTTTCTGGCAAACCGTCAAGATGCGGCGGGGTGATGTGATCGATCCGCTGTTCGATGAAAATCGGTCCATCGAGCTATTCAATGAAATTGACAGCGCCTGCACGGTCAAAGACACCCTGTTGGCCGATTTATTGCCACCCCATCAACGGTTGTCTGGCCCTTCGCAAGAACAATCACTGTAATCGATCCCGTTCGCCATGGCAGTTGTCGACAGCAGAACGCCGCACCAGATCCGCGGCCCTAGTTCTACCCAACCGGTCGCCTCTTGCAACAAATGGGAGGTGATCTCTCCATCGTTAAAGAAGCCCGTCATTGGGTGGTGAGTACGAGGTGGGGGGATCATCTGCAGCGGCAGAAAACACTCCGTTGCGGGTGTTTTTTTGAACCAGCCTAGGGCAAAATATTGCCAAACCTCGATTGAGCGCTATGTTTGTCACATCTATTTGAGGGCTTCGAGCAGCACAACTTTCACCTTTCAGGGGAGATTGAGGTGTTACGTTTCTCAAAAATGTTCATCGCAGCAAGTGTTTTAGCCATCACATCATTGGCAGTGCCCGGCACCGGCCTAGCTCAGGATGTGGCGGCAGGCGTTGCCATCGAGGTGATGGCCGAATATCCTTCTAACACAGCGGGCGTCGAAAAAATTCTGTTCCGCAAGATTACTTTGAAACCAGGCGCCTCTTGGTCTACCACCGTGCCGGCACAGAGTGTGTGTCAAGGTACGATGGGGGAACTGCTGGTGGTCAATCACACAACCGGCGCTGAGGTTACCTTCAAAGCGGGTGACCGCTGGTCCACCATTCCCGGTCATCAAGTGACACTTTCCAACCCGGGATCTATCGACCATGAACACCTGTTCTACACCTTGATTGTCGCCAAGTAACCACCGGTGCATGGGTCTTTGTCTGGCCGGGTAAGCGGCACCCAGAAATTGGTCCGCCCCAGAAACTGGTTCTCCGGTTTGCCGGTGTCAAAGCGGTGCCGTAGGACAGGCTTGAGCCATGCGTCGCTTGCCAAATGGCCGCCAAAGTACGGCAGAAGACCGCCTCGCTGAGGCAAGCATCACCTGCCGGGCAGTCCAGTACAGGTGCAGTCGAGTGGAGCGGGTAACGGGAATTGAACCCGTAACTAAAGCTTGGGAAGCTGCCGTGATACCTTTTCACCATACCCGCGCTCAACTGTTGGGTATGCGATGACCTCAGAGGCGTCAAGGCCATCCGGCAGGCGCAATTGGAAATCAGGCCAAATCGGGTCGAATTCCGCAAGGCGACCTAGGGGCAATGTGGACAAAATGGGACGGGCGCATAAATCTTTCTTTTGAACATTTGCTGGGGGAAGATAAATGCGCTGGAGTGTCAGGATTGCCGGGACCATGATCATTGGGGGCCTGTCGCTTCTATGGTACAGCCAGCCTCCGCAATTGCCCGATGTTTATATTTTGACCGCTGGCACCATTGTGACCATGGACCCAGAACAGCCTGAGGTCGAGGCGGTGCTGATTGAGGGGGCGGTTATCAAATCTGTTGGCTCGCTGGCAGATCTGATGTCGCAGAGCAATGCGCCGGTGATCCGGCGGCAGGGTCGCACGGTCATTCCCGGGCTGGTTGAGCCTCATACTCATCCGATCGCCAGCGCATTATTGGGGGCTGCGGTGGACATCGGCGGCTCTCGCTATGCATCGCGAGAGGGGATCATGGCGGCCTTGAACGGTGCGGCTGACGGGATGCAGCTGACGCCGTGGATTGTCGCCTTTGGCTGGGATCCGATTGCCATTGCCGGGCTGCACCCACCAACACTGGAGGAGTTGGACGCAATTTCTCCGGATAAGCCATTGCTGGTGCTGACCCAGATGCTGCATCAGGCGTTTATCAACAGCGCTGGATTAAAGGCGGCGGGAATTGCGCTGTCCCACGGCGCCGGGCTTACAGAGCTGGATCTGGTCAATCAGGCGATTGCGGCTATTCCTGTGGCGCCGGATGCAATTATTGAACTGCTGGTTCGGCGCCAATATCAGGCCTATGCCAAAGCAGGCTTTACCAGCATCGGGATTGCCGGGGCGGTTGGGCGCCACCCGGATCCGGTAGGTTTATTATACCGGATCGGCAGCGGGCGGGATTCGTCTTTGCGTAGTTTCATCTATCTGCTCGAGGATCAGGAAGATGTCCGCCGAAAACAGCAAAGCAGAATTTCCGTTGTCGGTCGCAAATACTGGCTGGATGGATCGCCGTTTACCGGCGGAGCTGCAACCCGTGACGCCTATGAGGTGACGCCGCTGACAACCGAGACATTGGGACTGTCGGCAGGACACCGGGGTGAGGTCTTGCTGCAAGAGGATGAGCTCTATGAAAAATTGCGACCTCATCACCTGTCTGGTCGCCAAATTGCGCTGCATGTGCAGGGTGAGCAGGCCATTGATGTCGCGTTGACTGTATTGGCCAGATTGGCGCGGGAGATCCCCACTCCGGGTTTGAACCACCGGTTGGAGCATAATGCACTGATCACAAAGGAGCAGATTTTGCGGGCGGGGGAGATTGGCGTGTCACTGGGGTTCTTTGTTGATCACATCACCTATTACGGCGACCAACTGCAAAACATCTTTGGGGCGTCGCGGGTTGATCGCTATATGCCTGTCGCCAATGCGCAATCCGCCGGGGTTGTGGTCACCCTACACGGCGACCATCCCGCGACCTCCCTAGATCCGATGCAGACGTTGGCCACGGCCATCACCCGTAAAAGCCTGAATGGGATGGTGGTGGCTGCGGATCAATCGCTCAGCGCCCGTCAGGCGCTGGCGGCGATGACCCTGAATGCCGCCAAGCAGCTGGGCCAAGAGACCCAGTTTGGCTCGATCCAGATCGGCAAAAAGGCTGATTTCACCATCCTTGATGGCAACCCTCTCAGCACCAATCCGTCGGACATCTCAAATTTGCAGGTGAAAGCGGTGTTGATCGACGGGCAGCCCGTCGATCTTCGCTGGATTGCCACCCTGAGCCCTGGATTGCTGTGGCGATTGCTGAAGTCACAATTCTAACAGATCATGACTTTTGATCCTGAAGCGACAAAAGCAATCGTACCAAGCCCTAACGGCGGCGGCGGCGGCGGGTGCCGCCATCGCCACTGCCGGTGTTGAAGCTCACATTCGGCAGCGTCACCAGGCTGTTGAGGATCGGAAACGGTTCAATCGCATTTGGGATCGCCGAGGCGTTGACAAAATGCTCCTGGAACCGGGGCTCGACGGCGGTTTCGATCTTTTCGATCTGGCGCACTGTTTCCTCAATCTCACGTCGCGATTTGGTGTTGAGCAAAGCAATCCGGGCGCCGGTGCCCGCCGCATTGCCAGCCGAGGTCACCTTAGCCAGTGGGCAGTCGGGTATCATCCCCAGCACCATCGCATGTTTGGCCGAGATATGGGCGCCAAAGGCACCGGCCAGAACCACCCGGTCGACGGTGTCGACTCCAAATTTGTCCATCAGCAGCCGGGCACCGGAATAGAGCGCCGCCTTGGCCATCTGAATGGCGCGAATGTCGGGGTTGGTGACGGTGATCAGCGGGCTGCCCTCTGCGGTGCCGTCCCATATGACATATGAATTGGTCCTACCGTCAGCGATACAGCGCGGCGTGCCGGTTTGCTCAGCAGATCCAATCAGCCCCGAGGCATCCAGCAGGCCGGCCAGCCGCATCTCTGCAATGGCCTCAATAATGCCAGAGCCACAGATCCCGGTGACACCGGTGGTGGCGATAACCTCGGCAAAGCCGTCCTGATCGGACCAGACATCTGATCCAATCACCTGGAACCGCGGATCTTTGGTCACCGGATTGATCTCAATACGCTCTATGGCGCCGGGGGCGGCGCGTTGGCCGGAGCTGATCTGCGCACCTTCAAAGGCAGGGCCAGTCGGGGAGGAACAGGCCAGAACCTTGTCGGTGTTTCCCAGCAGGATTTCGGCATTGGTGCCGACGTCGACCACCAGCACCAGGTCTTTGGACTTATCCGGGGCCTCGGACAGCGCCACCGCGGCGGCATCTGCCCCGACGTGGCCGGCAATGCAGGGCAGCAAATAGACCCGCGCTGCCGGGTGGATATCCAGCTCCAGCTCGGCGGCACGCAGCGACAGGGCATTTGAGGTGGCCAGGGCAAACGGCGCTTGTCCCAGCTCGAACGGGTCAATGCCCAGGAACAAGTGGTGCATCACCGGATTGCAAACAAACACCGCGTCGACGATCAGCGCCTTGTCGATGCCGGCCTCAGACGCGACCTGAGCAAACAAAGCGTTCATTCCGTCGCGTACCGCGCGGGTCATCTCCAAATCACCGCCCTTGTTCATCATCGAATAGGACACCCGGCTCATCAGATCCTCGCCAAAGCGGATCTGTGGATTCATAATGCCAGAGGAGGCCACCACCTCGCCGCTTTGCAAATCACACAGGTGCGCCGCGATGGTGGTTGAGCCAAGATCCACCGCAAGCCCATAAACCGACCCCTCAAAGAAACCGGGCCAGATGTGCATGATTTTGGGCGGATGAGTGTCATCGCCCAAATGCACCGCAACCGTTACCTTCCAGCCGCCTTTGCGCAATATCGGCTGGGCGGTCCGCAGGATGTGAAAATCCGCTTGGATATTCTGCAGGGACCACTGGACCTCCAGGGCTTCTATCAGCCGCTCCATATCCCCCGATGGCTTGTGCATATCAGGCTGTTCCACCTCGACATAGAACAGACGGGTGGAGGGGTTCATTTCAATGTCGCGGACCTCGGCCCGTTTGCGCACCACCTGTTTGTGGACCTGGCTTTCTGGTGGCACGTCGATCACGATGTCCCCCTGCACCGTCGCCTGGCAGCCAAGGCGACGGCCGGCGGTCAGGCCACGTTTGTCCTGATAGCGTTGTTCGACCTTATTCCAGAGGCTCAGCGCATCGTCCGTCACAGAGACACCGTGCTTGGGGAATTCACCGTAAGATGGGGTGATCTGGCATTTTGAACAGATGCCACGGCCGCCACAGACCGAGTCAAGGTCCACACCCAATTGTCGTGCGGCCGTTAGAACCGGGGTGCCAACGGGAAAATGCCCGCGTTTGCCTGAGGGGGTGAAGACGACAAGGGGATCTGTGCTCATGCGGTGCTTTCAAGAGTTCGTATGTGGCAAGTGTTCGTAATTAGTGCGGAAGATATGGAATTCTGCCGCAAGCGAAAGGCGCGCGACGCCATATTTTTGTTCAGTACCGGCATTTTGTTCAAACATGTGCGCAGAATGTGGAATTTTAGCCAGAGGAATTATCAGATTGCCATTGGTGGTGGAGCTTCGGCAAAAATCGCCGCAACCCCTTTCCCCCGGCAGGCATCCATGCGATAGGGTGGCCGCCAAACGGGCTATGCATGGGGATATAAAATGCAGATTCGTGAGGCTTTAACCTTTGATGATGTTCTTCTGGTGCCGGCGGCGTCGAGCGTGCTGCCCAGTACCGCCGATACGCGGACATTTGTGACGCGTTCCATTGCGCTGAACATCCCGCTGCTCAGTTCCGCGATGGACACCGTGACTGAGGCGCGGATGGCGATTGCGATGGCGCAGGCAGGCGGCATGGGGGTGATCCACAAGAACTTGAGTGCCGCAGAGCAAGCCACGGAAGTGCGCCGGGTAAAGCGGTTCGAGAGCGGAATTGTCTACAACCCGATTACTCTGACAGCCAATCAAACGCTGGCGGATGCAAAGGCATTGCAGGAGCGCTACCGGGTGACGGGGTTCCCGGTTGTCGATGATGGCGGCCGGGTGGTTGGCATTGTCACCAATCGCGACATGCGGTTTGCCTCGGACGACAACACGCCGGTCTCTGTGATGATGTCTACGGACAATCTGGCGGTGCTGCATGAACCCGCTGATCTGGCCGAGGCCAAATCATTGATGGAAGCCCGCCGCATTGAAAAACTACTGGTGACGGATGGCGCCGGCAAGCTGACAGGCTTGCTGACACTGAAGGATATCGAACAGGCGGTTCTGAACCCCACAGCCTGTAAAGATGAGCTTGGCCGTTTGCGGGTGGCTGCGGCCAGCTCGGTCGGCGACTCAGGCTTTGAACGGACCGAGGCGCTGGTGGACGCCGGTGTGGATATCGTCGTGATCGACACTGCGCATGGCCATTCGGCAGGGGTGATTGAAGCGGTGAAACGTGCCAAGCAGCTGTCCAGCTCGATCCAGGTGATTGCCGGCAATGTTGCGACCGGGGCGGCCACGCAGGCGCTGATTGAGGCCGGTGCGGATGCGATCAAAGTGGGTATCGGACCCGGATCCATTTGCACAACCCGCATTGTTGCGGGGGTTGGCGTTCCGCAGTTGACCGCAATCATGGATTGCGTGGAAAAGGCAGGCGATATACCGGTGATTGCCGACGGCGGTATCAAGTTCTCAGGCGATTTTGCCAAGGCAATTGCCGCCGGCGCCTCCTGTGCCATGGTTGGGTCGATGATTGCCGGCACCGACGAAAGCCCCGGTGAGGTGATCCTGTATCAGGGCCGCTCCTACAAATCCTATCGTGGTATGGGCAGCATTGGCGCCATGGCCCGTGGCTCGGCTGATCGCTATTTCCAGAAGGACGCCGCCAGCGACAAACTGGTGCCCGAAGGCATTGAGGGTCAGGTCCCATACAAAGGCCCGGCGGGCACGGTTGTCCATCAATTGGTGGGCGGCTTGCGGGCTGCGATGGGCTATACTGGCTGTGCAACAGTGGCCGAAATGCGCGAGAATTGCGAATTTGTCCGCATTACCGGCTCCGGCTTGAAAGAAAGCCATGTGCATGACGTTCAAATCACCCGAGAAAGCCCGAACTACCGGGTTGGCTGATCAGCAGGGATACAAACTATGACGATTGATAATTCAAAGAGAGCCGGGCAATGACCCCGGCAGCGCGACTTCAGGCCGCGATTGAGATCCTGGATCAGATTCTGGATGGGAATGCGGCCGAGAAAGCCCTGACCAGCTGGTCTCGTGGCAGCCGCTTTGCGGGGTCCAAGGATCGTGCTGCGGTGCGGGATCACGTGTTTACCGCCCTGCGTTGCCGTCGGTCGCATGCCGCTCTGGGCGGCGCCAGTACCGGGCGCGGTTTGATCGTTGGGGCCCTGCGGGACGCAGGAATTGACCCGGATACCATGTTCAACGGAGTGGGCTACGGCCCCTCAGAGCTCAGTGATGACGAGGGTCTGACCGCGCGGTCGCCTGCCTCCGCTGCCGAAGGCCTGGATATTCCCGAATGGCTTTGGCCGCAGTTTTCTGACAGCCTGGGAGATAAGGCCGAGGCAACAGCGACAGCCTTGCGCCACCGGGCACCGGTGCATTTGCGGGTCAACATGCTGCGCTCTAGCATTGATCAGGCCATTGAGGCGCTGGCGGTGGACGGTATAATCTGCCAGCCACATGCCGCCGCCGAAGCCGCGTTGGAAGTGACCGAGGGCGCCCGTCGCGTTCGCAACTCTGAGGCATTTTCGGCTGGACTGGTCGAATTGCAGGATGCCGCCAGCCAGGCGGTTGTCGAGGCTTTGCCACTGCGCGACGGCATGAGCGTGCTGGATTATTGCGCGGGCGGCGGCGGTAAAAGCCTGGCGATGGCGGCGCGGGCAAAGATATCGCTTTTTGCTCACGACACTGTGCCGCGCCGGATGCAGGACTTGCCGATCCGGGCCGTCCGGGCGGGGGTGGATGTGACTATGCTGGAGCCCGAGGCTCTGGTCAGGACCGGACCGTTTGATTTGGTTCTATGTGATGCCCCCTGTTCGGGGTCAGGCTCCTGGCGCCGGTCCCCAGAGGGGAAATGGCTGCTGAGCGCCGAGCAATTGCAGGAGCTGCAGGACACTCAGGGCGAGATCTTGGATCTGGCGGCTCAGCTTGTCGCGCCTGGTGGGGTTCTGGCCTATGCGACATGCTCGGTCCTGGAGGCAGAAAATAGCTGTCAAATTGGCCGCTTTATGGAGCGCTCCTCTGGCTGGACACTGACGTCAGAGCAGTCCTGGTTGGTGCAGGATGGCACCGATGGGTTTTATTGTGCCGTGTTGACGCGAATAGACGCTGATTGCTAGATGGTGCGGGGGAAAGCTGCGTTTCCTTAACGTGGCCTTAACCATCTATGCCGCGAAGTAGGCACTCATGAAGTCAGCTGACGGAGCCGTAATGATCGGTCGCCAAGATTCTCCCGTTCCGGACCTGCGCGTTTCAACACCTGAAACGGCGCGGCTTGCAGCCACGGTGCTGCTGGCCGTGATGATGTGTTCAGCATCCTGGGTTTTCGGCTGGCCGGATTGGGTGGCACGTGGGCTGATCGCGGTGGGCCTGACGTTGGTGGCGGTGGCCGTTTTGATGGCGCTGCAGGCTCGGGTGAGGCTGCGGGCCAGGACCATGGCCACCGATTTGCTGACCGGGTTTATTGAAAAAGACGCCAGTCCCAGCTTTGTTGCCGATGACGATGGTATTATCCACGCCCGCAATGCGGCCGCAGCACGGCGGTTTGCCGATGCGGAAAAGGAAACGCTGGCAGGCACCCTGCGGGCGGTACTGGCCAATCCTTCCGCCGTGTTGTTTCGCCTTCAAAGCCGCGCCCGGGTCGAGGGAGCCGCGCAAGAAGATGTGATCACCCGCCGCGGTCATGTTCGGATGGCAGTGCATCAGATGCATGGCGGTAGTTTCCTGTGGCGGGTCGAAGATATCGCCGAACGCAGCAGCGCCGGCCGCAGCGCTGAGAGTATTCCAATCCCGATGATGACCGTTGGCCGCACCGGGGCTGTTTTGTTCATGAACGAGGCGGCTCGGGCACTAATTGGCGGCCGCATCAAATCACTGGACCGGCTGTTTGTGGACCTGCCGGTGCGATCCGGCCAGATCAATACCATGACCACCGCCAATGGCCCGATCCAGGCCCTGGTGATTGAAAACACACGCACCCAAGGCCGCAATGAACTGTATTTTTTGGAGACAGCCGAGACCGGCAATTCTGGCTCTGGCACCAGTTTTGGTGACCTGCCGGTGCCGTTTCTAAAAGTTGCACCCACCGGTGAAGTCCTGTCGGCAAACAAATTGGCACTTGGCCTTTTGGGAACCGCGAACTGCAAGGATGTGAAGCTGGGCCAATTGATGGAGGGTCTGGGCCGGCCAATGTCCGATTGGTTGCGTGATACCGCTGATGGCCTGGCGCCAAACAAATCGGAATTCCTGCGCTTGTCCCGCAGTGACAAAGAGGTGTTTGTTCAGGTCACATTGAGCCGGGCAGTCGAGGATGGTGTCACGGTGCTGATTGCAGTTCTGAATGATGCGACCGAGCTTAAAACTCTTGAGGCCCAATTTGTCCAAAGCCAGAAAATGCAGGCGATCGGTCAATTGGCGGGCGGTGTTGCCCATGATTTCAACAATCTTTTGACTGCAATTTCAGGGCATTGCGATTTGTTGTTGCTGCGCCATGATCAGGGTGATCAGGACTTTGGTGACTTGATCCAAATTCACGAGAATGCCAATCGAGCGGCAGCGTTGGTGAGCCAGCTTCTTGCATTCTCGCGCAAACAGACGCTGCTGCCAGAAGTGTTGGATCTGCGGGACACGCTGTCCGATCTGACTCATCTTTTGAACCGTCTTGTTGGCGAGAAAGTCACACTGACGCTGAGCCATGATCCGGTGATGCGATCAATCCGCGCCGACAAGAGACAGCTTGAGCAGGTGTTGATGAACCTGGTGGTAAATGCACGGGACGCCATGCCTCAAGGCGGCGAGATTCGGATCGAGACCGAAGTTGTGTCGCTGGACCGACCCATTGAACGGAACCGGGCCACCGTGCCCGCCGGTGATTGGGTGACCGTCAGGGTGCAGGACGAGGGGGTTGGCATTGATCCGGATAAGATCCAGAAAGTTTTTGAACCTTTTTACACAACCAAACGGACCGGCGAAGGCACCGGGCTGGGCTTGTCCACGGCCTATGGCATTGTCAAACAGACCGGTGGTTACATATTTGTAGATTCGATCAAGGGATCAGGGACAGAATTCACGCTGTATTTCCCGGTCCACAAAGCATTGCCAGGAGCGGCCAAAGCGGCTGCACCTAAAGTCGAAGCAACGGTCCCCAAACACGGGGAGGGCGTTGTTTTGTTGGTTGAGGACGAAGCGCCGGTGCGGGCTTTTGCGTCCCGAGCCTTGCGATTGCGGGGCTATACTGTGCTTGAGGCTGAATCGGCTGAGGATGCATTGCGGACACTGGAAGACCCAGGGTTAAACGTGGATGTCTTTGTAACCGATGTGGTGATGCCCGGTATGGATGGCCCAAGCTGGGTACGTGAGGCCTTGAAAACCCGCCCCGATACCCGGGTGGTCTTTGTCTCGGGTTATGCCGAAGGGGCTTTTGGAGAATCGGAGCCAAATGTCCCCAACTCGGTATTCCTGGCCAAACCGTTCTCGCTCAACCAATTGACAGAGACTGTGCACGACCAGTTGAATTGACCGACAAGGGCTATTTGCGGTGGCGCAGGCCAACGGCTCAGTCAATGGAGTCGTATAGACTAAACTCTGCGGCACAGGTTTGCCGCAACACCGTATCGACCTGAGGTGATAAGGATAGATCCATTGGCGGGCTGACATTTTGTTGTTGAAGAACAAGTGTTGTGGACAATCGGTCTTCTAGGAAATCAATCAATCGTTGTTGATGTTCATAGCGAAACAGCTGCGCAACAGCACAGCCATTGGGCTGAGCTTCCAGAAATTTTGCCTGGCTACCAACATTCGCAAACCCAGGTTGTTTGCTTTGGCAATAGGCAAGAACAAATTCGTCAAAGCTCACATTGCTGGTGGAATTGTCTTTGCCATTCATAAAGGGCCGACGTCGAAACCGGTACCAGCTTCCCAGCCAGTTGACCGGCTCACGCATCACTGCAACCACCTCCATTTCGGCATCGCAGACCTTTTTGAACATGGGCCGGACCCAGCGATTATACCGGTAGAGCGGTGCATGCTTTAACTCGGGCGGATCGGAATAGATCATATCAGCCCGGTCCCGCAACGCAGTGTGGTAGGCCGTGGTTCCCGTTTTTGGAACCGACAACAGAACCAGACGTTCTTTGAAAAAAACCAGCATCGTAAAGTTCCGGTCAAAAGTTCATATGGGTGGTGATGGTAAACATCTTGTTAACAGTACCGGCGAACAGTCCGGGAGGAAAGTTTTCATTTGCATTGTTCTCGCTTTGTCCACATAAGGAACAGGAAGAGAACAAAGCAGTGATTGCGGCCCTGACGTGGGTGTGACACAAAGAGAAGGACAAGGGAATATGGCGGATCTTTTGACCATGAAAGACAAGAAAAGCGGCGACAAGCAAAAGGCGCTGGATAGCGCTTTGGCGCAGATTGAACGGCAGTTCGGCAAGGGTTCAATCATGAAGTTTGGCGACAATGCCATTCCGGAGATTGAGGCCAGTTCGACCGGCTCGCTGGGGCTTGATATCGCACTCGGCATTGGCGGCCTTCCGATGGGCCGGATTATTGAGATCTACGGACCAGAGAGTTCGGGAAAAACCACATTGACGCTGCACTGCGTGGCTGAACAGCAGAAAAAGGGCGGAGTTTGTGCCTTTGTGGATGCCGAGCATGCGCTTGATCCTATGTATGCGCAAAAGCTGGGTGTCAATCTGGAAGAGTTGTTGATCTCGCAACCGGACACTGGTGAGCAGGCGTTGGAAATCACCGATACTTTGGTGCGCTCGGGGGCCGTCAATATGATCGTCGTCGATTCCGTGGCCGCGTTGATTCCAAAGTCCGAGCTTGAGGGCGACATGGGCGACAGCAGTCTTGGTGTGCAGGCCCGCCTGATGAGCCAGGCAATGCGTAAACTGACAGGATCGATCAGCAAATCCAAATGCATGGTGATCTTTATCAACCAGATCCGCATGAAAATCGGCGTGATGTTTGGATCTCCTGAGACCACGACAGGCGGCAATGCACTGAAGTTTTATTCATCGGTGCGTCTGGATATTCGTCGTATTGGTGCTCTCAAAGACCGGGATGAAATTGTCGGCAATGCGACCCGTGTGAAGGTGGTGAAAAACAAAGTTGCGCCGCCATTCAAGCAGGTTGAATTCGACATTATGTATGGAGAAGGCATCTCCAAAATGGGAGAATTGCTGGATCTTGGGGTTGCCGCTGGCGTGGTAAATAAATCGGGGTCCTGGTTTAGTTACGGCGACGAACGGATTGGCCAGGGCCGAGAAAACGCCAAGACCTATCTGCGTGAACACATGCATCTTGCCATTGATATCGAAGACAAGATCCGGGCGGCGCATGGCCTGGAATTTGACCGCCCCGATATTAAGGGTGGCGATGATATACTCGAGGCCTAACGGCTTCTGAATTTGATCAAAAAGGGGCGCAACATGGTTTGCGCCCTTTTTCCTATGGTCTCAACCTCTGGCAACAGTGGACAGCGCCAAGTGTGACGGTTACACCTGCTCAGAACGCTTTCCAATACCCGTCAAGAGACCTGAAAATGCCAACTCTGAACGAAATCCGATCCACATTTCTGAACTATTATTCCAAACAGGGACACGAAGTGGTGGCGTCAAGCCCGCTGGTGCCGCGCAATGACCCGACACTGATGTTTGTCAACTCTGGGATGGTGCAGTTTAAGAACCTATTCACCGGAGTCGAAACGCGCGATTACACGCGCGCCACCAGCGCCCAGAAATGCGTCAGGGCAGGCGGCAAACACAATGATCTCGACAATGTGGGATATACCGCGCGCCATCATACGTTCTTTGAAATGTTGGGTAATTTTAGTTTCGGTGATTATTTCAAAAAAGAAGCAATCCCCTATGCATGGGAATTGCTGACCAAGGAATTTGACATTCCAAAGGACCGGTTGCTGGTCACCGTCTACCATACTGACGATGAGGCGGCCGACATTTGGAAGAAGGTGGCTGGGCTTAGCGATGACCGGATTATTCGCATCCCGACCAACGACAACTTCTGGCAAATGGGGCCAACGGGACCCTGTGGACCCTGTACCGAGATTTTCTTTGACCACGGTGACCATATTCCTGGCGGACCACCGGGCAGCCCAGATGAAGACGGTGATCGTTTCATAGAAATATGGAACGTCGTCTTCATGCAAAATGAGCAGTTCGAAGATGGGTCGATGACAGCATTGGACATGCAGTCGATTGATACCGGAATGGGGCTGGAGCGGATCGGCGCGTTGCTGCAGGGCAGTCATGACAATTATGACACCGATCTTTTCAAAGCCCTGATCGAAGCCTCAGCCCATGCCACATCGGTTGATCCTTATGGTGATCAAAATGTCCATCATCGGGTGATTGCCGACCATCTGCGCTCAACCTCTTTCCTGATCGCCGATGGGGTCATGCCGGCAAATGATGGGCGTGGCTATGTTCTGCGTCGCATCATGCGCCGCGCCATGCGCCATGCGCATCTGTTGGGCGCCAAAGACCCGGTAATGCATCAGCTGGTGCCCGCATTGGTGCAGCAAATGGGCGCGGCATACCCGGAACTGGGTCAGGCTCAGGCGCTGATAGAGGAAACATTGATGCAGGAGGAAACACGGTTCAAGCAGACGCTGGATCGTGGGTTGAAACTGCTGGATGATGAAGTAGCAACGCTGGAGCAGGATGCGCCACTGCCCGGTGCTGCCGCCTTTAAACTGTATGATACCTTTGGCTTCCCGCTGGATTTGACCCAGGATGCGCTGCGCGAAAAAGGTCGCACAGTGGATACCGAAGGGTTTGACAGTGCCATGGCCGAGCAGAAGGCCAAGGCCCGCGCCGCATGGTCCGGTTCAGGCGAGGCCGCCGATAGCACCATCTGGTTTGATATCGCCGAAGAACACGGAACGACGGATTTTCTTGGCTATGATACCGAAGTGGCCGAAGGTCAGATTGTTGCGCTGGTCCGGGATGGAGCAGAAATAAAATCGGCCAGCCTGGGTGAAAAGGTGCAAATCGTGCTGAATCAAAGCCCGTTTTATGCTGAATCCGGCGGCCAAGTTGGCGATGCTGGTTTGATCCGTACGGAAAGCGGACAGGCGCGGATCACCACGACCCGAAAGGCGGCAGGCGTGTTTATCCACCTCGCCGAGGTTTTTGAGGGCACCATCAGTACCGGCACCGCTGCACAGCTGCAGGTCGATCACGAACAGCGTTCGGCCATTCGTGCAAATCACTCCGCCACGCACTTGCTGCATGAGGCGCTCCGCGAGACTTTGGGCAAACACGTGGCTCAGCGGGGATCTTTGAACGCCGAAAGCCGCCTGCGGTTCGATTTCAGCCATTCCAAGGCCTTGTCTGAAGATGAGTTGAGCAAGGTTGCCAGTGATGTAAACGCTTTTATCCGGCAAAACAGCCCGGTTGAGACCCGGATCATGACACCGGACGATGCCCGCGCCATCGGTGCGCAGGCTTTGTTTGGTGAGAAGTACGGAGACGAGGTTCGGGTGGTGTCCATGGGGCAGGCCGAAACTGGCAAGGGCCGCGATGGAACCACGTATTCTATCGAACTCTGTGGCGGCACCCATGTCAAACAGACGGGCGACATCGGTAGCTTTGTTCTGTTGGGAGACAGTGCGTCCTCGGCCGGCGTGCGTCGGATCGAGGCCCTGACCGGCGGCGCGGCCGTTGCTCATATCGAGCGGGAAGCAGCATGTCTGGGCAAGGT
This sequence comes from Parasedimentitalea psychrophila, assembly GCF_030285785.1. Lineage (NCBI taxonomy): Bacteria > Pseudomonadati > Pseudomonadota > Alphaproteobacteria > Rhodobacterales > Paracoccaceae > Parasedimentitalea > Parasedimentitalea psychrophila. The sequence goes on along the minus strand of NZ_CP127247.1, from coordinate 4,221,140 downwards.
TGCCAATGTTCTCAAGTCCCAGCCAGACGAGGTTGTTGATCGACTGAAGGCTTTGATCGACGAGCGGAAGTTGCTTCAGAACGAAGTGTCGCAACTGCGCCGCGAATTGGCGATGGCTGGCGGTGCCGGCGGCGGTGCTGGTGCCGAAGCTAAGACTATCAACGGTGTGCAATTTATTGCGCAGGTCCTAAAGGGCGTATCGGGCCGAGATTTGCCGGCGTTAATTGACGAGCACAAAGCACGTTTGGGCTCTGGTGCCGTTCTGTTGATTGCGGACACTGGCGGCAAGGTTGCGGTTGCGGCGGGCCTGACCAAAGACTTGATCGGTCGGCTGTCTGCGGTCGACCTGGTGAAGGCCGCTGTGGTTGAGCTGGGCGGCAAAGGCGGCGGTGGTCGGCCAGACATGGCCCAGGGCGGTGCCAAAGAGATAACAAATTCAGCCGCAGCGATCACTGCTGCGCAAACAGTTCTGGAAGGATAAAACCCGTGGGAGCACTATGGATTGCACATGTAACGGTGACTGACGCCGATGCTTATGCCAAATATGCAAAGCTGGCAGGACCTGCGATTGCCAAACACGGTGGCGAATTCATCGCCCGTGGCGGCAGGTTCGTCCAGCTTGAGGGAAAGGAACGGCCCCGGAATGTCGTCGCCAAATTCCCTTCGGTCGATGCCGCGGTCGACTGTTATCACAGCCCAGAGTACCAGGAGGCGCTAAACCACGCACGTGGTGCATCTGAACGGGAACTGATGGTGGTGGAAACCAGCGAATAGAACACACCGGTCGGTGTCAGTCATGTTACGTCATTAAGTGAGATTAACACAGGTTCTGAAAAAACGAACGGGGCATCGGATAATATCCGGTGCCCCATTTATTTTGGACTGCCATTCAATTGGCCTGCCATATAAAAAGGGCGCCCCGATGGGCGCCCGATTTTGATTTTATCCGGCAGTGCGGGAGGCGCGTTTGCGCTCGTGCGGGTCCAGATGGCGTTTGCGCAGGCGAATGGCGTTGGGCGTGACCTCGACCAGTTCGTCATTGTCGATATAGGCAATCGACTGCTCCAGCGACAGCGTGACCGGAGTGGTCAGGCGCACCGCTTCGTCGGTGCCAGAGGCCCGGACGTTGGTCAGCTTCTTGCCTTTCAGCGGGTTCACTTCCAGATCATTTTCACGGCTGTGTTCGCCAATGATCATGCCCTGATAGACTTCAGCCTGAGCGCCAATAAACATCTTACCGCGCTCTTCGAGGTTCCACAAAGCGAAGGCGACCGACTGACCGCTATCCATCGAAATCAGCACCCCGGCACGGCGGCCCGGAATTTTACCCTTATAGGGGGCCCATTCGTGAAACACCCGGTTCAGCACGCCAGTGCCGCGGGTATCGGTCATGAACTCGCCCTGATAGCCAATCAACCCACGCGATGGGACATGGGCGATGATACGGGTCTTGCCAGCACCGGCCGGTTTCATCTCGGTCAGTGAACCTTTGCGGACACCAGTCAGTTTTTCGATCACAACGCCGGAGTATTCGTCATCCACATCAATGGTGACTTCCTCGACGGGTTCATGACGTTCGCCGTCGATGTCACGAAAGAGAACCTGAGGGCGGGAAATCGAAAGCTCAAAACCTTCGCGGCGCATGTTTTCGATCAACACACCCATCTGCAATTCACCACGTCCCGCCACTTCAAAGGCGTCACCGCCGGGGGTGTCGGTGATGCGGATGGCAACGTTGGTTTCGGCTTCTTTCATCAGACGATTACGAATGACGCGAGACTGCACATGTTTGCCGTCGCGGCCAGCCAGTGGGCTGTCGTTGATGCCAAATGTGACGGTAATTGTCGGCGGATCGATCGGCTGTGCTTCCAGTGCCTCGGTAACAAAGGGGTCAACGATGCTGTCTGCCACGGTAGACTTTGCCATGCCAGCAATCGATACGATGTCACCGGCTTCGGCAACGTCGATTGGCTGCTGTGTCAGGCCGCGGAATGCCATAACTTTGGTGACCCGGAAGCTTTCGATCTGGGTGCCATCGCGGGACAGGCCCTTCATGGTTTCACCCGCTTTCAGCGTGCCGCTCTCAACACGGCCAGTCAGCAAGCGACCGATGAACGCATCATGGCCCAGGGTTGTGGCCAGCATCCGGAACGGCTCGTCCTTGCGCTCCTGCTGGGCTGGGGCGGGGACATGTTTGACGATAAGGTCGAACATTGCAGACAGGTCCTTGCGTGGGCCGTCCAGTTCCATATCAGCCCAGCCAGAGCGGCCAGAGGCGTACATATGCGGGAAATCCAGCTGTTGATCCGATGCGCCAAGGTTGGCAAACAGATCGAAACATTCGTCCAGAGCCCGGTCCGGCTCGCCGTCGGGCTTGTCGACCTTGTTGACAACCACAATCGGCTTAAGCCCCAGCGCCAGGGCTTTGGCGGTGACAAACTTGGTCTGTGGCATCGGGCCTTCGGCGGCGTCGACCAGCAGGACAACACCGTCCACCATCGACAGAATGCGTTCAACTTCGCCGCCAAAGTCGGCGTGACCGGGGGTGTCGACGATATTGATACGGGTGCCATTCCATTCCACCGAAGTGGCTTTGGCAAGGATCGTGATGCCACGTTCACGCTCAAGATCGTTGGAGTCCATGGCGCGTTCAGCCACCGCCTGGTTGTCGCGGAAGACACCGGATTGTTTCAGCATTTCATCCACCAGAGTGGTTTTGCCGTGATCCACGTGAGCGATGATCGCAATGTTGCGCAGTTCCATGAAGTCAGCCTTTGTAAGGGAGTTGCTGCGCCCATAGCGTGAACGCCGACCAAAGGCCAGAGAAAATGCATTTCCGTAACATCAAAGGCGCCGTTCATCGATGTTTCGGGTCATCCGCGGCGCCGCATCGGTGATCAGTGGCCGGCAGACTTGGAAAACAGCTGAATGATCACAATTCCCAGAACAATCAGCGCCATCCCAAGAACCGCCGCCAGATCCATTTTCTGACCAAAAACAATATAGCCGATGGCCGCAATCAGCACGATGCCCAGGCCGGACCAGATCGCATAGACAATGCCCACCGGCATAAACCGCAAGGTCAGCGCCATCAGATAGAATGACAGCGCGTAACTGACCACAACAATCAACGACGGCAGCCATCGAGTGAATTCCTTGCTGGCCTGCAAGGCGGTGGTTCCTATGGTTTCAGCGGCAACAGCCAAAATCAGATAGATATACTGGATGGGCATAATGAGCTTTCTGGCAGGGTCACTGGATGGCAAAATCCAGACGATATGAACGTCGCCTTCATATGAGGATGGCGGGAAAATGCAATCTTGGAAACGGCAAAGCGTGTCGCGTCCCGGCCTCAACTCCAGCGTAAGCCCAAAAAAATGAACAACCGACTGTGCGTTGCCACAGTCGACCTGTTGTGGCGGCGGGTATAGAGAACGAGTAAATATTTCGTGAAGTGGAAACTGACCTCTTTTGCGAGGCCAGGGAAGGATACCGCCATGTGTCGTTGGGCAGCCTATTTGGGACAATCAATCTATCTTGAAGAAATCATTTCGCGCCCGGAACATTCTTTGATTGTGCAAAGCAAGGAAGCTGAAGAGTGCAAGACATCGACAAATGGCGATGGATTTGGCGTTGCCTGGTATGACAGCCGCCCGGAGCCGGGACTGTACCGGGATGTTTATCCGGCTTGGTCAGATCCAAATTTGCGCTCCGTGGCGCATCACATTCGCTCCCGGCTGTTTCTGGCCCATGTGCGCGCGTCGACTGGATCTGCGATCAGTCGTAACAATTGCCACCCTTTCACTGCCGGCAACTGGAGCTTTATGCACAATGGACAGGCCGGAGGATTTGCGAATTTTCGCAAGCAGGCTGATATGTGTATACCAGATGATCTGTATCAGCATCGCAAGGGCGCTACAGATAGTGAAGTCCTATTTCTGATGGCACTGGGAGAGGGCCTGGATCACGATCCGCAAGGCGCCCTGAGCCGGGCGGTTGCCCGATTGGAAAACCTGTCGCGCCAACGGGGCAGCACGCCGCATATGCGGCTGTCAGCCGCCCTTTCTGACGGCCAGAGACTGTTTGCGGTACGATATTCATCTGATCACATCGCACCCTCACTATATTATCGGTGGAGTGAGAGCCAACAGGGCTGGGCGGTGGTGTCCGAACCTCTGGAGGCCGATGAGAGCGGCTGGACTGAACTGGAGGCGGGCATGTTTTTGGAGCTGGATGGCGACAAGGTCACGCTGACTGAGTTTACCCCGGTGATCTAGCGTCGAACCAGGGCTTGATGCGGGCCCGGACATGGTGCCAGACAGCTGGCGCACCCCGGAGCACTTTTTGCCCAACGCGGGCATCAACTTGGTCGAGTGACACGTTGTATTCAACCCAGCTGCCGCCGCCATTCAGCAGGTTCAGCAACACTGGCTGCACCCGGTCGATCGATTTTGCAAATACAGCATCCTTGCTGTCCGCAGCTTCAAACTCATGCCACAGATCACAAAAGGCGGTTTTCTGATCCTCAGGCAGCAGGCCAAATAACCGCGCTGCCGCAGCCTCTTCCTTGGCGGCCAGAGCGAGCTGATCGATGTCTCCGTGTATTGGTGCATCGCCGGCGTCGATTTCGACAATATCATGCAGCAGAAGCATCTGCATAACCCGGTCGATCTCAATTTCGACAGTCGAATGCTCGGCAAGTACCCAAGCATAAAGCATAATATGCCAGCTGTGTTCGGCCGAGTTTTCGCGCCGCGCTCCATTGCCGATCAATGTCGCGCGAAGAACGTGCTTTAAGCCATCAGATTCATTTAGAAATGGCAAGCGGCGGGTCAATGCAGCGCTACACGTCTTGGACGGGCGACCCAGCAATTCCTGGGCATGAGAAAAGGCCTCGGGGAGCTCTTGTTCGAGCGACGCAGAGCGTCCACTGTCCAGGGTATCCCTTGCGATTTCAAGATGTTCGGGAACCGGGTCGGCACCATAGAGGGTCTGGAAGATGGGCTGGCACCGGTCCAGCTGCTTGGCAAATCTTGCGTCGCTGGTCTGATTGGCTTCGAACTCTTGCCACAGGGCCAGCATCTCTGTGCCCTGGTCCTCTGGCAGCAAACCAAATATGCGTTTTGCGGCGATCTGTTCCGCTTGCGCAACAGCCTGCCAGTCGGTTGGCTGGTGAATGGGGTGATCACCTACGTCAACTTCGACCAGATCATGCAAAAGCAACATTTTGATAACACGGGCGGTTTTGACTTCCGCTGGCGCCAGTGGCGCCAGGGTCAAAGCATAAAGCGCCAGATGCCAGCTATGTTCGGCGGAGTTTTCACGCCGCGAACAATCCAGAATAAGGTTGGCGCGCTCCACCTGGCGCAGTTTGTCCGCCTCCAGGAGGAATTCAAACTGCGCTTCTAAACGGTTGGTCACGATTGTATATTGCCCTCAGTCGCGGCTTGAGCTTCGGCAATTTTCTTGTTCAGAAACTTGCGTGCAATACGCTCTGCCAGTCGAACACGCATTTCAGTCAGAAAGGCTTCTTCCAATGTTTGCGAGGACGCGGCCAAGACGCTGCTTACCTCCATAAACAAACGGTCCTGACCGGTCGCATCCTGCACTTTCATAGTGTCGTCAGCCAGTTGTTCGGCCAGCCGTTCCAGTGTTCCCATCAGCGGGTGTTTTCCGTCAGGCGGCGTTTCACATAGTCAGATACATTTCCGATCATGTGATCCATATGCGGTTCCTGGAAAAAGTGGTCAGCGCCTTCAATTTCCTGGTGGGTGATGGTGATGCCTTTTTGCTCGTGCAGTTTATTCACCAGGTTCACGGTGTCAGGCGGCGGCGCAACCCGGTCCGATGTACCATTGATGATCAAACCCGAAGACGGGCAGGGCGCCAGGAACGAGAAGTCATACATATTGGCCGGAGGCGACACCGAAATGAAGCCAGTGATCTCTGGGCGGCGCATAAGCAATTGCATGCCGATCCACGATCCAAAGGAGAAACCGGCAACCCAGCAATGCTTGGAATTGTTGTTCATCGACTGCAGGTAATCCAGCGCCGAGGCCGCATCTGACAGCTCGCCTACGCCCTGGTCATATTCACCCTGGCTACGGCCGACGCCGCGGAAGTTGAACCGCAGAACGGTGAACCCCATATTATAGAACGCATAGTGGAGGTTATAGACCACCTTGTTGTTCATGGTGCCGCCAAATTGTGGATGCGGATGCAACACAATAGCGATGGGCGCATCGCGCTCTTTTTGCGGGTGATAGCGGCCTTCAAGGCGGCCTTCGGGTCCGGGGAAAATGACCTCAGGCATGGGCAGTTGCATCCTACTCTTATTTTGCGAGAGATGCCGAAAGGGTAAACTTGACGAATTCCCTAAGGCACCTTAGAACGGTTCTAAATGGGGGCGCGGTAAAAAACCTAGCACCATCAGGCTGAGATACGCACTGATGCCGCTGAGGTCAATGTTTACGCTGTGTTCAAGCCGGTTGGAGTACCACAAATATGAAGCTTTCGACAAAAGGGCGCTATGCCATGGTCGCGTTGGCCGACATTGCGCTGCAGCCCACCGACAAATTGGTGGTGTTGGGGGATATTTCCAAACGGCAGGATGTCTCCTTACCCTATCTGGAGCAGTTGTTCGTCAAGCTGCGCCGGGCCGAGTTGGTGAATTCGGTGAGAGGACCCGGTGGCGGCTATCGCTTGGCGCGCCCCGCCTCGGAGATTCGGGTGGTCGAAATCCTATCTGCGGTAGACGAAACGGTGGATGCTATGCATAAGGGCGCCGGAGCGTCAGGCGCCCTATCCGGCAGTCGGGCGCAATCACTGACGAACCGGCTGTGGGAAGGGCTGAGCGCACATGTCTATGTGTATCTGCACCAGACGCGGCTATCGGATATCATCAATAATGACCTGGCTCCCTGTCCTGCGGTGCCGGGGCTGTTTTCGGTGGTTGACGCAGAATGAATGGCCAAAATAGCAGTCCGCTTCAGGCGGGCTTAACTGGGAAAACATGTATCTATGACTAGGGTTTACCTGGATCACAATGCCACCACGGTTTTACGACCCGAAGCGCGTGCGGCGATGATCGCTGCGATGGATCTCTGCGGTAACCCGTCGTCGGTGCACGGCGAAGGCCGGGCGGCCAAAGCCGTGGTTGAGCGGGCGCGTGCGCAGGTGGCCGCTGCCTTTGGTGCGGATGGGGCCGATGTGGTCTTTACATCTGGATCAACCGAGGGCGCCTCACTGGCCTGTGGCGACCAAAACCTACAGGGGTCGTCGATTGAACATGACGCCGTAAGGTCATGGATTACCGAAGATCTATCCGTGGCGAGTGATGGGATTGTAACGGTTGCTGATCCAGGGCGCACGGCTTTGCAGCTGGCCAATTCCGAAACCGGCATCGTTCAGACATTGCCGCAGGGATTGGCTGTTACCGACGCAACCCAGGCTTTTGGCAAACTGCCGATTGCGTTCAATTGGTTGGGAGCAACAAGGGCGCTGATATCGGCGCATAAACTGGGCGGCCCAAAGGGAATTGGCGCCGTTGTCCTGCGGCGGGGCACCGAAATGGCCACCCAAATCAAGGGCGGTGGCCAGGAAATGGGTCGCCGGGGCGGAACTGAAAATGTTATTGGAATTGCGGGGTTTGGTGCCGCCTCCGAAGCTTCTGCCCGCGACTTGGCAAATGGCGTCTGGGAGCGCGTTGAAATCCTGCGAAATATGCTGGAACAAGCTCTTGTGGCCGGTGCTGGAGATACTATTTTTGTTGGACAATCGGGTCGCCGCCTCCCCAATACCTCATGCTTCGCCACGCCGGGCTGGAAGGGTGAGACCCAGGTCATGCAGATGGATCTGGCCGGTTTTGCCATCAGCGCCGGGTCGGCCTGCTCGAGCGGCAAGGTCCGTGCCAGTGCGGTGCTGACAGCGATGGGATACGACGAGATCACAGCTCAGAGCGCCATCCGGGTGTCGCTGGGCCCCGAAACAAGCGAAAGCGACGTACTGCGGTTTGCAGATACGTGGCTGGCAAAACAAAAGACTTATCGCGCCCGGGTGGCGTGCGTTTAGGAGACCTAAGATGGCCGCTTTGGACCAGACACAAGTTAAAGAAGGCATTGATCAGGAAACGGTCGATGCCGTGCGCGAAGTGGGCGGTGCCTATAAGCACGGTTGGGCCACCGACATCGAGATGGAATATGCTCCCAAGGGGCTGACCAAGGATATTGTCCGGTTGATTTCGGAAAAGAACGAAGAACCGCAGTGGATGCTGGACTGGCGTCTGCAGGCCTATGATCGCTGGCTGACCAAGGAAGAGCCGAACTGGGCCATGGTCGATTACCCGGAAATCGATTTTCAGGACCAGTATTACTATGCCCGTCCGAAATCGATGGAGGTCAAACCCAAGTCACTGGATGAGGTCGACCCCAAGCTGCTGGAAACCTACAATAAGCT